>JBATRI010000734.1:0-1765 GCA_049292515.1 Geminicoccaceae bacterium
CCAGCGGCTGGGCGGCACCCATCCTGTCGCTCGCCGGCCTCACCGAGGCCGCCCAGGTCGAGGGCGTGGTGATGCGCAGCGGCGGCTTCGGCGGGCCGGAAGGGCTGACCCGATATCTGCGCGGCACCGGCATCGCCGCCGTGTTCGACGCCACCCACCCGTTCGCGGCGCGGATCACCGAGCACGCTGCCAGGGCCTGCGCCGAGGCCGGGGTGCCGAGGTTCCGGTTGCAGCGGGCCAACTGGCAATTGCAGCCCGGCGACACGTGGCACGCCGTGGACAGCCTGGCGCAGGGGCTGGACTGGCTGCGCCCGCGCGCCCGCCGCCTGTTCGTGACCCTCGGGCGCCGTGCCCTGCCGGAGCTGGGCGCAGCACAGGCGTTCACGTTCGTGATGCGCGGGATCACCAGGCCCGCCGACCTGCCGGTCAACGTGATCTGGGTCTCGGGCCGGCCACCGTTCCCGGTCGAGGCCGAGGTCGAGCTGCTGCGGCGTTACGAGGTCGGTGCTTTGTTCATCCAGGCCAGCGGGGGCGAGCTGACCTACGCCAAGCTCGCCGCGGCCCGCGAGCTGCGGCTGCCGGTCGTGATGCTGACCCGGCCTCAGCCGCCCGAGGGTGCGGCCGGCTCGGTGCCGGAGGCGCTGTCGTGGCTGGCCGACATTCTCGGCCGCAGGACGTGCGAGTGATCGGCCGCATAGAGCCGGCTCTCGCTGAACGCCGCCTCGCCCAACACCCGACCCACCATGATCAGCGCGGTCCGCGTGATCCCCGTCCCCTTCACCAGCCCGCGGATCGTGGCCAGCGTGCCGCGGATGATTTGCTGGTCGGGCCAGCTGGCCCGGTAGACGACCGCCACCGGCATGTCGGCACCCAGGAGCGGCGTCAGCTCGCGCACCACCGGCACGAGATTGTTGATCGAAAGATGGATGCAGAGCGTCGCCCCGGTGGCGGCGAAGGCCTTGAGGCTCTCGCCGTCCGGCATCGCCGAGGCGCGCACGGCGGTGCGGGTGATGACGACCGACTGGGCGATGTCGGGAAGCGTCAGCTCGCCCCCCAGGGCGGCCGCGGCGGCCGCGAACGCCGGCACGCCCGGCGTGATCGTCCAGGCAATGCCCAGCGCGTCCAGGCGCCGGATCTGCTCGGCGATAGCGCCATAGAGCGAGGGGTCGCCGGAGTGGACCCGGGCGACGTCGTGGCCGTCCGCATGTGCTGCCTCGATCTCGTCCATGATCTGCGTCAGGTGCATGGATGCGGTGTCCACGACCCGCGCCCCCGCCGGCGCCTCGGCCACGACGGCCTCCGGCACCAGGGAGCCCGCATAGAGGCAGACCCGGCAGCTCTGGATCAGCCGCAGCCCCCGCACCGTGATCAGGTCCGGTGCCCCGGGGCCGGCGCCGATGAAATGGACCGTCATGCGACCTCGTATCCGCGGGGGGTGTAGACCCAGTCCGGGCCATGCGGCCGCGGCACCCGGCGGGTCGTGCTGCTGCCGACGAGCACGACCGTGAGCATGTCGCACTGGTCGGGGTCGAGCTCGCCCAGCTCGATCAGCCGCAGGCTCTCGTCCGGTCGGCCGAGATTGCGCGCCAGGACCACGGGCGTCGCGGCCGGGCGGTGCTCCAGCAGGATGTCCCTGGCATTCGCCAGGGCCACGCGACGGCGTGCGGAGACCGGGTTGTAGAAGGCGATCACGAAGTCGCCGGCCGCCGCCGCGCGCACCCGCTGCTCGATCACCGCGTAGGGGGTCAGCAGGTCGGACAGCGAG
>JBATRI010000735.1:0-1656 GCA_049292515.1 Geminicoccaceae bacterium
ACCCTGGCCGACCGGCTGATGACGGCGGCCTCGGCGCCGATGCGGATCGGCCAGCAGGAGCTGGTGGTCGGCACCAGCGTCGGCATCGCGGTCTTCCCCGACGACGGCAGCACCGCCGACGAGCTGCGCGCCAATGCCGACGTCGCGCTCTACAGCGCCAAGTCCTCCGGCCGGGCGCGGATGGCCTTCTACCGCCCCGAGCTGACCCAGGAGGTGCGGACCCGCGGCGCCCTGCGCCGGGAGCTGGCGCGGGGCATCCAGGACGGCGAGCTGGAGCTGCACTACCAGCCCAAGATCTCCTCGACCGACGGCACGGTGGCCGGGCTCGAGGCCCTCTTGCGCTGGCAGCATCCCCATCGCGGCCTGCTCGCCCCCGGCCTGTTCGTGCCGCTGGCCGAGGAGACCGGGCTGATCGAGAGCCTGGGCGACTGGGTGCTGGCCGATGCCTGCGCCCAGATCGGCCGCTGGCAGGCGATCGGCATCACGCCGCCGCGGATCGCCATCAACCTGTCCGCCGCCCAGCTGCGCCACGGGGCGGTGGCCAGCCGGCTGCGCGGCCTGATCGAGGAGGTCGACATTCCGCCGGCGCTGCTCGAGCTCGAGCTCACCGAGAGCGTGCTGCTCGACGACGACCCGCGCGTGCACCGCGAGCTCGAGGAGCTGCGCCGGCTCGGCGTCGCCATCGCGCTCGATGATTTCGGCACCGGCTACTCGAGCCTCAGCTACCTGCACCGGCTGCATCTGCGCACGGTCAAGATCGACCGCAGCCTGATCAGCCAGTTCGGTGATCACCGCGCCGAGACCATCTGCGCGCACGTCGTCCGTCTCGCCCACGATCTGGGCTTGGTCGTCGTGGCCGAGGGCATCGAGACCTGGCGCCACGCCGAGATCGCCCGCTCGATCGGCTTCGACGAGCTGCAGGGCTACTGGTTCGCGCGCCCGGCCCCGGTGGCCGAGATCACCGGCCATCTGCGCGGCAAGGGCGTGTTCCCGCTGCAGCCGATCGGCGGCAGGCTGCCGCACCTGCGCTAGGCCGTCGGGCGGTTGATCCAGATCAACGTAAAGGTTCGCCCGATGGGCGAGAATGTCGCCTTGCATGCATCAGCGAGGTGGCACGGATGTATCTGACGGTCACCACCACCGCCGATCTGGTCGACCCCTCCGACGGCAGGCTCAGCCTGCGCGAGGCCGTGGCCAGGCCGGTCACGGCTAAACGCGGTGGCGAGACCGGCGAGCGGGAGATCCAGCTGACCGGCAGCAAGGTGCTGACCGCGGGCGATTTCCGCTTCTGACGATATCCACGATACTGTTGGCGGTCAGTAACCGATCCGGATGCCGGCCGCGCGACATGCGGCGCATTGTGCGCAATCAGTGGCATCGATTTGGCATTCAACTGGTGTCCAGTGTAGGATAAATGTACATTGGCGGTGAAGAAGGTGCCGGGTTTCAAGGCACGCGGCAGAGGCCACGGGGATCGGCGATGACGACGAGCAAGGCACTGCCCGGCGGGTCGAGGTCGGGTCGCCCGCGACCGCAGGCGGATGTCTCCGCCCGCAGCGAGCCCGAGTCCGCCAGGCGGCTGGGGGTCATCGCCCTAGGGGCGCTGCTGGGCGGCATGCCGGCGCCGGGCGGTGCCGAGGCGGGCGACACCAAGGC
>JBATRI010000736.1:0-57908 GCA_049292515.1 Geminicoccaceae bacterium
TCCGTCGCGACGCCCTCGCGTCCCGGCAGCGTGCCGCCTCCCGCCGCAGGTCACCCGCGCCCAGTTCCCCTCGTGTGATCGCCACCGTCATGACCCCTCCGCGGACTGACACACCGACCATCAACGCTGCCGTACCGCGGACGGATCCAACCCCAACAGATCAAAAACAAGGGCCGTTGGTATAAGCTGGCGCTCGGGGGGTTGCCGCCGTTCAGCATTGTCCTCGCACGCGTAGGCCTTGCGGCGTTGGCGCTGCTCCTCGCCCTTCACGGCATCGGACAGCGCCTGCCCCGCAATCCGCGCCTATGGGCAGCGTTCCTGGCGATGGGCGCGCTCAACAATCTGCTCCCGTTCAGCCTCATCGTCTGGGGTCAAACCCAGATTCCGAGCGGCCTTGCCTCGATTCTGAACGCGACGACCCCCTTGTGGACAGTCCTGCTTGCACATCTGCTGACCAGCGACGAGAAGCTCACCGCCAATCGCATGGTGGGCGTGGGGGCGGGGCTGCTCGGCGTCATGACCATGGTTGGGCCGACGGCGCTGGACGGAATCGGGCTCAATCTGCTGGCGCAGCTTGCCTGCCTCATCGCCGCCGGCTCCTATGCCTGTGCCGGCATTTTTGGTCGCCGGTTTCGTGAGCGGGGAGTGTCACCGCTGGTGTCCGCGACGGGACAGGTGGTCGCCAGCACCGTCATGCTGGTACCGGTCGCGCTCCTGGTCGATCGGCCGTGGACTCTGCCGATGCCGGGATTGGTGCCGTGGACTGCGGTCGTGGCCATGGCGCTGTTCTGCACCGCCCTTGCCTATGTGATCTACTTTCGCATCCTCGCCGCGGCGGGGGCCATTAACCTGCTACTGGTGACCTTCCTCATTCCGGTGAACGCCATTCTGCTGGGCAGCTTCGCCCTCGCCGAGCACATCCAACCGCAACAGTTGGGCGGCATGGTTCTGATCGCCGTCGGGCTGGCCGCCATCGATGGCCGGCTGCCGGCACTACTGAGCCGGCTGCTTCGGCTGGACAGCCGTCCGGAAAGGGGCTCAAAGCTTCGTGCACGATGACGAAGCCAGTGCTGTCCTCGACGCCATGCTGTGCTGCGGCCCGCGGCCGTTCGGCGGCGGTGCTGCGCTGGCTGCTCGTCCTCTACGTCCTGTCGCTCGGCACGCCGGTATTCCAGGCCTTCGCGGTGCGCGCGGCGGCCGCGGGCGTGACGCTGGTCGAGCTGTGCACGGAGCACGGCATCCAGCAGATCGCAATCGACAGCAGCGGGCTGCCGGTCGACAGCGACAAGCCCGACCACCAGTCCTTCCATCATTGCGGCGGCTGCCTCACCGGATCGCCCAAGGTCGGCCTGCACTCCGGTTCCACCACGCTTGAGCCCGTCGTCGCCGACGTGGCGATCGTCGTTTCGCGCCACGCCGCCGTCGATCTGCACGTCGCTCGTGCCATCGGCGTTCCCCTCCCGCCACGCGGCCCACCACCCCGCTCCTGAGCGCAGTGAGGAAACAGCCTGCTTCGCGCTGCCGGACAGCAGTGCCGAGGCGGCTGTTCGGACGTTCGGCAAATCGGGAGACATCATCATGGCTCGCTCATGTTGCGCGCTGATCGGCGCGGGCATCCTTGCGATCGGAACAGGCGGCAGCGCCTCTGCGCACGTCACGCTAGAAACCGCACAGGCACCACCCAACAGCACCTACAAGGCCGTGCTACGGGTTCCACACGGCTGCGAAGGCAGCCCGACCGTGGCCGTCAGGGTGAAGATCCCGGAAGGGGTCATCGCCGTGAAGCCGATGCCGAAGCCCGGCTGGGAGCTTGCCACGACCACCGCCAAGTACGGCAAGACCTACGACTATTACGGCACACCGTTGAACGAGGGCGTCGGTGAGATCGCCTGGATCGGCGGCAATCTCCCCGACGCCTGGTACGACGAGTTCGTGTTCCGCGTCGCGCTGACCGACTTTCCGGTCGGCTCCAGCGTCTATTTTCCCATCGTGCAGGAATGCACCGATGGCAAGGTCGAGCGCTGGATCGACATTCCGGCCGCAGGCCAGAGCGATGACGACCTGGAGACACCGGCCCCCGGACTGAGCATCACCGAGAAGAAGGCCGGCAACGACTAGGCAGCCGCAAGCGACGGTGGCGAGCATGTTGCCGCGGACCAGGTTCGGCCGGAGCGGGAGATACCGGTCCGTCGGCTTCACGTCGTGCCGATGTCTGGCGATGCTGCTTGTCGGCCTGGTGCTGACGATGAGCTGCTCCACCAGTGTCCTCGCCCACGCGGTGCTGGTGGAAGCGTCGCCCGCCGACGGGATGCGCCTGGAAACCGCCCCGACGGAGATCGTCCTGCGGTTCAACGAGCCGGTCGTGCCGGTAGTGGTACGGCTGCTGGATGGACAGGGGACCGAGCTTGCCGACGTCGCCGTCCAGCCCGCCGGCGAGGCCATCACCATGCGGCCGGCACGAGAGCTGCCGCAGGGTGTGTATTTCCTGAGCTATCGCGTAGCCTCTCTCGATGCGCACCCGGTCGCCGGAACCTTGCATTTCGGCATCGGCGTCGACGCCGGTTTCCCCAATGACCAGTCCATCACGACGGCGCCGCAGGGCTGGCTCACGGCCTTCGGCCGATGGCTGGTCTATCTCACGGCGCTCGGTGCCATTGGCGCAACCATGTTCGAGCTACTGGTTCGGCCGCCACCGCCGCTGGAAGCACGGACAAGGCGGCTGACGGTGCGGCTCGCGACGTGGGGGCTCGCGGCTCTGGCACTGCGGCTGGGCACGGCAGGCCTCGAGCTCGGCGGCCTGCCGATCTCGAGCCTCGCGTCCCCGACACCGTGGGCCATCGCCGCGGCAACGACATTGGGCCCGGCCATCGGGCTGGCAGCGCTCGGCCTCGCTGCGCTTGCCGCTGGCGGGCGATTGCCAGCGGTCTGGCGCCTCCTCGCCGTCGCCGCGATCGTCGGCTCGTTCGCGCTGACGGGGCATGCGGCTTCGGCCGAACCACGCTGGCTCACCGTGCCGGCCGTGGGTCTGCATGTGCTCTGCGCCGCTTTCTGGCTGGGCTCGCTGCTCCCGCTGCTGTGGAGCCTGGACCTGGAGCGACCACGGGCGGCGATGGTCATCGGCCGCTTCTCCACCGTGGCACTGGCGGCGGTGGCGCTGCTCGCGGGCGCCGGCACGGCCCTCGCCTGGGTGCAGCTCGGTGGCAGCCTGGGCGCGTTGACGACCACGGCTTATGGCTGGCGGCTCATCGGCAAGCTGGCACTCGTGGCAGCCCTGCTGGTGGTGGCCACGTTGAATCGGCTATGGCTCACGCCGGCGCTGGCCCGAGGCGCATGGCGCGCCGACCGCGGGCTGCGCTGGAGCCTGCGTGCCGATCTCGCCCTTGGTCTCGCGATCCTGGCCGTGACCGCGACCTTCCCGCTGGGCCCACCGCCGCGCGTCCTCACCGCGCTCGATACGGGCGCCCTGACCGTCGTGATTGCCGCACCTGCCGGACAGGCGACGCTCACCCTTCTTCCCGGCCGCACCGGCACCAACCGCCTCGAGGCCTGGGTCACCGACCGCGACGGCGGGCCCGTTCAGGCGCGCGAGGCCAGCTTGTCATGGAGCCTGCCGGACGCAGGTATCGAGAGGTCGCGCGCGGCGATGGAACTCCCGGCACCGGGTGTGGCCACCGCCACCGGCCTGGTCTTGCCCCGAGGCGGCCGATGGAAGCTGCAGCTCGACCTGCTGATCGACGACTTCACCAAACTGACCTTCGTGGGCGGGATCGACGTGCCTTGATGCCCGCCCACCACACTGGAGAACGAAGATGAGAATGTTCGTCACCATGCTCGGCACCGCGTTGCTGCTCGCTGGTCCCGCCCTCGCTCAGGACGTCAAGGCCGGTACGATCGTGGTCGATCATCCGTGGGCCCGGGCTGCCGCTACCGCCAACAGTGCGGCCTATCTCACGCTGGAGAATACCGGGACCGTAGCGGACCGCCTGATCGGGGTGGCTACGGCGGCAGCACGCTCTGTCGAGCTGCACAGCAGCAGCGTCGATGCGCAAGGCGTGGCGTCGATGCGGCCGGTACAGGCGATCGAGCTGCCGGCCGGCGGTCAGGCCCAGCTGGCCCCGGGTGGCCTGCACATCATGCTGATGGGCCTGACACAGCCGCTCGAGGTCGGCCAGCATTTCCCGCTGAGCCTGACCTTCGAGAAGGCCGGCGTGGTGACGGTCGAAGTCGCGGTCGAGGGCCGCCCGACGGCAGCGCACACGCATCAAAAGCCGATGCAGATGGGCAACTGAGCCGGGCGGCGGTGGATCTGCCTAGTCGGACGGCCCCAGCATCTGCTCGGGCCGGACCGCCTGGACGAACTCCTCTTCCGTCAGCAGCCCCAGGGCCAGGACCGCCTGCAGCAGGGTCGTACCTTCCTTGTGTGCCTTCTTCGCCACCTTGGCGGCGTTGTCGTAGCCGATCTTGGGGTTGAGCGCGGTCACCAGCATCAGGCTCTCGTTGAGCAGCCGGGTGATGCGATCGCGATCGGCCTCGATGCCGACCACACAATTGTCGGTGAAGCTGCGCGCACCGTCGGCGATCAGACGGATCGACTGCAGCAGGTTGCTGATGATCACCGGCTTGAAGACGTTGAGCTCGAAATGGCCGTTGCTGGCACCGACGGTGAGCGCCACGTTGTTGCCCATGACCTGGCAGCAGACCATGGTCAGCGCCTCCGACTGGGTCGGGTTGACCTTGCCCGGCATGATCGAGCTGCCGGGCTCATTCTCCGGCAGCTTGAGCTCACCGAACCCACAGCGCGGCCCCGAGCCCAGGAGGCGGACGTCGTTGGCGATCTTCATCAGGCTGGCCGCCAGGACGTTGAGCGCCCCGTGCAGCTCGACCATGGCGTCGTGCGCGGCCAGGGCCTCGAACTTGTTCGGGGCGGTGACGAACGGCAGCCCGGTGATCGAGGCCACCTCGGCCGCGAATGCCTCGGCGAAGCCCTTCTTGGCGTTGAGCCCGGTGCCGACCGCCGTGCCACCCTGGGCCAGGTAGTAGACCCGCGGCAGCGCCACCTTGACCCGCTCGATGCCGTAGGCGACCTGGGTCGCGTAGCCTGAGAACTCCTGGCCGAGCGTCAGCGGGGTCGCATCCTGCAGATGGGTGCGGCCGATCTTGATCACGTCCTGGAAAGCCTGGCTCTTGGCCGTCAACGCCGCGTGCAGATGCTCGAGCGCCGGCAGCAACAGGCGCACCGCCTGCTCGCCGGCGGCGATGTGCATGGCGGTCGGGAAGGTATCGTTGGAGGACTGGCCGCGGTTGACGTGATCGTTGGGGTGAACCGGATCCTTGCCGCCACGCTGGCCGCCCAGGAACTCGTTGGCCCGGCTGGCGATCACCTCGTTGGCGTTCATGTTGGTCTGCGTGCCAGACCCGGTCTGCCAGACCACGAGCGGGAACTCGTCGTTGAGCTTGCCGTCCATCACCTCCTGGGCGGCACGACCCACGGCCTCGGCCAGCTTGCCGTCGAGCTCCCCGAGCCGTCCGTTGACCCGGGCCGCCGCCAGCTTGACGATACCCAAGGCCCGCACCAGCGGGACCGGCATCCGCTCGGTGCCGATCTTGAAATTCTGCAGCGAACGCTGCGTCTGCGCGCCCCAATAACGTGCCGCATCGACCTCGATCGGACCAAACGTGTCCGATTCCACCCGTACGTCCTTGGGTTTGTCCATCACACCGCTCCCCCGTGCATCCCGACGATAGCCGGGCGAGATTGCGCGGGGGCAGCTGGCTGTCAACCGAGGCGGTGTCGCAGCGACGCCGAGCTCACTTCTTGCGGAAGCGGTCCAGCGTCACGATCTCGGCCCCGGCCGAGGGCTCCTTTGCCGACGCCTCAACCTCGTCCTCGACGGCTTCACGAACACCGGCGCCCAACAGCCGCACCGGCTCCGACGACGGTGCCTCGGCATCGTCGTCGTCGAGGGTGAACTGCAGCCCGAACTCCACCCCCGGATCGGCGAACACCTTGATCGCACCGAACGGAATGCGCAGGCGCTGCATCTGGTCGTTGAAGCTCAAGGTCACGCCGAAGCCCTGCTCGTCGACCTCGAGATCCCAGTACTGGTGCTGGAGCACGATGGTCATATCGACCGGATAGCGGTCGCGCAGGAATTCCGGGATCACCACACCCGGATGGCGGGTGCGGAAGGTGATGTAGAAGTGGTGCGGCGGTGCCGTCCCCTCGTTGCCCAGGCGCTGAAGCACATCCCGGACCACCGTGCGCAGGGCGCTCTCGACCAACCGACCGTAGTCTATACGTGAACGCCGCATCGACGCCGGATTCCATTCGGTGAAGTGGGGGGGCTTCTGTTGCCCGGCGCCCCCCCGAGCCGCGACCTGACTACTGCTTAGGCAGCAACAGCCTGTCGGAGTGCAACGTTGTCGTTGGCACTTGTCATATTGGTCCGGTATCGGCGGTACCATGCCGGGCAAAAACTGCACCTTTACTACGCGCGTCGATCCTAAGTCGCCCCCATACGCCACCCCGAGGGGTGGGAGATGGTGGAGGCGCCGGGCTCCGCCCCCGGGTCCGCAACGCCTATTCCGCACAGCGTTTATCGCCATATCTGGCAAGCCAGCGCTTTATATATAGAGCGTCGGCTGAACCGCGCAACCGCCCTCGACTCCACCGATCGACGCCGTTACCTAGCCGTAGTCCCGTCGCCGGAGGAGTTTCGCATGGCATTGGACTCGGAACGACAGGCCGAGATCGACAGCTTGCGGGACAGCACCACGCCGACCCGCCGTGCCACGGTGCCAGCCTTGGAAGCGCTGCTCTACGAGCCGCTGCCCGTGCTCGACCACGGCTTCATCCGCGTCATCGATTATATGGGCGACGATGCGGCGATCGTGCAGGCGGCCCGGGTCTCCTACGGCCGCGGCACCAAGCAGGTCAGCGGCGACCGTGGGCTGATCAATTATCTGATGCGGAACCGGCACACGAGCCCGTTCGAGATGTGCGAGCTCAAGCTGCACGTGAAGCTACCGATCTTCGTGGCCCGCCAGTGGATCCGGCACCGGACCGCCAACGTCAACGAGTACTCGGCGCGCTACTCCGTCCTCGATCGGGAGTTCTATATTCCGGACAAGGATCTGCTGAAGCTGGTGAAGACCGCCCAAAAGCCCGAGCCGGTGCAGGAGCGGCTGTTCGATATGCCGACCCCAGTGCACACCGCAGCACAGTCAGCCACCAACAAGCAGGGGCGCGACGAGGTGCTGGGTGTGGAATCCGCCGCCGCCGTGCTGCGCGAGATCGGGGCGATCAGCAGCCGCAGCTTCACCGTCTACGAGAAGCTGCTGGGCGATGACGAGCGTCCCGGCATCGCCCGAGAGCTGGCGCGGATGGTGTTACCGCTCAATACCTACACGCAATGGTACTGGAAGGTCGATCTGCACAACCTGCTGCATTTCCTGCGGCTGCGAAACGACGCTCACGCCCAGTATGAGATCCGCGCCTACGCCGAGGTGCTCTTGGACATCGCCCGCAAGTGGGTGCCGCTGACCACCGCCGCCTTCGAGGAATATCGCGTGGATGGTGCCGAGCTGTCGGCGGCAGCATTGGCGGTAATCCGGCGCGTGCTAGGCGGTGAGGTCGTGACCGCCTCTACCAGTGGCCTGGCCGGTACCGAGCTGCGCCAGCTGCGGGCACTGCTGCCGGGGCTGGTCAGCGACTGAGCAACTCGTCGGGTTCAGGTACCGCTGGGATTCCTGCCGCCGCAGAAGTCGAACATCACCACGAACACCACCGGTACCAGCAGGAGCGCGAAATAGAATACGGAAGTGAATCCGAACAGGACTGCGCAGACTGCAGCGAGGGCCAGCAGGATAATCCCTCCCCACCCCACGGGTCCAAGGCTCTCGCTCGCGTTCATCGGCACTTCCTTACTGCGGCTTACCGCACACACTTTAGCTCGTCGTGAATATCCGGCAATCTGTCGTATGGTCACGGATGCAGCCGGTGGATATTGTATCTGAACGATGGTGGCGTGTCGCGGCTACCACGTCATTGGGAAAAAACGGCCACCGTCCATGCCTTGGCGCCTCGTTAATCGACAGGTTTCAGGTGGGGTGTTAGAGCGGCCGCATCAGTTGTCCGCGCAACATATGAGGGAGCAGCAATGCAACTCCGGCTCGGTACTATGAGTTTGCTCGCCGCCGCGAGCATGCTGGCAGGCTGCGGCGGGTTCCAGGCTCAGCGAAGCTTCGACGAGGTCAGCAAAGCCAAGCCGCAAGGCGACGCCTACCACCAGGCGCTCTATGAAGGCTACATGGAGCACACCACCTACGAGCAGGTGGACATGATGAACTACACGTCGGCGATGGCGCATGGGCGTAAGGCGCTCATGGCCGCGCGCGGCGAGACCCCCCCTGTCGCGCAGATCACCGACTTCGGTCCCCAGCCGGCGGACAAGGTGGACGAGCTGACGCAGGCGCGGGCGCAGCTCGAGGCGGCGCTGACCGACGACGGCCGGACGGCTGCTCCCGAGGCGGCAGCTTATGCGCAGTCGTTCTTTGACTGCTGGGTCGAGCAGCAGCACGAGAACTTTCAGCCCAAGGACATCGCGTACTGCCGTGACGGGTTCTACAAGAACCTGAAGATCGTCAACGACGCCGTGGTGCCGGTGGCACCGGAGAACGTCTCGCTCGAGGCCGATGCCTTCTTCGACTTCGACAAGTACGTGCTCAAGGACCAGTTCAAGCCCGAGCTGGACAAGATCGCCGACGTGATGATCGCCGACACCTCGACCCAGTTCCTGGTGTGGGGCTTCACCGACAATGTCGGCACCGAAGCGTACAACCTGAAGCTCTCCGAGCGCCGCGCCGAAGCAGTGGCCGCCTACCTCGAGAGCAAGGGCGTGTCGCGTGACCGCATGGTCATCAAGGGCTTCGGCATGTCCAACCTGGCGGTCGAGACGCCTCCGCAGACCCCGGAGCCGCGTAACCGTCGCGTCGAGATCCGTCGCCGCTGAGCGGTCTCGCACGCAGCTGAGTGAAGGGGGGCGCGGCCTGCGGGCCGCGCCCTTTTCTCTGGCCTCAGCGCAGGCCCAGGAATGACGAAGCGAGGCTCAAGCACCAGAGGGTCAGCGCCACGGCCAGCACCGGCCGGGCGAAGCGTTCGAGCGTGCGCTGCAGCGCACCACCGATCAGGCGCTGCGCGACCTCGGACGACCAATCTGGCCGGGGCTCCAGCAGCAGCCAGACCTCCGTGCGCCGGTAGGGTTGCCTTGGTGCCCGGAGCGCCTTGAGCCGCAGGATCGCCCACATCAAAAGAGTTAGAGCCGCGCCCGATTTCAGTGCCAGCAGCGGGTAGCCGGCGAGGCCGACCACCACCAAGCAGATAGCCAGCGCACCGTACCCGACGCCACGGGCGACCGACTCAATGGCAGCTTGTTCGACATCTCGCATTGCTGCGGCGCCATCTAGCCGAGTTCGCCGAGCCAGGATTGCGGCACGATGCCCATCAAATGCAGGACAATCAGAATGTTCGCCCGATAGACCGGGTCGGCTGCGACGTTGAAGAGGACGCGGGCCAGGAACAGCCACCAGACCGCTACCAACGGCAGGAACGCATCGACCATGAAACTCGGCGTCAGTCGTTGGGTAACGTCCAGCACCGGGTCGGTTACACGGCGAAAGAACCGCCAGATGTAATTGTCCCAGTCGGGCGGCACGAACAGGCCGAGCACGAACCGGCCCAGCATGGTGTAGATCAGCGCCGCGAACAGATAGTCGACGGCTAGCACCCACGCTTCGCGTGGCAGCGAATCCATCTTGGGTCACTCCCCGCCAAGCAAAGGCGGGGCCCGAAGGCCCCGCCGGTCGTCCAGCCAACAGGTGGGGTGGCTGACTAGGCCTGCCTAGCCTCCTTCATCATCGTGCCGCCGCGCGGCGTACGGATCGCCTCGATGAAGCCCTGCATCTCGCGGGACGGTGCCTTGGTCATCAGGCTGACCACGATTGTCACCAGGAATGACACCGGTATTCCGATCACGCCCGCGGACAGGTTGGAGAGCCCCTTCGTGGACAAAGCTGTGTCCTTGAAGAGAAGGGGTACGCCGTAATACTCCGTGCCGAACGTGTACCAGATGCACACAGCGAAGCCGGCCAGCATACCGGCGATCGCCCCAGGACCGGTCGTGCGCTTCCACCATACGCCCAGCACCAGAGCCGCAAACAGGCCCGAGGCCGCCACCGAGAACGCCCAACTGACGAAAATCAGAATAGTCTGCGGCAGCGTGACCGCCGTCCAGGCACCCAGGAGCGCCACGACGATCAGCAGCGTCCTGGCCACGGTCAGGCGACGCCTGGTCGAGGCGGTGTGGTCGACCATCTGGTAGTAGACATCGTGGCTGAGGGCATTGGCGATCGCCAGCAGCAGGCCATCCGCCGTCGACAGCGCGGCGGCGAGACCGCCGGCAGCCACCAGGCCCGCGATCACGTAGGGCAGCCCCGCGATCTCCGGGGTCGCGAGCACGATCGTGTCCGCGGCAATGGTGAACTGGTTGAAGGTGAGTTGGGTCACCGGCACCACCGCACCGGCCGCATCCTTGAAGGCCTGGCACGCCGCGAACACCGCATCCGGGCTGGCCGCGTTGGCCCCGCAGATCTTCACTAGGCCGAGCTTGCCATAGGTGAAAATCCAGCCCGGGAGCGCCATCACCGCCTCCAGGGTGGAAAGATCCTTGCCCAGCACGTTGGTGAACACCTCGTATTTCGCGAACACCGCGTAGGCGGGAGCCGTGAAATAAAGGATGAAGATGAACAGGAGCGACCAACCGACCGACTTGCGCGCCTCACGCACCGAGGGGGTGGTGAAGTAGCGCATGATGACGTGCGGCAGCGAGGCCGTGCCCAGCATCAGGCAGAAGATCAGGCCGAAAAAGTTGAGCGGGTCGCGGAACCAGAACGCGGTCGCATGACCCTTGGCCTCACCGACGAACGGCGCGATGTAGGGTGCCGTGCGTTCGAGGTTGGTAACTTCCTGCAGCACGCCGCCATACATGAGCTGCGGCACTGGCACGCCCGTGGTCTGGGTCGAGAGGATGATCACCGGAATCAGGTAGGCGATGATCAGCACGATGTACTGCGCCACCTGGGTCCAGGTCACCGCGCGCATGCCGCCCAGCATCGAACAGACCAGGATGCCGGCCAGCCCGACGAATACGCCGTACTCGAACGGGATACCGATCAGGCGCGACATGACTAAGCCGGTGCCGGTCAGCTGGCCCATCAGATAGATGAACGAGCAGGCTATCAGCACCACCACGCCCATGAAGCGGGCGAGGTTGCCCTCGTAACGGGCGGCCAGGAAGTCCGGCACGGTGTAGGCGCCGAACTTGCGCAGGTAGGGTGCCACGAGCACGGCCACGAGCACGTAGCCACCGGTCCAGCCCAGGACGAAGGCGAGGCCGTCGAAGCCCTGCAGGTAGAGCGAGCCCGCCATGCCGATGAACGAGGCCGCGGACATCCAGTCCGCCGCCGTCGCCATGCCATTGTACATGGCCGGCACGCGCCGGCCGGCAACGTAGTACTCGGACACCTGGGCGGTGCGCGACATGTAGCCGATGCCGGCATAGACGCCGATGGTCAGCAACACGAAGGCATAGCCGATCCATTGGTCGGGCATGCCCATCTGCTCGAGCACGGCGAGCACGATCACGAACACGAGGAACGTGCCGGTGTAGATGGCGTAGACGCGGCCGAGATTGGAGACGAACGAGTCCATGGTGCGGTTCCCTCTCAGTCGTCTTCGGCCACGCCGTATTCCTCGTCGATCTGGTTCTGCCGATGGGCAAACCAGAAGATGAGGACCACGAACACGATCAGCGAACCCTGGGCGGCCATGTAGAAGCCGAGCGGAAAGCCCAGGAAGGTGATCTCGTTGAGATCACGGACGAAGAAATGGATGCCGAATCCGAACACGAACCACACCAGCAGGCAGAACCACATCAAATTGCGGGTCTTGTGCCAGTATTCCTCTGCCAGTGCCTTCTGCGCCATCATGCCCTCCCTGGTTGGATGGGCTGGCTGCCGCCCATCGTCCGCCGATAGCCTAGCTTTCTCCCGGAACGCCCAAACCCTTGAGACGTCCTTGTTTTTGCGTTCTCACCTCTGCCGTTGGCGTTTATGATGGGCTTATGTCTTGCTGACAAGATGTCGCGGGCGGGATGAAGGGGAATCAGCGTGCTGGGCGTGCTGGGCGTGCTCCGCCGGCTCGGTGCAGGGCGTGCACGTATCGCCACGGCGGAAGGTCTCGCGGACTTTCTCGCTGGGCGCACGGCATTCGTCTCGCAGAAGTGCGCACTCGACTATTGTCGTGCCCGCGCCGGCATCGGCTGGGCGCAGCTGTTCCGCGAGGACGAGTTCGGCCGGGCGATCGAGCGCTGCCGCTGGGATTCCTACGCCGCGGTCCTGGCCGATGTCGGCGAGGTGGCGCTGATCTACCTGCGCCATTGCGGGGGCGAGGGGCCGGGCCTTGCCATGGAACTCGGCCGCGCGGTGCGCGCCGCCCTGGTCCGGTACCCCGTTCCAGCCCATCGCCCCGATTGGGACGAGGCCTGCGAAGCGGCCCAGGCACAGCTGCATCGGGCGTTGCTGACGCCGCCGCGGCCGGTGCATCGCGTCGGACGCAGCTCCGCCGACAAGGTATTCGACGTGCTGCCGATCCACACCAACCTCAAGGCGCACGATCGCGAGATGGTGGTCAACAACGTCCGCTTCCTGCTGTGCCGGGTCTATGCCGACATGGAGGCGAAGCTGGACGGCCCGTGCCTGGTACGGGCGCTCACGGCGGTAAATGCATCCGAGCGTGACGGATCGCCACGAGCGCCGCGATGAAGGCTGCCGCTGCGCACAGCATCATCCCGATCGCCATGGGCCAGGGCGTGCCGTCCTGCAGCGAGCCGACGATCTGCGCGACTGCGGCGGCGATGCCCATCTGCAGGAAACCGCCCAGCCCCGACGCCGCGCCGGCCGCCTGCGGGTCGACGCTGACGAAGGCCGCCTGACTGTTGGGGAGGGCCAGGCCCTGCGCAAAGGCCGCGAAGCTGGTCGGCAGGAAGAGGGTCCAGGGCGACCACCAGCCGGCCAGCAGCAGACCACCCATCAGCACGGCGCCGGCCAAGGCGCCGCCACTGCCGAGCAGGATCATCCGGTTGCTGCCGATTCGGGTCGAGTAGCGCGCCGCCGCGAAATTACCGAGCATGAAGGCGCCCGACACCAGGATCGACATCAGACCGTACTCGCTCGCCGGGCGGCCGAGTACCATGACCATCAGATAGGGGGCAGCAGCCAGAAAGGCGTAGAACAGGGCGATTGAGAACGCCCCTTGCAGGGCGTAGCCCAGGAACGGCGGCGAGCGGAGCAGACGCAGGAAGCTGCGCACGGAACTGGTCTCGCCGCGCTTGCCGATACTGGCCGAAGTCTCCGCCAGTGCCATGTGCACGGCCACAAGGATCAGCACGCCGATGCCGAGGCCGGCCATGAACACAGAGCGCCAGCCTGCCAGGTCGGCCAGCAGCCCGCCCAGCACCGGCGCCATCATCGGTGCGGCGACCATCGCCATGGTGATGTAGGCCAGCATCGAGGCGGACTGGTCGCGGCTGTAGAGGTCGTGCACGATCGCGCGCGACAGGACGATCCCGGCGCAGCCGCCGGCCGCCTGCACGACTCGGCCGACGATCAGCAGCGTCATCGTCGGCGCCACCGCACAGAGCAGGCTGCCGGCGAAGTAGACCAGCAGCCCGCCGATCAGCGCCGGGCGACGCCCGAACCGGTCGGAAAGCGGTCCGTAGAACAGCGTCGCCACGGCGATGGCCAGGGCGGACAGACTGAACGCCAGCTGAGCCGTAGCCGCGCCGACATCAAAATCCGCCTGGATCGCCGGCAGGGCCGGGAGAAATACCTGCATTGCGAACGGGCCCAACGCCGTCGCCGCGACCAGCACCAGGACAAAGCCGGCCTGTGGCGCGGCAGCCGGGCCGGGCGGCATCGGCAGGGCGCCGCGGCTCAAGCGCTGCCGATCAGGATGCCGGTGACGAACACCAAGACTCCGCCGAGCACGACCTGAAACGCCGCCTGCAGGAACGGTGTGTCCATGTAGCGTGCGCGCACCCAGGCGATCGCCCACAGCTCGACCAGCACCACCGCTACCGCCAGCGTGGTCGCGACGTGGAAGCTCGGGATCAGGAACGGCAAGGTGTGGCCGAGGCCGCCCAGCGTGGTCATCAGCCCGCAGACCAGACCGCGCATCCAAGGGTGGCCGCGGCCGGTGATGCTGCCGTCGTCCGACAGTGCCTCGGCGAAGCCCATCGAGATGCCGGCGCCGATCGAGGCTGCCATGCCGACCAGGAACGCATCCCAGCTGCGCCCGGTGGCGAAGGCGGCGGCGAACAGCGGCGCCAGCGTCGAGACCGAGCCGTCCATCAGGCCGGCAAGGCCCGGCTGCACGTATTGCAGCACGAAGGTGCGGTGCGCGATGCGCTCCTCGCTGTCGCGCACGGTCTCGGTCAGCAGCCGCTCCTCGAGCTGGTGCGCCTTGGAGGCGTGCACGACCTCGATCTCGGCCAGGTCGACCAGCAGCTTGCGGATCTTGACATCGCTGACCTGCTTGGCTGCCTCGCGGTAGAAGTTGGCCGTCTCCTGCTCGAGCTCCTCGGCCCGGCGGCGCACCGCGTCGAGCCCCAGCGGCTGGGTCAGCCAGATCGGGCGGCGGCGCACGAAGCCGCGCACGTCCTCGCGCCGGACCAGCGGGATGTGGTCGCCGAACCGCTCGCGAAACAGCTCGATGAGCATATGGCGATGCTCGCTCTCCTCCTCGGCCATGCCGTCGAACACCTCGGCCGAGGCCGGATAGGTGCCGCGCAGGCCCTCGGCGAAGTCGCGGTAGATGCGGCCGTCCTCCTCCTCGAGCGTGATCGCCAGGGCCAGGATCTCCCGCTCGCCCAGCTCGGCGAACCGCTTTTGCGGGTTGAAGGTGAAGCCGAGCATGCAGGTCTCCGGGGCGCGTGAACCAGACTAGAAAAGTTCTAGCTTGTGCGACCCGGCCGGACAACGGCCGCGATCTCATGCCTCGACACCGCGGCTGGCGAAGAGCGAGACGCAACCCGCTCGATTCGGCCCCTACGGCTTGACGGGTGCCTCTCGCTCCGGCAGCCGGATTGAACGATACCACGAAATTCTGATGAGAAATTCAGCTAAGCATTACTGCATCAGCGCATTATAGTACTTTGGTACTATAGCTGAGTTAGTTGCGCTTGATGATGATCTGACACAAGTCAGCTAGCGGTTGTGCGAAAAATCATATCTGCAAGTGAGGTTTTGCTGATCAGTGTGAGCCACCCGACTTTGTTTGGGTGCCTAAATCTCGAATGGAAATATACATGACCCAATCCAATCGCACCAAAGCCGCGCTGGCAGCAGTTATTTTTGCTCTGCCCCCAACCGTCGCTGTGGCTGCACCGACCACAATGCTCGAAAAGAGCGCCACTTACGCGTTCGGCAATGAAGTCCGCGCCTTCCGGGTGCCGACGACCGACAGCGCCGGCAAGATCAAGTATAATGACGTGGTGATCAAGCTTACTGTCGGGGCAACTGGTGTCATTGCGACCACGGCAAAGGTGACGGCAACTGGATCACCCAACCCGCCGACTTCTGTCAACATTGTTCCAGGCTCCTACAAGGCATCGGACGGCACGATCTGCACAGCCACGAACTTCACTCTGACCAGCGGCCGCGTTCAGACCAACTTCCTATGCATAACTCCAGTGGCTCGGAATTGGGAGTTCTCCGTTGTCACTGGGCCGATCTCGGATGGGCATACGTATCTGAGCCAGCTGGTGACTGCGGGCGTGGACAAACTGGCTGATGCCGCAACCTATAGCTGGGGAATTGGCACCACTGGAAATGGTAGAGTGGCTGCATGCGAATATTTCGATGACGGTTACGTGGTTGGAGCCAAATCAAATGGTAACCAGCTTGTGCTGTCCGCTTTCTACTACAGATCGCCAGCCGCATTTCGCTGCGGCGGAACAATGGTGAAGGAATAGACCGATAAGATATGCCTGAGCGGCTTTGAGCCGCTCAGGCATTTCTCGGACGCTTCCCGCCCACCTGCGATTAGTCGGCGCGTTGGCGTCTTCGTGCGCCGCACTCCACCAGCTGAACTTTCGCCGGTGAGCTGCGGCTGTTGCATTGCATGTGACATGGGACGCGCTCACAGCTTGCGAGTCTCGCCGATGCTCATAATCCAGGTGTCTCCTACGTTGAAACCAGCGTTGCATGCCGCAGCCTTGAATCTAATCGGCGGCTCGAATGGTGGCTCGTCGGTGAGCTGGATCGTGCCCCAATGCATGCCGCACAGCCGTGGCGCGCGCCAGTCCAGCCCGATCTGCACGCCCTCCTCCGGCGTACAGTGCGAGCCTTGCATCAGCGGTCGGGGGTCGTAGGCGCCGATCGGGACCAGGGCCAGATCCGGCCGCGGCAGTCGCGGCGCCACCTCCTTGAACACCGGGCCGTAGGCGGTGTCGCCCGTGAACAGCAGCGTGCGTCCTCCCCCTTGGACATGGAAGCCGCACCACAGGCTGGCATTGCGGTCGAACAGGCCACGCTTGCTGAAATGGATCGCCGGCGTCGCCGTGACCGCGATGCCGGCGACCTCCGTGCGTTGCAGCCAGTCGAGCTCGACGGTCCTCGCGAATCGATCCGTCTCCAGGTAGCGCGCGACCCCGAGCGGCATCACCGCGATGGTCCGGCCGGTATCACCCAGGCGCTCGATCGCGCGCAGGTCGAGATGGTCGTAGTGGTTGTGCGACAGCAGCAGCACGTCGATCGGCGGCAGCCGTTCCGGCGGCAGGCCGGGACCGGCAATGCGCTCGGGGCCGAACCAGGCGAAGGGCGAGGCGCGCCTGGTGAGATAGGGGTCGGTCAGCAACGTGCGACCGCCAACGCGGATCAGGAACGAGGCATGGCCGAGCCACGTGATGCTGTCGTCACCCGCGACCTCGAGTCCGGCCAGAGCCGCCTCCGTCGTCAGCACGTGATCCGCCGGAATCGCGGGCACTGGGGTCCGCTGCAGCAGGCGGCGGTACATGAAGTCGCGCCACTCGGCAGCTGTGCCGCCACGCACGGGGCTGCCTGCCGGGTTGCGGAAGGTACCGTCGGGCAGATGATGCCAGGGCGCGTCCCCGGCCGCCCGTGCGACCGATCGCGGACGCAGCAGGCCGGCCAGGGGAATACCGGTGATGCCGGTCATGAGACGCCGCCGCGTCGGCGAGCGGGGTGAATTGGGCGCGGAACGTCGTTTATCGGTCATGCCTACCGAGATAAGGCACGCTCAGGGCCGGGCCAAGCCATGCGACCGGTGTGGCGGCGTTTGCCTTGAAAGGGTCACAAGATTGGGTTAGCTGAAGATCGCGTCCCGACGGACCGGTCGGGGCCGAGCCCTGAGGAGACCTCGATGCCGCGTATCGAGCGCTTCGACCTGCTGAGTCCGAGCCCCTGATGCGCGGGCCGGACGCCACGATGCCACTCTCGGCGTTTCCGGCTCTGGTCCTCAACGCCGACTATCAACCACTGTCCTACTATCCGCTGTCCTTGTGGGGATGGCAGGATGCGGTCAAGGCCATCTTCCTCGACCGTGTCGCGGTGGTCAGCCACTATGATCGGGTGATCCGCTCGCCCGGCTTCGAGTTCAGGCTGCCCAGCGTCGTGGCGCTCAAGGAGTACGTCCCGCAGGATCGCCGGCCGCCGTTCACGCGCTTCAACGTCTTCCTGCGCGACCGCTTCGCCTGCCAGTACTGCCGGCGGCCACACCCGGCGCCGGAGCTGACCTTCGATCACGTCATTCCACGCTCGCGGGGCGGCAAGACCTCCTGGAGCAACATCGTCACCGCCTGCACGCGCTGCAACCTGCGCAAGAGCAACCGGCTGCCGCACGAGTGCGGCATGCAGCCCGTGGCCAAGCCGGTCGTGCCGACGGCGCATCAGCTCCGGCTCAACGGCAGGAACTTCCCGCCGAACCATCTGCACCGGAGCTGGCGCGACTATCTCTACTGGGACGTCGAGCTCGATCCGTAGCGCAGCGGCTGCTGAACGGGGCGGGCACCTAGCCTGCGGCTGGGGCAACAGGAACGCCACAGCCGAAGGCGATGTGGTGGGCCCGGCAGGATTTGAACCTACGACCAGACCGTTATGAGCGGCCAGCTCTGACCACTGAGCTACGGGCCCCGGAAGCGCGTATACAGCCCGCGCTGGAAGGCCGGCAAGTGCGCGCGTATGCCCTGGCACGGCACGCACCAGCCAGATCCAACTTTCCCGGCAGCACGAGCTGCCGCCGGGAAAGATGAATCAGGTATCCAGGAAGCTCCGCAGCTTCCGGCTGCGGCTCGGGTGCTTCAGCTTCCTGAGCGCCTTGGCCTCGATCTGGCGGATGCGCTCGCGGGTGACCGAGAACTGCTGGCCGACCTCCTCCAGCGTGTGGTCGGTGTTCATGCCGATGCCGAAGCGCATGCGCAGCACGCGCTCCTCGCGGGGCGTGAGCGTCGCCAGGACCCGGGTCGTGGCCTCGCGCAGGTTGGCAAGGGTCGCGGCCTCAAGCGGCTGGACGGCGTTCTTGTCCTCGATGAAATCACCGAGATGCGAATCCTCCTCGTCGCCGATCGGCGTCTCGAGGGAGATCGGCTCCTTGGCGATCTTGAGGACCTTCCTGACCTTGTCGAGCGGCATGTTGAGCTTGTGCGCGAGCTCCTCGGGTGTCGGCTCGCGGCCATACTCGTGCAACATCTGGCGCGAGGCGCGCACCAGCTTGTTGATGGTCTCGATCATGTGCACGGGGATGCGGATCGTGCGGGCCTGATCGGCGATGCTGCGCGTGATCGCCTGGCGGATCCACCAGGTGGCGTAGGTCGAGAACTTATAGCCGCGCCGGTACTCGAACTTATCGACGGCCTTCATCAGGCCGATATTGCCCTCCTGGATCAAATCCAGGAACTGCAGGCCGCGGTTGGTGTATTTCTTGGCGATCGAGATCACCAGCCGCAGGTTGGCCTCGACCATCTCCTTCTTGGCGTGGCTCGCCTCCTTCTCGCCGCGCTGGACGAGATTGACGATCCGCCGGAACTCGCTGATCTGCAGCCCGGCCTCTTCCGCGATAGAGGCGATGTCGGCGCGCAGCGATTCGACCTCGGTATAGAAGCGCGAGACGAAGTCGACCCAGCCACGATCCTTCAGTCGGGCGACGCGGTCGAGCCAGTCGTGATCGAGCTCGTGGCCCATGTAGTTCTGCAGAAAGCTCTCGCGCGTCACCCGACACGAGGTCGCCATCCGCAGCAGCTTGCCCTCGAGACCCTGCAGGTGCTTGTTGACGTCGAACAGCTGCTGCACGAGCGCCTCGACCCGGCTGCCGTTCAGCGACACCTGCTGCATCAGCTCGACCATGGCCGTGCGCGAAGCCTGATAGCGCCGATCCAGCTCCTGCGGCACCGGGCGGCGCGCCTGGATCAGGTTGAGCCGCTCCTCCTGCAGCTCGCGCAGGCCCAAATAGGCCTCGGCGATCTCGTCGAACGTCTCGAGCACGCCATCGCGCAGCTTGCTCTCGAGCGCCGACAAGGACAGCGTGTCCTCGTCGAAATCGTCCTCTTCCTGCACGTCGGGAGCCGATGCCGGCTCCTCGCGGTCGCCCTCATCGGCGTCTTCACCGTCGGCGTCGTCACCGTCGGCCGCGAGGCGGGAATCCTCGTCGGCTTCCTCCACGACAACCACCACCTGCGGCGCCGCCTTGGCCGGTTCCGCGGCACCGCCTGCCGGCGGGGGTACAGCCGTCGCCACCGCGAGCGCCACCGCGGCGACTTCGGCGTCGGTCGTGTCGCTCTCGGCCGCCTCGGCGTCCGTGGCGAGGGCGGCGATCGCGCTGGGGCTGGGGCCGGTGTCGTTGGTCGCATCGAGATCGATGATGTCGCGCAGCAGCACGCGACCTTCGCGGATCGCGTCGCGCCAACCGATCACGGCACGCATGGTCAGCGGGCTTTCGCACAACGCCTCGAGGACGGTGTTGCGGCCGGCCTCGATCCGTTTGGCAATCTCGATCTCGCCCTCACGGGAGAGCAGCTCGATCGTGCCCATCTCGCGCAAGTACATGCGCACCGGATCGTCGGTCCGGCCGAGTTCCTCCTCGACCGGAGCAACCCCTTCCTCGCCTTCGGCAGCCTCGGCGGCCGCAGGCTCTCCCTCGGCCGCCGGCTCGGCGTCCACCGCGTCGGTGTCGGCATCCGCCTCGGCACCGGCATCGTCGTTGCGCACCGTGATGCCCTGAGCATCAAGGAGCTGGATCACCTCTTCGGTCTGCTCAGGCGGAAAGTCCTGGGGCAGCGCAGCATTGAGCTGATCGAACGTGACGGCGCCACGCTCCTTTGCCTGCATGAACAACCGGCGCAACTGCGGGTTGCTCTGCAGAATCGCCTCGAGGCCATCGCCGACGTGCGGCTTGGCGACGGGCTTGCTGCGCACGGCCGAAACCGTGCTCTTGATCGGTTGGCGGACGGCCATTCCGCTAGACTCCCTCACGCCCGGCGACACGAAGGACGAGGCATCCCACGGCGGCAATCGCTGCCCGGGCGCATCGGGTAGCCATCAGCCTGCAGCGTTCGTAGAGCCCTCGTCCGAATCCGCGTCGTCCGCGCCATCACGGTTCAGTAAGCGATCCAGTCTATTAAACAAACGGTTAACCTGCTCCCCGTTACCGCGGCGCAGATCTTCCTCGGTGGGCCGTTCCTGATGTAGCGCCGCCCGATGCCGAATGGCGGCCAGCATGCCGCGCCAGCTTCGTCGATGCTCAGCATCGTCGATGTCATTGCCGGTCGCGGTCGGCTGCGTGAGGTCGGCGGCGAACTGATCCAAGAGTGGCCCAAAACCGTATCGCAGGAGGTGGCGCTGCAGACCCTCTGCGTCAAGATTGCCATTGTCCACGAACCACGTAACGATCTCCTGGCGCAACAGTTCGAGGCGGGTGTCCGTCAGCTGCAACGAGCTGAAATCATCCTCGCAGCCCAAAAGCCATTCAGGATGCCGCAGCAGCGGCAGGAGCACCCGGGCCTCGCGTGAGGTTTCCTGCCGCGCCAGCGCAGCTTCCAGCCCCGGCGAGCCGACCCCGCTCCAACCGGGGATGCGCCCCCCGGTGGTTGAGCCTGCCCCGACGCCGGGCGGACCACGCCGATGATCACCCGATCGTGGCCGCGAAGTCACAGTCCGTTGCCGGGACTGCCGAATGCCCGCCAAGCGCTCCTCGAGGAGTTCGCCAAAGCGCCGCTTCAGCCCCAGGCGAATGTCCGGATCGGCGGCTTTTGCCTCGAAGGAACGCAGCTTGCGCCGCAGCGCCGCGATCTGCTCCGGCCGGTCCAGGTCGAGGTTGCGAAAGCTGTGCTCGTTCAAGGCCGACCAAACGAACACCGACAGATGCTGAGCCTTGTCCAGGATCGCACGTAAAGGTCCGTCGCCGTGCCGGCGCAGGAAGCTGTCCGGATCCTCGCCGTCGGGCAGCATGGCAAACCGCAGCGTCTGCCCACCGCGCATCAGCGGCAATGCGTGCTCCGCCACATGAAGGGCTGCAGCCAGACCGGCGCGGTCACCGTCGAGACAGACGGTCGGCGCCTCGGCAAGCTTCCACAGCAAGGCGAGCTGCCGTTCGGTAATGGCTGTGCCCAAGGGCGCGACCGCATGCGTGAATCCGGCCTGCGCCAGGGCGATCACGTCCATGTAGCCCTCAGCCAACAGCACCTCGCGACGCTCGCGGGCCGGGCGCGACGCGCGGTGATGATTGTAGAGCAGCTCGCCCTTGTGAAAGATCTCGGTCTGGGCCGTGTTGAGGTACTTGGCCCGTGCGTCGCCGAGCGCCCGGCCGCCGAAGGCGACGATCCGCCCACGCTCGTCGGCGATCGGGAACATGATCCGATGGCGAAAGCGGTCGAACCCCTCGCCCTGGCCATCCGCCTGCGCCAGAAGCCCCGCAGCCAGCAGCTCCGCCTCGGCAAATCCCTGGGTCATGAGGGCCCGCCGCATGGCGAGCCGCTCGTTGGGCGCGTAGCCCAGCCCGAAATCCTTGACGATGTCGCGGCTGAGACCACGCTGTTCCAGATAGGCTTGGGCTTCCCTGCCGCTGCCGCCCCCCAGCTGCGCCTGGAACCAGGCGGCCGCCGCGGCATTGGCGGCGTAGAGGCGCTGGCTGGGCTCGGTCTGCCCCACCACAGCCCTGCGGGGAGCGGCAATGCCGGTCAGGTCCGCCAGGCGCTCGAGCGCCTCGGGGAAGGTCAGGCTCTCGACCGCCATGACGAAGTCGATGGCCGTTCCGTGCGCCCCGCAACCGAAGCAGTGATAGAAGCCCTTGTCCTCGACGACGTTGAACGAGGGGGTCTTCTCCTTATGGAACGGGCACAGGCCCTGATGCTCTCGGCCCCGC
This sequence comes from Geminicoccaceae bacterium, assembly GCA_049292515.1. GTDB lineage: Bacteria > Pseudomonadota > Alphaproteobacteria > Geminicoccales > Geminicoccaceae > Benzoatithermus. Next base: position 22,490 of record JBATRI010000736.1, read on the forward strand.
CGCGTCAGCTTGACGTAGCGGCCGACGATCTCGGCCAGCGGCAGCCGCGCCTTGAAGTCCTCGAGGGACAGCTCGGAGCCCGCCACGGGACGGCGTCAGTGCAGCCGCTCGCAGAGCAGCCGCTTGGCCACAGCGAAGTCCATCTGGCCGTTATAGCGTTCCTTGAGCGCCGCGATGACCTTGCCGGTATCCTTGAGTTTGGTGGCACCCACGGATTCAATCGCCGCCTCCACCGCGCCGCCGATCTCGACCGGGCTCATCTTGACGGGCAGGAACTGCTGGATGATGCCGATCTCCTCGGCTTCCTGCTCGGCACGGTCGACCCGGGCGCAAGCCTCGCAGCGGACGATCTCTTGCCGCCGCTGCGCCACCATGTCCTCCAGCATCTCGCGGACCCCCTGATCGCTCAGTCCTTCGCCCGCGCCGACATCGCGGGCGCAGTGGTCGCGTTCGCGCAACGCCGCCAGGATCAGCCGCAGCGTCGCCACCGCCCGCTGCTCGCCACTGTCCGTCGCGTCCTTCAAGGCGGCTTGGAGCCGTTCTCGAATCACTTTTTGTCTCTCCTGGCCACCACCGGCGGCGCCAACCCTTCCCAGGGCTGGTCATCGCCGACAACTCCTTAGGGCTTCGCTTGCTTGACGCTCTCGCCCATCGTGATAGGAACCGCTCGACGAGGTCCGTCCAATGCTGGCACGGTTCCCGTCTGCGCGACCCGTCTCTGGATTACTGCCATCATGCCCACTCTCGACCGGCGCCACCCGAACGCCGCGCTCGTGCTCGCGGACGGAACCGTATTTCTTGGGGTCGGTAGCGGCTGCCCAGGTGTGCACGAAGGCGAGCTGGTCTTCAACACGTCCATCACCGGCTATCAGGAGATCCTGACGGATCCCTCCTACGCGGGTCAGATCGTCACGTTCACCTTTCCCCATATAGGGAACGTGGGAACGAACCCCGAGGATATTGAAGCGCTCACGCCATATGCAAGGGGCATGGTCATCCGGGCGCCGATCACCGAGCCGGCGAATTGGCGCAGCGAGCAGCCGCTCCACCGCTGGCTCGACAGTCGTGGCATCGCCGCGATCGGTGGCGTCGACACACGGCGGATTACCCGGATCTTGCGGGAATCCGGGGCGCAGAATGCCGTCCTGGCCTACATCACGGATGGCCGCCTCGACCTCGAAGAGCTGAAGGCCAGGGCGCGCGCCTGCCCGTCCCTCGAAGGCATGGACCTTGCGGCCGAGGTCTCGTGCAGACAACGCTACGAGTGGCGGGAGACCCGCTGGGCTTGGGGTCAGGGCTACGGCACCGGCGACGATTGCGGCCCGCACGTCGTGGCTATCGACTATGGAATCAAGCGCAATATCCTGCGTAGCCTCGCCAGCGTAGGCTGTCGCGTGACCGTGGTGCCGGCGAGCAGCACCGCCGACGAGATACTGGCGCTGGCGCCGGACGGTGTGCTGCTGTCGAATGGTCCTGGCGACCCGGCGGCGACCGGCGTTTACGCCGTACCGGAGATCAAGAAGCTGGTGGACAGCGGCAAGCCGATGTTCGGCATCTGCCTCGGGCATCAGATGCTCGGTCTGGCACTCGGCGGTCGAACGCAGAAGATGCCGTTCGGCCACCACGGCGCCAACCATCCGGTCAAGGATCTCACCACCGGCATCGTCGAGATCACGAGCCAGAACCACGGTTTCGCGGTTGCCGACGACGATCTGCCGGCTGAGGTCGAAGTGACCCATCGCTCGCTCTTCGACGGCACGATCCAGGGAATCCGGCTCAAGGACCGACCGGTGTTTTCGGTCCAGTACCATCCCGAAGCATCGCCCGGGCCCATGGATTCGAGCTACCTGTTCGACCGCTTCGTTGCCCTCATCAAGGGCGACAAGACGCCCGTCTGACCGCCCTGCCCCGATCCTTCGCACGGGGCCTTTGCCGGACTGATCATGCCCAAACGTACCGACCTCCGCTCGATCCTGGTCATTGGCGCCGGGCCGATCGTGATCGGCCAAGCCTGCGAGTTCGACTATTCCGGCACCCAGGCCTGCAAGGCGCTGCGCCAGGAAGGCTACCGGGTGATTCTGGTCAATTCGAACCCGGCCACGATCATGACGGACCCGGAAACGGCCGACGTCACCTACATCGAGCCACTCACCCCGGCCATCGTCGCCAAGATCATCGAGGTCGAGCGCCCGGATGCCGTGCTGCCGACGATGGGGGGACAGACGGCACTCAATGTCGCGATGGCGCTGGCCCGAGACGGCACGCTGGCGCGGCTGGGCGTCGAGCTGATCGGCGCCTCGCCCGAGGCCATCGACATGGCCGAGGATCGCGAGCAGTTCCGCCAGGCGATGGCCAGGATCGGGCTCGATCTCCCGCGCAGCCGGGTGGTCCGTTCGCTTGATCAGGGCCGCGAAGCCCTTGCCGAGATCGGCCTGCCGGCGATCATCCGCCCTTCGTTCACACTGGGCGGCACAGGCGGCGGCATCGCCTATAATCGCGAGGAGTTCGAGCTGATCGTGGCCTCGGGCCTCGATGCCTCACCGATCACGGAGGTGCTGGTCGAGCAGTCGGTGCTGGGCTGGAAGGAGTACGAGATGGAGGTGGTCCGCGACCGCGCGGACAACTGCATCATCATCTGCTCGATCGAGAACATCGACCCCATGGGCGTGCATACGGGCGACAGCATCACCGTGGCGCCGGCGCTGACCTTGACCGACAAGGAATATCAGCGGATGCGCAACGCCTCGATCGCGGTCTTGCGCGAGATCGGGGTCGATACCGGCGGCTCCAACGTGCAATGGGCGATCGATCCAGCCGACGGCCGAATGGTGGTGATCGAGATGAACCCGCGCGTCTCGCGTAGCTCCGCCCTGGCCTCCAAGGCCACGGGCTTCCCGATCGCCAAGGTCGCAGCCAAGCTCGCCATCGGCTACACGCTGGACGAAATTCAAAACGACATCACCGGCGCCACACCGGCCTCGTTCGAGCCGACGATCGACTACGTCGTCACCAAGATCCCACGCTTCACCTTCGAGAAATTCCCCGAGACCGAGCCTCTGCTCACCACGGCCATGAAGTCGGTGGGCGAGGTCATGGCGATGGGCCGCACCTTCAAGGAATCGCTGCAGAAGGCGTTGCGGGGCCTGGAGACCGGGCTGTCGGGGCTGGACGAGATCGAGATTCCCGGCCTTACCGGCAGCGACCGGCCGCGTGACGCGATCCTGGCCGCACTGGCGCGACCGACGCCCGATCGGTTGCGGCAGATCGCACAGGCATTCCGCGAAGGGCTGACCATTTCCGAGGTCCATGGCGCCTGCGCCTATGATCCGTGGTTTCTGGCCCAGCTCCAGGACCTGGTCAGAACCGAGACCGCGCTGCGGCAGGACGGGCTTCCCGACGATCGGGACATGCTGCACAGCTTGAAGGCGGACGGATTTTCCGACCGGCGGCTGGCCGAGCTTACCGGCCAGAGTGAGGAGACCGTGCGGTCTCGGCGGATCGCCTTGGGCGTCCGCCCGGTGTTCAAGCGGATCGATACCTGTGCTGCCGAGTTCGCGGCACGCACACCCTATCTCTACAGCTGCTACGAGACCGGAATCGTCGGTGAGCCCAACGGCGAGTGCGAAAGCCGGCCGTCCGACAGGCGCAAGGTAATCATCCTGGGTGGCGGCCCGAACCGTATCGGCCAGGGCATCGAGTTCGACTATTGCTGCGTGCATGCCGCATTCGGCCTCGCCGAGGCCGGGTTCGAGACCATCATGATCAACTGTAACCCGGAGACGGTGTCGACCGACCCCGACACTTCCGACCGGCTCTACTTCGAGTCGTTGACGGCCGAGGACGTGCTCGAGATCTGCCACCTCGAGGCCAGCTGTGGCGAGCTCGTCGGCGTCATCGTCCAGCTCGGCGGGCAGACACCACTCAAGCTCAGCCATGCGCTGGAGAAAGCTGGCGTGCCGATCCTCGGCACCTCGCCGGATGCCATCGACCTCGCCGAGGACCGTGAGCGGTTCCAGCAACTCCTGCACAAGCTGAACCTGAGGCAGCCCGACAACGCCATCTGTCATGGTCCCGCCGACGCCATCGAGAAGGCCGATGCGCTGGGCTACCCGCTGGTGATCAGGCCTTCCTACGTGCTGGGCGGGCGGGCGATGCGCATCGTCCATTCGGCCGAGGACGTGCAGAGCTTCATGTCCGACGCGGCGCGAGCGTCGGATCTGGGGCCGATCCTGATCGACCGCTATCTGCAGGATGCGGTCGAGGTCGACATCGACGTGCTGGCCGACGGCGACACGGTCGTCATCGCCGGGGTGATGGAGCATGTCGAGGAGGCCGGCGTGCATTCGGGCGACAGTGCCTGCTCGCTGCCCCCTTACTCGCTGCCCCCGGAGACGGTGCGCGAGATCGAGCGTCAGGCCGACGCGCTGGCCCGGGCGCTGCATGTCCGCGGCCTGATGAACGTGCAGATGGCAGTCAAGGACGGCGAGGTCTTCATTCTGGAGGTCAATCCGCGCGCCAGCCGCACGGTGCCGTTCGTCGCCAAGGCGATCGGCAGCCCTGTGGCCAAGATCGCCGCGCGGATCATGGCCGGCGAGCGGCTGGCCGACTTCCCGCTACGCCCTCAACCGACCGGCCATGTCGCCGTGAAGGAAGCGGTGTTCCCGTTCGCTCGCTTCCCCGGTGTCGATCTGCTGCTCGGCCCCGAGATGAAATCGACCGGCGAAGTGATGGGGCTGGACCGCGATTTCGCCGCGGCTTTCATCAAGTCGCAGCTGGGCGCGGGCACGGAGTTGCCGGAATCCGGGACGGTGTTCGTATCCGTGCGCGAGCGCGACAAACCGGCCGCGGTGGCGCTGGCGCGGCGCCTGCATGAGCTCGGCTTCACGGTGGCCGCGACCAGAGGCACGGCCGCGTCGATCGCGGCGGCGGACCTCCCGGTGACGGTCGTCAAGAAAGTCCACGAGGGCCGTCCGCACATCGTCGACATGATCAAGGACGGTGCCATCGCCATGGTGATCAACACGACCGACGGCCGTCAGGCGATTCGCGACAGCTACGAGTTGCGCCGTGCAGCGCTGATGGCAAGGTTGCCATATTACACCACGCTGCCGGGGGCCCGAGCGGTTGTCCAGGCTCTGGACAGAGTTCTGACCGGTGAGCTTGAAGTGACGTCCCTGCAATCGTACTTTGAGGCCTCGCACTGATCGCGTCGTCGCCCGCGCTGCACGACGCGATCTCCTTTTTCCCACCCTTGATTGGATCAAGGCGCGTGATGACGATCAAAGTCCCGATGACCCCCGAGGGCCATGCCCGCTTGAGCGCCGAACTGCGCCGCCTGAAAGTCGAGGAACGGCCTGCGGTCATCAAGGCGATCGCGGCAGCGCGCGAACATGGTGACCTGTCGGAAAACGCCGAGTATCACGCCGCTCGCGAGCGCCAGGGCTTCATCGAAGGCCGGGTGATGGAACTTGAGGACAAGCTGTCCCGAGCCGAAGTGATCGACATCCGCAACCTGAGCGGCAGCCGGGTGATGTTCGGCGCCCGGGTCAAGCTGGTCGACGAAGATACCGACGAGAAGGCCTGCTATCAGGTGGTTGGTCCTGACGAGGCCGACATCCAGTCGGGCCTGCTGTCGATCCAGTCGCCGCTGGCTCAGGCTATTCTCGGCAAGGAAGCGGGGGACAGCGTCGAAGTTACCACACCGCGCGGTGTCCGCTATTTCGAGATTATCGAGGTCGGCTACAACTGAGCGCGCCGTCGCTGGCGGCTGCGATGTTGTCGGGGCGGGGGGCACGTCCCGTAGCCGCCATGCTCCTGCCTGGACCCGAGTGTCATGAGTGCCACTAAGACGACCAAGGTGCTGATCATTGGCGCAGGCGCTGCCGGACTTACGGCCGCCATCTATGCTGCGCGCGCCAACCTGCAACCGATCGTGGTCCAGGGACTGCAGCCTGGTGGTCAGCTGACTATCACCACCGACGTCGAGAATTACCCGGGCTTCGCCGACGTGATCCAGGGGCCATGGCTGATGGAGCAGATGGCGGCCCAGGCCGCGCATTGCGGCGCCGAGCTGATTTACGACGTCGTCAGCGAGGTCGATCTGTCGGCGCGGCCCTTCAAGGTTCAGCTCGACGACGGCAGCATCATCCTGGCCGAGGCGCTGATCATCGCCACCGGCGCCCAGGCTCGGTGGTTGGGTCTGGAAAGCGAGCGCCGCTATTCTGGCGCCGGCGTTTCCGCCTGTGCCACCTGCGACGGATTTTTCTTCCGGGGCAAGACGGTGGCCATCGTCGGCGGCGGCAATACCGCGGTCGAAGAGGCGCTCTATCTGGCGCAGATGTGCCAGAAGGTGACGCTGGTCCATCGGCGTGACAGCTTGCGTGCCGAGAAGGTGATGCAGGATCGCCTCTTCGGCCACCCGCGTATTGAAGTGCTCTGGAACCATGTCGTGGCCGAGGTGCTGGGGACCGACCAGCCGAAGGCGGTGACCGGGGTCCGTCTGCGCGACGTCGGTACCGGCCAGACCCGCGACCTGCAGGTGGACGGTCTGTTCGTCGCCATCGGCCATGATCCTGCCACGGCCTTGTTCAAAGGTCAGCTCGACATGGATCCTGATGGCTACATCCTGACGCGACCTGGCAGTACGTTGACGGGCGTCCCTGGCGTGTTTGCCGCCGGCGACGTCCAGGACCGCATCTACCGGCAGGCGGTGACGGCGGCAGGTAGCGGTTGCATGGCCGCCCTGGACGCCGAGAAGTTCCTCGCAGGGCACAGCTGACCGGACATGCCGACGACGGGGAACAGAATGACACCGATGATGGATTGGGACCGGGTGCGCGTGTTTCACGCCGTGGCCCAGGCGGGTAGCTTCACACGCGCGGCGGAAGGGCTGGGACTGAGTCAGTCGGCCATCAGCCGGCAGATCGGCGCGCTCGAGGAGGATCTCGGGACCCCGCTGTTTCATCGCCATGCGCGTGGGCTGGTGCTGACCGAGCAGGGAGAGATCCTGCTTCACACGGCCAACGAGGTCGCCAAGCGCATGGCGTCCGTGCAGACCGCTCTTGGCGAGAGCCGCGATTCGCCGGCCGGCCACCTGCGCATCAACGCGACGATCGGCCTGGGTACGGTCTGGCTGGTGGCCCAGCTACCGGATTTCGTCGAACGTCATCCGGACATCACCATCTCGCTGGTCATCGGCGACAGCGACGTCGATCTCAGCATGCGGGAAGCAGACGTCGCCATTCGGGTGGCGCGACCGACGCAGCCGGACCTCATCCAGCGTCGACTGATGACCGTGCATACGCACATTTATGGTTCGCCGGCCTATCTTGAGCGTCATGGCACCCCCACCACGGTCGATGAGCTCGATCGGCATCGCCTGATTGCCTACGGCGAGGCCGCAGCAGTCCCGGTTGATAGCTTGAACTGGATTCTCGCCGCTGGCCGTGACGACGACCATGCCCACCCGTCCCGTCTGGCGACGCTGAGCATCAACAACGTGTTCGGCATGTTGCGCGCTGCGGAGAGTGGCCTCGGCCTGGCGTCCCTGCCCGATTATCTGGGTGTCTCCAGCACCTTGCTGCAACGCGTGCTGGAGGACGTGGAAGGGCCGAGCTTCACGGCCTACTTCGTTTATCCGGAAGAGCTAAAGACTTCCAAGCGCGTGTCCGTGTTTCGGGATTTTCTTCTCGAAAAGGTCGCCGAGCAGCCAGTCTGGTAGGCAAAGTTGGCCAACCCGGCCTTGCAACGGCGAAAACGCATGCCTGCTATGCACATATATTATATGTTTATGTCCAGCGCCCCCTAGGCAGAGGGTCCTTGGATCATTAATTTGTGCAGTGCAGCAAGGTCGTTGCTCTGGGCGGCCTTGGTGTTGACGGGTTAAACTTCGGTTTGGCTCGTGCGTCCGGGGGTGCAATGCCCTTGGACAGGGAGGGTTTTACGACCCTCTTCTCTCCCAGACGTTTAGCCTCCCTGATCAACTTGGCCGGGTCTTCGGACCCGGCTTCTTTTTTTCACCGAACATCTTACACCGATCCGCCGGTCTCGGCTGCGACCGGACCCTAGAAAGCGCTGAGACGAAAGTCAAGCATTGCTGCATTGCAGCAACACCGTGGAACGTTCTGATCATTCAGTCTCAAGTTGCCGCAAGAAATAACAAGAATAGGTCAACATTCATCTAGTAAGAGCAATGCATGGCGGTCTTGCATAGGTCGGGAGCAAAGTCCTCGGATCGATGCGAGAGCCTGCACCAGCAGATCGGATGGAAGGCTGCTGAAGATTACTGCGGATCGTTGTCGGCGGCCTCCGCTTCCCACAGCAGGATCTGACAGCGGGCACGAACGGTCGTACGCACGTCCGGCGACGTCTCGGCCAGAGCGCGGGCCAGAGCCCCGAGACGCCGGCGCAGCGTGTACATCTCGTCGACAAGCGACAGCACCACCGGTATCGCCTCGGCATCAATGGCCAGATCATGGTGCAATTCCTGAATGAGCCGCAGGCGCGCAACATCGACCGGCCCGAACCGCGGTCCCGCATCATCAGGGTCTGGCCGGACCCAACTCGCCTCGATCCAGGCTTGAAGCTCGCTCCGCTCTACGCGCAGCTCGGCCAGTACCTCCTCCAGGGACTTCATGTCCGTGCCTCCCGCATCAACGTGGCGCGCGGGTCGTAGGGATTCGCCGTCTCCCAGTCCTTGATCACGCGCTCCAGCGTCGCGTCCGCCGTCGCCGGCAGTGCGACTTCGAGCCTGACGTACTGATCTCCCGATCCGTGCCCTCCGGCGTGCGGCAGGCCCTTTCCTTTGAGGCGCAGCACTGCGCCGGTGCTCGACATTTTCGGGATGGTCATCATGACCGAACCATGCAGCGTCGGTACGGCAATCTTGGCGCCAGCCACAGCCTCACCCAGCGTGATCGGCAAGGCCACGTGAATGTCGGCCTCCTTGCGCTCGAAGCTGGGATGCGTTCGGACTACGACCTCGACCAGGGCGTCGCCCGCGGGGCCGCCGCCGAGCCCGGGCTGCCCCTTGCCCTTCAGGCGCAGCACCTGGCCCGTTTCCACCCCTTTCGGAATGGTCACCTCGACGCTGCCGCCGGCCGCCAGCGTGATCGGTATCCTGGATCCCCGGGCCACGTCACCGAGTCCGATCTCCAGTCGATAAGCCACATCGGCACCCCGCATTTTCATCGATCGTCCACCACCGCGGGCACCGAACAGCTCCTGGATCATCTCCTCCAGGTCGGCAGCGTTCTCGAACGAGCTGGAACCGGCATATTTGGCGCCCCCTGGACCCTCCGCGAAGTCGCGGTACGAAGACTGGCGCATCTTCGGGGCACCGGACGCATCGATCTCGCCGCGATCGTACTGCTTGCGCTTCTCGTCATCGGCGAGGAATTCGTTGGCGGCAGAAATCTCCTTGAACCGCTCCTCCGCCTTCTTGTCGCCCGGATGCAGATCGGGATGCGAGGTCTTCGCCAATTTGCGATAGGCGGCGCGGATCTGCTCCGGCGAGGCGTCCCGACCTACGCCCAACACCTCGTATGGATCGCGCATGCTTATCCCTGCCCTCTATTCGGCACCCTGCCACCTCCGGTTAGCGCCGCTATCAGCGTCATCGCAACAAACTTGTGCTCACTACGGGCTTGCCTCGGTGGGCGGGTATGTCACTGTGTCGGGCGTTGGGTAGCTATCGGGAGTTCGACCCATGCGTGCAGTAACTTTCCTGCTGACAGCCAGTTTCATGCTCGCGGCCGGCGTTGCCTCAGCCTGCCCCAGCCAGAACGTCAGCCGGGACCAGACGTTGGCTTCGGCAAATAGCGGCCCGAGCACACCAATTCCGGCCAAGAGCGCCCCGGGCGGCAACGGCTGAACTTCTGCCGATGCCGGACGCTGCCAGATCGGCAGTGTTTGATTACGGCCTCGAGCGGGTTGCATGTCAGGTGGGTACACGTGAGCGATCGTGCGCATCGGCCTGATCGGTAACCAGACCGGATCTGCGCGCCAGCTTGTGGAGAGCGGCTTCGAGCCGATCTTCCATGCAGCGGGTACGGTGAATGCCGACGGGCTCGAGCATCCTGCGCTCCACGAGGTCGAGCGTTTTGCTGAGTTTTTCGAGGCGCTAGATCATCCGCGCTACTTTCTGCTCGATCTGCCGTTGGGCCAGTCGATCGACCGCATCATCGACGAAGCCTACGTGGTGATGGAGCCCGGTGATGTGGTGCTCGATCCAACCGGCAGTTACTGGGGTGATACACTGCGCCGCTATCGGCGCATGCGTCATCGTTCCCTGTACTATGTCGACTTGGCTTTGATCGGCGATATGCCGGGTGGCATCGTACTCGCTGCTGGCGACAAGCGTGGAGTGGCCCTCGCTTCGCCGGTGCTGCAGCGCCTCGCTGCAACCGGGACGGTAATTCAAGCCGGTGGATCCGGCGCCGCACATTTCGCCCTGATGGTGCGCGCTGGGGTCGCGAACGCCGTGACGCATGCCCTCAGTGAGGCTCGGCAATTGCTGGAGGCCTACCCGAATGAGCCCGAAGCCGATGCAGTAGTGACTGGTCTCTGGCCTCCGTCGCCGCCCGCCACCGACTGCGGCGCCTGGCTGCTCGACGATGCCGTTCGGCTGCACGCCGCCATTCCACTGCTGGCGCAAGGGATCATGCTGGAAATGGCCGCAGCGCTGGAGGAGCGCCGCAGCTTCGACCTGGCGCCACGGGTGGGCGGATTCGTCCATCCGGAGGAAATTCTCTGACTATGTGATCACGTGCCTTTCGGCTTGCTACCGGGTGCACCGGTACCCGTGCTGTCCCACGCCGGTGGATCGCTGGCCGGAAAAGACTCTTCGCTGGCCTCGTCAACCACATCGTGCTCAGGCGGCGGCTCGGGCTCGGCTGGCTTTGGCTCGGCCTTACCGGGTTTGGGTACGGTCGACATTGTTCGACTCCCTTCTGTGTCAGGTACCGTCGGTCGCATAGCACCGAACGGGATTTCTGCCTCACGGGGTCAGAGCTTGCCCCAGATCGGCCAGCAGGTCCTCGACATCCTCGAGCCCCACCGAAAGCCGGAGCAGATCCTCGGTGATACCCACCGCCAGCCGCTCGGCAGGAACAATCTTGGAGTGCGTCGTACTCGCCGGGTGCGTGATCAACGACTTGGCGTCGCCCAGGTTGTTCGAGATCTTGATCAGCTGCAATCGATTGAGGACCGCAAACGCGTCGGCCCGCTCCCCACCGACTCGAAAGGCCACCAGTGTTCCACCACCCTGCATCTGGCGTCGGGCGAGTTCGTGCTGTGGATGACTTTCGAGGCCGGGATAGAGCACCTCGGGCACAGCCGGGTGGGCCTCGAGCCAGCGCGCCACCCGAGCCGCCGCTTCGCTCTGCGCCCGCACGCGCAACGCCAGAGTCTCCAAGCCCTTGAGCAGGACCCAGGCGTTGAACGGGCTGAGACCTGGGCCGGCATTGCGCAGATAGGGTTGCAGCACGTCCTTCTTGAACGCCGCCTCGCAGCAAATCAGGCCGCCGAGGCAGCGCCCCTGGCCGTCGATATGCTTGGTCGCGGAATAGACGACGATGTCCGCCCCCAGCTCCAGCGGCTGCTGCAGCAACGGCGTGGCAAAAACATTGTCGACGATCACCTTGGCTCCGACGCGATGCGCGAGCTCGCAGACGGCCGCGATGTCGACAAGCTCCAGAGTGGGGTTGCCCGGCGATTCCAGGAAAACCAAGTCGGCTGGGCGGCTGAAAGCGCGCTCCCAGGCGGCGAGGTCCTTACCGTCGACCAGTTCGACCTCGATGCCGAAACGTGGGCAAAGCTGCGTCAGGATCCAATGGCAGGAGCCGAACAGCAGGGCCGAGCCGACGATCCGCATGCCGGTGCGCAGCTGGCACATCAAGGCGGCATGTACCGCCGCCATACCGCTGGCGGTAGCGGCGCACTCCTCCGAGCCCTCGAGCAGTGCCATCCGCTCCTCGAGCATCCGCACCGTCGGGTTGCCGACACGTGAATAGGTGTAGCCCGCCTGAGTTTCGGCGAACCGGGCTTCGGCATCTTCGGCCCGCTCGTAACAAAAGCCGGACGTCAGAAAGAGGGCTTCGGAGGTCTCGCCGTGCGGCGAGCGCTGGCTGCCGCCGTGCACGAGTCGGGTCTGTGGGCGCCAAGTGGGTGGCATCGATCGGTCTCCAAACGACAACGCCCCGGCCGAACAAGGCCAGGGCGTCGTAGCGTCCCCGGCCTTTTAGCGGTCAACCGGGGCACGCAAGGCGTCCCGTCACGTGGCCCCGCAAGCCGACCGGCTCAAATCCACCACGTGACCTCCGTCATTAGGTCACCTGCCACTTCGGGTCAACGCCCACCTTGCCGCCGTCTGCAGGGACTTACGGCAGCGCCGGACTCGGCGGAGCGGTTCTGCTAGGGTGGCCATAGGCGTCAGCGCGGGCGCATCCCGCCCGCGGCCTGGAGATCCACATGACAAGCGATTTCGAGTTGGCCGATCCGGCGGCGCTGGCCGCGGTCGAGCTGCGTCGACGCCTGCGGGCGTTGGCGTCGGGGCAGACCGAAGCGTTCGACCTGCTCTACTACCAATTCGGTGCCGGCAGCACGATCGGGGCCACGATCGGACATGCCGCCAACCGGCTGCCTTATCTCGCGGCACTGCTCGCCGACCTGGCCTGGACCCACGGCGAGCACGCCGCGCATGATGGCGCATTGCCGCCGCCGGCGCCGGAGGCCGAAGCCGTCAAGCGAGTGTTCCGCTATCACGCCAACGTCAAGCGACGGGCCATCATGAACGAGGAGCAGCGTACCGCCGTGGTGGCCTATCTCGATGCGCTGATTGTCGAGGTCGGCAGCTGCCTCGACCTCGACGAGCATGCCCCCAGCGCGACGCTAGGGCGCGAGGCACGCCGGTTCGTCGGTGACTTCCGCGAGGTGCGCGAGGCTGCTGCGGCGCTGTAGGCAGACCCGCTAAGAACAGTATTCCAGAAACCCATTTTCGTCGAACGCGAGCCTGGCACCCACTCGACACCGAGACGACCGGCTGCCGCGGGTCATGTACGCTGCCGCTGCTGCCGCCGAATCGCAAAACGCCAGATAGCCGTTGCGATGAAACTCGACCCGAACACCTGCAGCGCAGGTGACGTTCGGGTTGCCGGCAGCCGGCCCAACCAGAAGCTCGCCCACCACCGTCAGGCGACAGCTCGACACGGTCCCGTCCCGAGCCAGCAGCAGCTCGGGACCGGCCTCGCACGGCACCTCCTGCACCGCGGTGCGCTGGGCCAGCGCTGGCGCCGCGGCAAGTGGACTTAGTGCAGCTATCAAAAACGTTCGAACGGCCCATGCCGACATGCTGGTCTCCCTGACGGCCATCATCATCTGAGGCGACTGGCGATCCGGCAAGGGCAACGATCCAATTGCGCATCGGTGAGCCTCGGGCGCGCCGCTTGTCGCGCCGACGCTGTGCACTAGTATGCGCCACCAGGGACGCAGGATTGGCGAAGGCCCCGCGTGGCCGCAACACCGATGGGAGGGATATAATGACCAAGTTTGGAATCGGCCAACCGGTACGAAGGGTCGAGGATCAGCGGCTGATCACGGGCCAGGGTCGCTTTACCGACGATATCAACCTGCCGGATCAGGCTTACCTCTATGTGCTGCGCTCGCCGACCGCCCATGCGCGGATCGCCAGCCTCGATGTCAGCGCCGCAAAGAGTGCTCCCGGGGTCCTGCTCGTCGCGACCGCGGCCAATCTCGACACCGGCTTGCCGTGCTTCATCCCGATCACGAACCGAGACGGCTCCGAGCGCGCCGACCCGAAGCATCCCATCCTCTGCCAGGACGAGGTGAACCATGTCGGCGACAATGTCGCCTTTGTGGTGGCCACTACCCGTGAGCAGGCCAAGGATGCGGCCGAGTTGATCGAGGTCGATTACCAGGAGCTGCCGGCGGTGGCCGACACGGCCGGAGCCCTGGCTCCCGGTGCGGCACAGGTGCACCCCGAAGCCCCCGGCAACCTCGCCTTTGATTGGCACTACGGCGACGAGGCCGGCGTGGCCGCTGCCTTTGCCAAGGCCGCCCGCGTGGTGAAGCTCGAGCTGGTCAACAACCGGGTGATCTGCAACGCGATGGAGCCGCGTGCCTGTGTCGCCGAGTGGGACGCGGCGGCCGGCAAGCTCACGCTGCAGACCGGCACGCAAGGGGTCTGGATGCCCCGCAATATCCTAGCGGCGAGCCTTGGCCTCGAGCCGGAGCAGGTGCGCGTGACGACGGGCGATGTCGGCGGCGGCTTCGGCATGAAGGCGTTCTTCTACCCCGAATACTCGATGGCAGGTTATGCCGCCCGGGCGTTGGGGCGGCCGGTGAAATGGACCGGCGAGCGCGGCGAGAGCTTCCTCTCCGACACGATGGGACGAGATCACGTCACGGTGGCCCAGGTCGCTTTCGACGCAGACCACCAGATCCTGGGTCTGAAGGTGGACCTGGTCGCCAACATGGGCGCCTACTACTTCGCGTTCGCGCCCTACATTCCGACTGGCGCCGCCTTGAAGGTGCTGCCGGGCGTCTACGATGTGAAGACGTTGAGCTATGGCGTAAAGGGTGTGTTCACCAACACGGTGCCGGTGGACGCCTATCGCGGCGCCGGCCGCCCGGAGTCGATCTACTGCATGGAGCGGTTGATGGACTTCGCCGCCGACGAGCTCGGCGTCGATCCGGTAGAGCTGCGTCGCAAGAACTTCGTCCGCCCAGAGCAGATGCCGTTCCAGACCGCGGCCGGCGAGCTCTACGACACGGGCGAGTTCGCCAAGGTCATGGATACCTGCCTCAAGAAGGCCGACTGGGCCGGGCTCCCGGCCCGGCGCGCCCAGGCGCAGGCTAAGGGCCGGCTGCGCGGCATCGGCATGTGCTACTACATCGAATCGACCATGGGCGATCCTTCCGAAACCGCCTCGATCGAGTTCGGCGAGGACGGCATGGTATCGGTCATGGTTGGCACGCAGACCAACGGCCAGGGCCATGCCACCGCCTACACGCAGGTCCTGCACCAGCGATTGAACGTGCCGTTCGAAAAGATCCGGATCGTGCAAGGCGACAGTGACCGGATCAAGGCGGGCGGCGGTACCGGCGGATCACGCTCGCTGACCGCGCAAGGGGCCGCGATCAACGGCGCCGCGGATATCGTCATCGAGCGCGGCAAGGCGTTCGCGGCGCAGCTGTTCGAGACGGCGGCAGCCGACATCCAGTTCAGTGACGGCACCTTCCGCGTCGCAGGCACCGACCGGACCATCGAGATCCTGGAACTCGCCGGTAAGGCGCGCGCGATGGCGCCGACCGTCGGCATCGAGGGCGGGCTCGATGCCGAGGCCACCACGACGCTCAGTGCCTGGACCTTCCCCAATGGCTGCCACATCGCCGAGGTCGAGGTCGATCCGGACACCGGGATCGTCGAGATCGTGAACTATAACGTCGTGGACGATTTCGGCGTGGTCTTGAACCCGATGTTGGTCGAGGGTCAGGTGCATGGCGGCATCGTCCAGGGCATCGGCCAAGCCTTGCTGGAAGGTGCGGTCTACGACGACAGCGGCCAGCTGCTCACCGGTTCGTTCATGGATTATTCCATGCCGCGTGCGGACAACATGCCGTCGTTCGACTTCTCCACGGTGGAGGTGCCCTGCAAGAACAACGCCATGGGCGTAAAGGGCTGTGGTGAGGCCGGCTCCGTGGGTGCCCCGGCCGCAGTCATCAACGCTTTGGTTGATGCCTTGGCCGGGCTCGGCGTGCGGCATGTCGACATGCCGGCTACGGCGGAAAAGGTGTGGCGCCTGACCCAGCGGCGCCTCGCGGCCTGAACCAGGCGGGGCGCGGCTATTCGAGCCCGCGTCCCTTCAGGGCATCTTGTTGGGGACCCGCGCATCACATGCGCGGGTCTTCCGCTTGAAAGGCAACGCGCCGCGCAATTAGCCTCTCTAGGATCGGCTTCCGTACGGAGGCCGATCCCAGGTAGCTCCCATTCCAGGCATGAGGGTGGAACCACACCACCTTGCTTTGGTTCTACCAACACCTGAAACGTTGGGTGTTGGGAGTATGCACAGCAAGATCCGCCGCCAGAGCCGACTGCAACATCGGTTGCTTCGTGCCCGATTGATCGATCGTGCCGACACGACAGCGCGGGCATCGGAATGATGCAAGTCCGTCTAGACCCGCAATCCGCTGCCGAAGAGCGGCGCTTCGAGCGCTGGCTGAGCCGTAGGCTACATGCGGCGCACGATGCACCGTTGCATGAACCTGTCCCAGTCGAGCTCGCACAACTGGTCCAATTGTTCTCGGTTGGTGATTCGTCGGATGCGCGGGCCCAGGATGAAGCCAGTGCATCTTCGAAGGTGGATAGGCAGCCATACTGTCAGATGTGAGAATTTTGGGCGGTCCGTCCCATCTACCTGTTAGGTTATAAAATCTGATAAAAAACAATCAATAGTTGCATCTATCTAGTCTACATTCGGCTGAAGAAACACTACCTTATGAGCTGGGTAGCTTGTCCACCAGCGCATCTGAGAATGTGGCACGAGCGCCAACCTGGATCAACTGGCACGTCAAGGTGCAGATTGGCACTGTTCAGCGTATTCGATCGGTATTGATGTCCTTATTATAACGATTTTCGCCGTGTACGCGGTCTGCTTTACTATGTTAGCGTGTCTCTAGCTTAGGGGAGACATGAAGGTGATGGGGGCAGTTCGCCAAGCACTAACGGCACAAGTGCCGCCTTTGCGGGCGTTCGCGCGTACGTTGACCGGAGGAGATGCGAGCTTTGCCGATGACCTCGTTCAGGACACCATGGTCAATGCGCTTCAGGCACAGGCGCAGTTTACAAATGGCACCAACCTGAAGGCGTGGCTGTTTACCATCCTGCGCAACCGTTTTCGTAGCGTGGTCAGCCGTCGCCATTTCACCGCCGAGGTCTCGACCGAGAATTTCGACCACTTGGCCTCCGTGCCACCTGAGCAAGAGGCTAGACTTGAGGTTGACGCCTTTCGAGCGGCCTTCCGGCGCCTACCGGTGGCGCAGCGCGAGGTGCTGGTCCTCATCGCCGTTGATGGACTGACCTATGAACGCGCGGCGGAAATCTGCAATTGCGAGATCGGTACCATCAAGAGCCGGATGCATCGTGGACGAGCGCAGCTCAAGGCGATGTTGCTTGATGGCGAGGATCAGCCTCGCGCTGATAGCAGACAGACGCCGGGAGCAGGTGAGCATCGGCGACACGCAGGTGCAATGGCAAGTGCGTACCCGCTGCGGCTAACGCTATAGGGGAATCTCCAAGCGTCGCCAAGTCGCGGCCGAACATCTGCGTCAGCCCGCAGTCGCAGAAGATGGCTGCGGTCAGCGCAGCCTCCAGGCTGGTCGATTGCCCGTCATCATCGCCACGACGTTCCAGCAGCCGACGGAGGTGAGCCGGCCCGACGGACGCATCCAGTTCGCTAAGAAGGCGCTCCAGGAGCGCGTAACGTGCGGTACATAGTTTGAGCAGGTGCTGTTCTTGACATGGATCGGATGCCAGCATGAAGGCGGCCTTGTATGCAACCGCACTGCCTCGACAGAGGCAGATGGCTCGATGCAGCCAACCAATGTCGACCGTCTTTCGCATCCGACCCTCCGTGCTGCAGGTTCGCCGGATGGCTAACGGCTCAGGGGCGGGCTGGTTCCAGGCGCGCGGCAGAGGCCGGCCCAAGCTGGTTCAGCACCTTGCGCAGCACCACGACGGGCTGACTGGAATCCGTTGTCTCGGATCCGTCAGCAAGCCCCGTCTGTCCCTGGCCGATGAGGCTCATGTGGTGGCCACGCACGACGATGGTCCGCGGCCCGCGCGTGGCGGAGTGGACCGAGACCAAGCCGTCATTTGGTCCCTCGTCGCGCGCGACCCGCTCCCCGAACCGCCGCAGGCTGCCGGAGAGTCGCTCGACGGGATAGTCACCTACTACGGACACATACGTGACATCAGGCCGGTCGGGCATCAGGGCGTTCAAGCGCTGTGCGCCGTCGATGGTCAGATCCTGCAGCGCCCCACAATCGACGAATCGCGCGAACCGACCCAGCCACACGGATTCACGCAGCGCCCATTCGGCAATGGCAGTGCCCCGGTGCGGCGTGCCGACGGTCACCACGTGGCAGATGCGTCGGCTTTGGTCGAAGCGGCTGGCTGCAAAGCGGGCATCCAGACCACCCATGCTGTGCCCAACGAGCACCAGGCGACGATGCGGCAGTCGGTCGAGCACCGAGGCCAAGCGTCGCGCACGAACGGCTACGGGACCGGTCCGTGGCACGCAGCCGGTGATCACCGGCCACCCGCGCGCTGCCAGTTCACGTCGGAGCGGCGCCAAACCACGCCAGTAGGCGGTACGGGACAGGCACAGATAGCCGTGGACGAGATCAATGGCGGTCTCGTGCCTCAGCCGTACATTGTGCGTCCTGTTCGACCAGGTTGGGTCGCGATCCATGTCGCCTCACCCGCGGTAAACGCCCATTGCGGATCAATGGAGACAAGGACTCCACACGGGACAAAATCGCACGATGTGCGTCCCGCCGACAAGCCCACATGTGTATGATGCAATAGGCGGAAGCGATGGCATGCTGTGCGTTTTCGCACCGACGCCTCAGTCGGCGAAGGCTAAGGGACAGGTGGGGGATCGCGGACGAGATGCGTTGCTATCGTGATCCAAGACCCGCGAAGGTGATCTGTGATGCTTGCCTCAGTTCTGGGCTATCTCGCAACAACAGAGACCGCACTCTGCTTTGCTTATCAGCGTCGGCGGGGCCGCCATCATAGCGGGTCCGATCGTGCTAGATCCGTCCGATGGCGCGTGAGCGCACCGTCGATGGCCGGACGGTGCAGGTGCGCGGTTACCACGATGCGGTACGCACTGGCCGACCCGGCCGTTTCTCGTTGCACTGGAAGCAGGCCCGTAGTGCCATGTTCTCGAAGCGCACGACCCTTGCCGGGAGCGGCTTCCGCGCCCGCCTTCAACGTCTGAGCAATCGCGAGCATCGGCCCAGCGTCGATGAGCACGAGTTCACGCTGATGTTCACCGACATTGCCGGCTTCACGCGATTGGCTGAATCCCTACCAGCCGTGGCAGTGGCACGGCTGTTGAGCAGCCACTTTCTGACTCTGGCACGCTGCATCGAGCACGAGCGCGGTCGAATCAACAAGGTCATGGGCGATGGCCTAGTAGCGTTCTGGCCCCACGGCACCGGAAGCAACACGCCATCGGCTCCGGCTCTACGAGCCGCACTTCGAATCAGGGCCGCAGTCGCATCCGACAATGCCGTGCGAGTCGGCCGCGGCGAGCCCCCCATTCAACTAAGAGTTGGCCTGCACGCCGGTCCGCTGGTTGAAACGCGGCTGGACACGACCGGTCGCCTGGGCATCGCCCTGTGCGGCGATACGGTAAATGTCGCACAACGGCTGGAGGACGCAGCCCGGGACGTCAGCGAGGAAGGTGCCGTGACCATCCTTGCCAGTAGTGCCATCGTGGCGCGAGCAGGTGCCGAATTCTGTTTCGAACGGTTGGGCGAATTACCGATGCGTGGCCGCACTGAGCCAGTGCTTGCGTATCAGGTCGTCAAACGGCCGATGGAGACTGACCAGCTGGAGAAGTCCATTGTTCGAGAACCGCGTGACTGCCAATCGCGCGGGCGCTACCGTCGCGGCTGGCGTGGTAGACAGGTAGGGGGCTAACGCATGGCGGCTAGTGTCGTCATCGTGGGTGGCGGGCAGGCGGGCTTCCAGGTAGCCGCATCGCTGCGTAGCGACGGATACTCCGATTCGATCCACCTGATCGGTGCCGAGACTCACGTGCCTTACCAACGGCCGCCTTTGTCGAAGGGGCTGCTCCTCGGCAAGATGGATCGCGCTCGGCTGTTGTTCCGACAGCCGGCATTTTATGCCGCACAGTCGATCGACCTCATGCTGGGGGCGACCGTCACCGCGCTGGATACTGCCGCGCGAATCGTCACTACCTCGACGGGTCGCCTCGTTCCCTACGACAAGCTGGTGCTCGCTACCGGCACGCGCGTGCGCCCACTGGCGATACCTGGCACAGAGCTCGATGGGGTCGTTTACCTTCGCACCCTGGACGAGTCCGAAGGCTTGGCGCGACGCGTCAGCGCCGCCAACCGGGTGGTCGTCATCGGCGGTGGGTTCATTGGGCTCGAGGTTGCGGCCGCCGTGCGCATGCTGGGCAAGCCCGCAACGGTGCTCGAGGCCGCCGATCGCTTGATGGGGCGGGTCGTGGCGCCGGTCATCTCGGCCCATTACGCCGACCTGCATCGAAGTCGCGGTGTCGAGCTGGTCCTGAATGCACGCATCGACCGGCTCGAGGGCGAAGCCGGAAGTGTCCAGTCCGTGATCATGACCGACGGCACCCGGCATATGGCTGACCTTGTGGTGATCGGCATCGGCGTGCTGCCCAACGTCGAACTCGCCATGACGGCCGGCCTCACCTGCGACAACGGCATCGTCGTCGACGAACATGGCCGCACCAGCGATCCGCATATCTATGCCGCAGGCGAATGCACCAGCCACCCAAACCGCTTTGCGGGGGGGCGCGCGCGGTTGGAGTCGGTACAGAACGCCGTCGACCAGGCCAAGGCGGTGGCGGCGGCACTGCTGGGTCAGCCGCGGCCCTATGACGAGGTGCCGTGGTTCTGGAGCGACCAGTACGAGGCCAAGCTGCAGATGGTGGGTATCTCGAGCGGCCACGATCATCTGATAGTCCGCGGCGACCCGGCCCTTGGCCGGTTCTCGGTCTGCTATTTCAAGACTGGCACCCTCGTGGCGATCGATTCCGTCAACCGCCCGAGTGATCATATGGCCGGGCGCAAGTTGCTGGCGCTGGGAACCGATCTCACCCCAGATCAAGCGGCCGACGAAGGCTTCGAGCTGAAATCGGCGCTCAAGCCGTCCATGGCCGCTCGAGCTTGAGCTGCCAGCCATCCGCTTCGCGACAGGCAATGCCGATCCGCTGCTCGGACTGGGCCACCGAAGCGACCTCTTCCCGGTACTCTCGGCACCAGCGGCCATTGACAGTGCGGAAGGTGCGCAGCGGTGTGATCGTGCCCCGACTGCCGCTGGCGGGATTCTGCCACGTCACGCTCCCGCCCGAGATCTGCGTATCCAGGGCGCTGACAAAGGCGGCAGCCATCAGCTGCCGATCGCGGGCCTGCTCGGCCAGAACATGCGTGGCCGCATCCCTTGCCCGGCGCTCGGCCAGTCCCAGCGCCGCCGTCCCGATCGCAACAGCGGTCAAGAGCGAGGCCGCGACTGGCGTTACGATGCGCAAGAATCCGGCACGGCGTTGCCGGCGCTGGTGCCTCACGAAAGTGGCGTCTACCGTGGCCAGCACAGTGTCGCTGATGTCGACCGCCGGGGGAAACGCGGCACGCAGAAGTGCCCGCTCGGTCTCCAGCGCGGTGACAGCAGCCGCCATGACTGGATCACCCCGGCAACGACGGCCCACCAAAGCGGCATCACGACCGTCCAGTTCACCATCGACCAGCAACATGAGCTCCACCTGACCGACGCCAGCCTGTGTCACGGCATGCTCTCGACGCTGGGCGGAAGGCTGGGCGCGGTGGCAAATGCCGTTCGGATCGCGTCGCGGGCACGGGCGAGGCGACTGGTGACGGTACCAATCGGGATCTGCAGGATGTCGGCCACGTCTCGATAAGCGAGGCCCTCGACCGTCACCAGCAGCAGCACTTCGCGCTGGTCCTCTGGCAGCAGCATCACCATGCGGCGTACCTCCTGCAATGTGATCCACAGTTCGGCATCGACGCTGCCGCCGACAGACTGATCGGGAACGGCAGCATGCTCCTGCAGAAGCCGCGAACGATTGGCGGCGTCGCGACGTTGGTTGCGGTGGAGATTGTGTGCGATCTTGAACAGCCAGCGGTCCAAGGCGGTCCCCCAGATCCAAGTATCCAGACGGAGGATGGCGCGCTCGCAAGTCGCCTGCACCAGATCGTCGGCATCGGCGGGGGACTTGGTCAGCACTAAAGCGAAGCGATGCAATCGAGGCAGCAAGGCGATCAGCTCCCGGCGCAGCATCTCGTCTTGAGCCGGCGACACCATCCCTCCGCAGCCGCACCGACGATGGGCGCGATTCAAATTACACGCCGGCTCTGCCGTTTCTTCCATGCCGACGGAAAAAAACTTTGGCGGGCAAGGGAAGAAGAAATGGACGCCACGGGTTATGCCGATTGAGCGAGGTCGCCGAACCGGTTGCCCGACTTGGAGAAGCGCATGGCTTGGCGTTGCCCGGAGCCAAGGCTGGCTGGCGGACGCGCGGCTACCTTGGCCTTGGCCGCCGTACTGGGGGCAGTCGCGCCTATCGCGCCAACCATCGTTGGCGGCGATAGCGGCTGGGCCGTCGGCAAAGCGGCCCATGCCGGTGGTAAACTTGGCGGTGCCGGCGCCGGCGCCGCTGGTGGAGCGGGTTATCGCGGCGGAGGTGCCGGTGGGGACGCTGGGGCTGGCGGCGGTGTGGGACCGGCTCCGGGCGGTGGTGCTGCGGGCGCCGCGCCAGGTGATTCCAAGGGAAGCCCCGGAAGCGGCGCGGCGGGCGCCGCCGGCTCCTCGGACGGTTCACGAGGCGCCAGGGCCCGTGGTACGAGTTCTGGTAGCAACGACCGTGGGCCGAGCTCGAGCGGACCCATATCAACCAGCCCTGTGCAACCGCCTGCCACAGCGAAGCCGAGTTCGGACCGACAGGCAGTCCCCTTGGGCCTGACCCAGGTCGGTGATGATCTCTCGCCGGCCGAAGAGGCGGCCCTGATCGCCGGCAAGTGGCGATGAACCGCACGGCATCTCTGGGGTTTATGGGGTTGCTTGCCGGCTGCCTCGACCAGACGCTCCAAAGCTCGGCCCCCCTGCCTGCGATCATGCGGGCAGCCGAGCTGCAGCATGCCCTTGAGACCCAGCCGAGCGGCACTGCCGTCACGTGGCAGTCCGCTGCGGACGGGCAGTTCGGCACGGTCACGCCGGTCCGCACCTTTCGCACCCCGAACGGCTATTGCCGCGAGTATCTGGTGACACTCCGCGGACCCGACGGCGTCAACAGCACCTGGCGAGATATCGCCTGCCGTGACGCCGCCGGGGTCTGGCGCGCGTTCGAGGCTGGGGCGTGAAGCGAGCTTACCTGATACCGCCGTTGAGACGATTTGGGAAAAAGCCGAACTTGGAACCGGCGCCGCCGAGATAGACGATCTTCAGCACCTCGCCTGTCGTACGCGAGAAGGCCAAACCGTTGGCATCAGCCGGGATGATGTTGGCGCTATCCTTCCACCTTATCCCTTGATCCTTCTTGCCGGCGCCGTCGAGGCTGTCGCGCGCGTCCGAGATCGCGCGAGCGGCCGCGAACAGACCCTGCCCATAGAGCAGAGTGCGGATCTGGCCGGCATGGTACGCTTCCACCGCCAGAATACCGGCAGCGGCCTCGAGCACGTCTTTGCTGGCGATCAGCCGAGCGGCCCCCTTATAGGCGGTCACGCCAACGTCCTCGAAAATGAATGCCGCCAGCAGGAAGTTGGTCTCGTTGGCGAAGGCGTCGAAGCGCTGGCTGCCGTTGATCAAGCCTGCCGCCCGAGCCGCGGTGGTGAATGCGGTGTCGAGGTCGATTTTCGGCCGTGCCACGGCAGCACCACCCAAGGCGGAACGAATAAAGCGCACGTGGTTCAGCTCGTCCTCGGCAATCTCGGTGGCATACTCGCGAAGTGCCTTGGTTTTGAACGGTACCATGCTGCCGCCAAGGACCGGCCCGCGAGCACCGGTACCGCCGGTGTCCATATCGGCAAGACCCTTGCCGGTTGCAGCGCGGAGATAGAATTCGGCCTCCAGGTACTCGAGGTTGAGCGCGAAGTTGAGGATGGCAGCGTCGTCGATGGCGGCAGCCGCCTGTGCCGAACCTGCCAGGGTCGTCCCCATCGTGGCGATTGCCGCCACGCCTACCGAAGTCAGCAGGCCCCTGCGGGCGAGCTGCGGACGCTGGTCGTCTTGGTTGTCGATCATCGTGGTCGATGCCTCTTCCTGCATGGCTCCGGACGAGAGGCACCGTCGCGCGGTGTCATCCTCTCCCAATCCCTACGGGTGGCGAGGACCGAGAGTTGCAGGCAAAACGCACCTCACGCGGCCGTGACTTCGGCTTGCCTACTCAGCGCGGCTCAGCCAGCAACATGCCCGTCGACACGACCGGCCCGGTTGGCTGGCCAGTCGGCGAGCCACCCGCGGGCTCGAGGCTCACGGCCAGCATATCGCCGGCCCGAAGCACGCCCTGGGCCGGTGCCGTGAAGGCGCGCCGTTGGCTACCAACCGCATCGAGAACGCCCAAGGATACCGGTGGCAGCCCGCCTGTCGGCAACAACCAAAGCTCCGGTACTTGGGAGACGGGCGGCGGCTCCGCGAGCGACCGGGTCGCAAGGCTCCTTGCCTCCGTCGAAGCACGAACCACCCAGCGCGGTTGCCCACGGCCGTCGTTGAGCACGGCCACCAGCTGCGGAGCCTCGCCCGGCATCACCAGAACGAAACTGAGCAGGGCCAACGCCGCAGCGGTGGCGCCTGTGGCCCAGAGCCGCCAGATCAGGATACGATTCCACCAGGAGGGGTTCGCATCCCGCTGGCTGGCCGTGATCGTGCGCCGAACCTGCTGCCACACCTGGGGCCTCGGCGTCACCGGTTGCAGGTCTTCGCTCAGGGGAGCCAGCCGTGCTTCCCATGCCGCCACCCGCTGGGCGAGTTCAGGATGATCGAGCAGGCGCCGCTTGACGGCCATCCGCTCGTCTGGCGGCAGTGCTCCCAGCACATATTCGCCAGCGAGCATGTCGAGGTCATCCTCACTGGCCATCATCGTCCCTCCAGGCACTGCCGGAGCCGCATCAGGCTACGCCTGACCCAGCTCTTGACCGTACCGACAGGCCGCCCCATCAGCGTCGCCAGCTCGTCGTGACTGAGGCCGCCCTGATAAGCCAGCACGACACAGCGACGAGGGTCCGGTTCGAGCTGTTCAAGGCACTCCTGCAGCGCCCGCCGCGCCGCTGATGCCGTCGCCAGGTCCAGGGGGTCAGCCAACTCGGCCGCCGGAGTCAGTTCGCCTTCGATACCCACGACCTCGCGTCGGTGTCGGCGATGGTGGTCGAGCGCTGCGTTGCGGGCCACGGACACCAGCCAACCCATCGGGGAGCCCTTGCTCGGGTCGAAACTGCCGGCTCGATCCCAGACCCGCAGATAGACGTCGTGCAGCACTTCCTCGGCCAGTTCGCGGCGACGCAACAGCCGCATCAGCACGGCCATCAACCGCGTGCTGGTCTGACCATACAGCACGGCCAACGCGTCGACGTCGCCGCCAGCCACGGCCGCAAGCCAACTCGCAAGCACGTCATCGTCTGTCGACGTCTCTGGATGCCCGCGCAGTGTTGCCCCCTCCCCCGCGGGCCTCAGCCGCCCGACCACCGGACGCCGTGATACCGACCTTGCAAGATACTACGCTCAAGCCCGCCAGATCGAGGCAGTTGCGGCCAGTAGGGCAAGACATGGAGTCGTGTGGTCGCACTACCTTTACGCGTACAACCCCTCCACACCCGCCCACTGGTCATGTCTTGTCGCATGATCTACGCTTCAGGAACACGCCTCTGTCCAGCAAGCGACTATGGGTTCGACCAGCGAAATCTCGCCCGAGTTGCCGGCAGCATTCCTGTTTGCCGACGTCAAGGGTTACTCGGTGCTGATCCAACGGGATGAGATCGGCACCTACGAGCGTCTGCGGCGCGCCCGTCTACTGTTCCGCCAGCTGGTTGGGGACTACGGCGGACGGATCGTCGACGAGGCCGGCGACGGGGTCCTTGCCGAGTTTGACGATGCGGGGCGAGCCGTCGACTTCGCACTCGCCGTCCAGCGGGACCTGGCCAATGCCGCAGCATGGCAGGGAGAAAGCGGCCCCTTTGCCTTCAGGATCGGGATCCACCTGGGACCGGTGCACCGGGACGGCGATCGACCCTATGGCCATAGCCTGATCATCGCGCAACGCATTCAGGAGATAGCGCCGCCCGGTCGGGTCTGCATCTCCGATGCCACGCGGGTAGCGGTCGCCCGACGCACCGATCTCCGGTTCGTCAACATGGGTATGCGGGCGTTGAAGAATGTCGATCCGATGGTCGTGCACCGGGTCGAAGCAGCCGATCAGCCGTTTCTGGCCGAGCCGTTGCTAGTGGCACCGGCAAGCTCTCCCGGCTATGCGGACGATGGATCGATCGCCATGCTCCCGCTGGAGAACCACTCCCTCGACGCCAGCGATCGACCTCTGTGCGATGGCGTTACCATCGACATCATCGACCGTCTGTCGCGCTTTCGCGACCTGTCCGTAATCGCACGCCATTCGGCTTTCCAATGTCGCGGGCTCGCGGATCGGCCAGCGGAGATCGGGCAATTGCTGGGCGCCCGCTATCTGGCGCTGGGCAGCATGCGGCGGTCCGGCGACCGTCTACGCATCACCGCCCAGCTCATATTGGCGGAATCCGGCCGTCTATTGTGGTCCGATCGCTACGACGGCTCGCTGGCCGACGTGTTCGATTTCCAGGACGAGGTCGCCGACATGATCGCGGCTCGGCTGGCCAGTCAAGTCAGCGAAGCGGAGCGACGCCGAATACTGACCGCAAGGGACCCGGACGTGGACGCCTATGGCCTAGTATTGCGCGGGCAGGATCTGATGGTCCGATTCCGCCAGGACAGCAATAGCCACGCCCGCCATCTGTTCGAGGAGGCTGCTGCGCTCGACCCGGACTATGGCCGAGTCTACTCGGGCATGTCACACAGCTTCTACCTGGCGTGGCGCTACGGCTGGGCAGACGAAAAGGAATTGTGCCTCGACCGGGCCGTGAACCTGGCAGTGGAGGCCGTGAATCGGGACGGCCTCGACGCCCGTGGCTACTCTGAGTTAGGCTGCGCTCGATTGTACCAAAAGCACTACGCGGAATCGCTCGCATCATATGAGCGGGCGATCGAGCTCAATCCCAATGACGCCGACGTGCTAGGGAACATGGCGGACGCGGTGACGGCGATGGGGCAGCCGGAACGGGCCGTGACCCTGTTGGA
Organism: Geminicoccaceae bacterium; assembly: GCA_049292515.1. Classification (GTDB taxonomy): domain Bacteria; phylum Pseudomonadota; class Alphaproteobacteria; order Geminicoccales; family Geminicoccaceae; genus Benzoatithermus. The sequence continues at coordinate 49,623 of JBATRI010000736.1, forward strand.
GCGCGCTATTCGCCTGAATCCGTGCCATCCAGATTGGTATCTGTGGCATCTTGGGGATGCTCAATTCAATCTAGGACGTTATGAAGAAACTATTCAGACCCTGACGCGGATGCGTGATCCAACAGAGGCTCACCGGCTCCTGGCTGCGACGCACGCGCTACTGGGCAATCTCGATGCAGCTCGCCAACATGCTGACGAGCTGCGTCGAGCCCATCCAGGCTTCACCCTTGCTGACTGGCGCCGAGTGCCGCCAGACGTCGACGCTTCGACTCTAGAGCGGTACTTTGAAGGATTGCGTCTAGCTGGGCTAAGCTGAACTCCTCATGTCTATTCGCCCGGCCCCCGCATGCGCGTCTTCGACTGTCTGAAGTAAGGTGGGGCGTCGCTGCTTTCTTCAGAATCAAGCAGGATTCGTTCCAGCGGGCCACTGTCGATGTCGAGTCGCAGCGAGAAGTCGCAGCGATCATATTCCCAGAACTTGATATCGGATGCGTACTCGCCACACTTGAACGCTAGGCCGGACTCCTCGATCAGGTGCGGGCCGGCCGGACCGCCACCACGGCTGGTGCTAGCATCGACGGCTGCTTCGCCAGGACCGTGGACCAGGAAAATGGCGGCACGCGAGAGCGGTGTGTAACGTCCCATATAGCAATAGCCGTAGATGCGGGCGAATTGCGGCTCCGTGCCGGGTTCCAGCTGGTCCCGCAAGAAGCGATTTGCGCCAAGCCCGGCGGCGGCCCCGGCGAGGTCCACATTGAGACCCTTGATCACTCGACCATAGAGCTTCACGGCCGACGCGGTCAGCAGTGTTTCCTGATTGGTCATGCTAATACCCTCCTATCTTGTGATTTAATCTCAACTACTGCCCTGCCTCGGCAGCAGATCACGCTTCGCACATCGATGCACCCCCAGCTGCAATGCACTGGGCCTCCCCCCGGCCATGCCCAAGTAGGGGCCGACGTCGACCCGGCCGATTTCACGCCAAGCAAAATTGTCGGTGATCTCGCGACCGAACTGGCCGCCGCCCAGTGCCAGATCGACATCCGTCAGCACCTTCTGCACGGCCACATAGGTCAGGCGGTCAGCCCTCAATCGGGTCAGTGCATGGGCAAAGTACGTACCCAGACGGTCGCACGCAGCCACCAAAGCCTGACGAAAACCTCGCGGATCAACGGGGTACCAGCGGTCGAATTCGGCCTGAACCATGGGCGCAAAAGGCCGCAGATGGCCGACCTCGCGCACCAATCGATCAAGGCTGGTCGGGATCAGCTGGCGGTCGATGAGCTCATGCTGGTACATGTCCACGAGCAGGTCGAACAGTGCGCCCGTGAGGGGCTCCGACAGATCATGTTCATCGCTCCAGCCCAGCGCAAATTCCGACAGTCGAGCGCTGTTGGAGGCTTGGCGAATCTGCGAGTTCGACGACAGCTCACCCAGCCGATTCAGCTCATTGGCAACGTAAAGATTGCCCCGGGTCCGTTTCAACACCTCGTTGACGACCGTCGGGAGTTGGGCTGCCACCAGCAGCGCCACGAGATCAGCCGCTGCCTCCTGGAAGCCTGCATACTCCCCGAAGTCTCTGCTGCTCGGTGGCAACCCGACGAGGCTATAGACGAGCAGATGGCCCACCTCATGGGCGACGACGTCCAGATTCAGCGCAAATGGATGCGGTGGCCGATCAGGATCCACATCCGACCCCAGCTCGAGCCAACCACCCCAACTGCACTCGCCATTGGTATAGCTGTCGAGCAGCCCGACCTCGAGCCAGCGCATGCCCGACGCAAAATTCCACTGGATCCGACGGCCGAGATAGCGCTCCCAGACGTCGAGCGTGAGCCTGACGCAGGCATAGGCATGGGCCTGTGCAAAGCCGGCATCGTTCGGCCCGAGGTGATCGAAATGACCACGATCGTCGGGCAAGGCGGGATTCGAGACGGGACCACGCCAGGGTGGCAGGATCGGCTTGGTGACACCGTGCCGTGCCATGAGCTGTCCGTAGGACTGCGCCTTGCCGACCGGGTGAATGACGCACACCCTGCCATCGCTGGGACCGGGCTCCAACGAACCCGACACCGGCGACAGCTCCACCACCACCGGCGTGCGATAGCCGACGAGCAACGGCGCCTGCGGATAGAGGCGGAACCGCGTCCCCTCACCCTGCCGTGCAGCGAAGCTCTTTTCGATCATGGGCCCCCATCTGCTCAGTGCTAGCCGATGGGCTGAGATTCCGGCAGCACTTGCGTGGCACCACCGTCGTTGCTGGCCATCATGCGCACAAACAAATGCTCACGCAAGACTGCAGCCTCCAGGCTCGCACGATCGGCAAAGCCAAGCCATCGGGCCAGGTCCGCGTCGGCAGCAAACCCCGGCACATCAGCCTGCTCGGCTAATCGTGCCAGTGCCGGAGCGAGATCGACGCCGGCCTCGGCTGGCGTCGCGTCCGTAAGGCCGGCCATGGCGAGCCGCGCCGACTTCGTGCGGGCCCGCTTGGCGAATGCCGCATATTGGCCAGTCGCGCGGAGCTCAGCCAACATAGCGGCAGCCAGCTCCGTTGCACCGGCGAGCCCTCCTGCTTCCACCAGCGCCTCGTGGTCGACCAAGCCGTCGAATGCCGCTTGGCCGAGGTCGTTCTCGGCGAGCCAGCCGTCAACCAACGCCCGGCGCCATAAACCCAGCCGCGTGCGGAGCCGTTCGCCTACCTCTCGCCGGATCATAGGCTCGATATCGATGCCTCGGCGCTCGGCCTCCCGGCGCGCCAGCACCCGCAGCAGCGCAGCCCGGCGCACCTCGGCCAGTCGGTCCACCTGCAGGCGCAGTTCTTCCAAGACCGGCTCTCCCTCGGCCTCGCCGCCGACACGCGCATGCAAGGCGTCCCAGGCGTCCGTCCACGCGAAGGAAAAATCCGGGCGCATGGGCGACGGGCCGGCGGCCACGAATGCACGCATCGTGCACAGCAGTTCCAACGCATCGATTCGCTTAAGGTCCACCCGGCCCTCGGGCAGCCAGTCGCGTAAGCGGGCAACAGGTTCAGCCAGCTCGCCGGCCGCCGCCTGCGCCAACAGCGCGGCCCAAGTACGATCGCGATAGTGGCACTCGCGTGCGAGAGCGGTCAGTCTCTCCCCTGCGTCAGCAGACAGCACTCCCTCCCCCACCGCGCGATCCAGGGTCGCCCGGACGTTCACCAAAGCCTCGGTGACCGGAGGGAAGCCGACGTCCGCCGGCCCGTGCAACACGGCCACCTCGTCATCGGCCTCGAGATCACCGTTGCAATACCCAGCAAAGATGCGCCCGATCCCTTGCATCCCGAACGGGTGCAGCTCGGCAGCACGAAGGGCACCCATGCTGGCCGCGCCGAAGACATGCACGCCCCTGGACATGGCCCAGAGTATTTCCTTGTGCCAGACCGGGAGCACGCGCTCGAACACGCCGTCGATCAGCCCAATTGCGATCGGCTGGCGCCGCACCGCGCGCGCGATATCACCTACTGCCGCCGGGGGCAGGACGATCGCGTCGAGCCGCTCCCGAATGGCCGCAGCAGGCAGCGTCGGGCCTGCGAAGACGATGACGGTCACGGTTTACGCTGCGTCGAAGCGCGCGGCCCTGGCGCGTAATCCGGCTCGTCCGAGCAAGCCTCGAGTCCCGGTACGACCATCCGGACCACCGGTAGCCCGATGTCCGCGCGGGTCAGATCGACCATGATCACCTCGTCCAAGCCAACCGCAGCGAGCCGCAGGAGCAGTGCATCCACGTCGCGAGCCGCGTCGCCCCAACCTGTCGACGCATGTTCGAACGGTCGCCGCCCGGGCAGCTCGAGCAGCGGTCCCAGCCAGCGCAGCTTCTCGATGGGGCCGGCCCCGGCAAACTCCTCGGGAGCCATATCGTCGCGGGCGCCGGCGATATACCCGGTGCGTACCTGGACCGCTTCCAGCAACGCCTTCAACAGAGCGGTCGTTGCCTCGGGGTGGCACGCGGCACCCATGCCGGGATGACCAGTGGGATCCCTTCGATCGGCCAGCACCGCGAGAAAGGCCGGGATGCGGATGTCGCTCGTGACGTCGAACAATCCGACCGCAAATCCTGCCGCTGCCAGGCGGCCCAGCACGTGCCGGCAGCGATCATCCTCGACGCTTGCTGCATCGATCGCCGTCGACGGCCGCACGTCGCGCGCCAGCTGATGCCACAGACTGACAGCATCGCGCTCGATCAACTCGCACAAGGCGTGGCGGATCGCCTCGGCAGACGTATTGCCTGCAGCAAGGCCATTGGTCCCGACCGGAAAGCAGCCGGCGGCCGGCGGCTGAGGCAAGCGGTAGTCGGTATGCACGAGTTCGTACGGAAGCCACACCGGCGCCTGCGAACGGAGGTCCTGTCCCTCGATCCACAGCAGCGGCCGATGCGCGTCGAACCTGCGCCGCGCGCGGAGTGCCAGCCGCTCCAACGCTATCAGCCGGTAGCCCTGCAGCTCGGCGGCGCTGGCCAGACGCAGCGGGGTTTCGATCGTCTCCGCATGCCAGCTTTCGACCGCCTCCATGAGCGCACCAGCCCGTGCCGCATCCGCCGTGAGGCCCTTGCCCTGGCTGGTTGCGACGGAGCGCGAGTTCGGCCGGATCGCGGCGAACACGGGCAGGCCGATGCGATCGAGGCCGGTGAGGTCCGCGAGCCGGGTGATTCCCATGCGGGCCTGCCAGGGGCGCACCCGGGCCACCGTCGCGGCCGCCGCCACCGCCCGATCGTCGGAATCGGGGCAGCGTGCCGCCACGGAGGTGTCAGCGGCGCAGCAGAAAGCCTGCACCCAAAGGGTCCTCCGGCTCGCAGGTGAAACTCGCCTCGCCGGTGTAGAACGCTTTTCCGGCGACCTCCACCAGAACCGCCGGGTGCCGGCCGGCCGTGGTCTCGGCGATCACCCGGCCGGTGAACTCGGCACCCGTGATGCTGGAAAAGGCCCGGCTCTCGCCGACGTCGACCTGTCGGCGCCGGTGCATCAACGCCAGGCGGGCGGTGACACCCGATCCGGTCGGGCTCCGGTCGACCTGCCCGTCGGCAAAAACGCATATATTCGCCGTAGGCCCCCTCCCCTCCGAGGACATATCGTCGGTAAGAATGATCCCATACAAGTAGGCCAGATCGGGTTCCGTCGGATGTGCCAGCGCGAGCTGCTTCATCGCCGCAGCCTTGATCTGCAGCGCCGCCTCGACGATCCGTGCCAGGGGACTGTGCTGCAGATCCAATCCGAGTTGCGATGCCGGCAATATACCGTAGAAGGCGCCGCCATAGGCGACATCCAGGATCACCGGGCCGAACGCATCGGTCACCACGACGGCGTCGCGAGCGTAGGCAAACGCTGGCACGCTGGTGAAACGAACCCGACCGGCGCGGCCCTCGTGTACCTCGACCGAGGCCGTCACCAGACCACACGGGCATTGGATGCGAACGGTGGTCTCGGGCTCACGTGCTGCCACCAGTTTTCGATCCACCGCGAATCGCCCAAGTGCGATCACGGCGTGCCCGCACATCGTCGAGTAACCCTCATTATGCAGGAATAGTACCGCGAAGTCGGCGTCGGGCGCGTCCGGCTCCACCAGCAAGGCCCCGTACATGTCGGCATGACCTCGAGGCTCGGCCATCAGCATCCGGCGCAGATGATCCAGCTCAGAGCGAACGTGGCGCCGCTTGGCCAGCAGCGTGTCACCGTGGACGGGCGGAAAGCCTCCGGTGATGATGCGTACCGGCTCACCTCCGGTGTGCATTTCGACGGTCGTGATCTGTTGCACGCGCTACATTGCTCCACTCGTCGTCATGCGTCATCTCTACCCCAGGCAGGCGGAGCCATGCCGCTAGTGGAGGCAGGATAGGCGTTGGACGATCCACGTCAAAGAGCTGGGCCCGTGGAAGCAATGCCTGTCCGAACAATGCGGAATCGGGAGAGCCGGGCCGAGCGGTTGGCGCGGGGCATCGTGGCCGAGCGCTACGAAACGGTGCGGTCGCTGTTCCGGCGACATGGCGCCAAGCCACCGTTCATGCTCTGGCAGCCACGTGCGATCGAAGTGACATCCCCGGCATTGAGCGACTTGCTGCGGTGGTGGTCGGCGTTGCCGAAAATCGGGAGGGTGCCTGAGGCCGTGCAGAGCGGCATCGTGTTGCCGCCCTACGTCGCCGACCATGTCATTCTCGCCAAACCGGCAACGGGAGCAACAGATCTCCGCTGCAGCCGGCTCGATGGGACCCTGGTTGACGAAGCCGGAAGGGAGCCAAGATACGGAAACGTCTCGGCTCCGGGCGAGCATGAGACGCTGTTCACCATTGCCGCCTACCGCGCAGTCCTCCACCGTCGAGAGGCCATCTACATTGCCTACCGGTCCGCCAACGAACTTGACGGGCATGCGGACGCCGTGATCCTCCCGCTGATCGATCCGGCCAGCCAAGCATGCTATGTTCTTGGGGCTAGGATTTTGCGTGCATCGTTCCTGACCATGTTCAACTCCATGATGGATGGCGCCATCGTGTTCGATGAGAAGGGGCACATCCGGATGGTCAACGGGGCCATGGCGCTGATGCTCCGGAACGACGCGCCGCAGTTTGAGGGCCGGCATGTCACCGACATCGTGCGAGCACCCTTTCTTGCAGCTGGACTCCAAACCGGTACCGGCCTCGTCTGCTCCGCACGTGAAGCCGAAGCACGCGGGGCCGACGGCCGCGACTTCGCCGTGCAGATTTCCATTGGCGCAACCCGCATTGACCACGGTCAGCACTATCTGGCCGTTATCCGCGACGACTCGGCGCATAAGGCTATTGAGGAGCATTATCGGACCCTGGCTCTGACGGATCCACTCACTGGCCTCGCCAATCGCGTGCTCTTTGGCGATCGGCTCGGACAGGCCTTGGTCCGAGCCCGACGGGCGCGGCAAGGACTCGCACTGCTGATGATCGACTTGGACGGGTTCAAGGGAGTCAACGATCAATACGGCCATCCGGCCGGTGATTTAGCTTTGCAGGAGTTTGCTCGTCGTCTGCGGATGGTGACGAGGGAAGCAGATATCCTGGCCAGACTGGGCGGTGACGAATTTGCTCTGGTCGAAACGGACCTCCAGCAACCCGGTGGCGTTCAGGCCCTGGCCGATCGGCTGCTGGCGGCTCTGGCCGAGCCAGTATTCCTCGGCGGGCAACCGCTCACGCTCGGGGCAAGTATCGGCATTGCCGTATTTCCCGACGATGGCGACAGCATGACCGTCCTCGCCGAACATGCCGATCGCGCACTTTACGACGCCAAGGCCCGAGGGGGCTGCCGCTGGGTTCGGTTCGGCCACAGCGACGCCTAGGATTGTTAGAGATTCTCGGCACCAGCGCTTTATGCGAACGACCGACGCTGCGGACGGCTGATAGTCGGAAGTCCGCCACACAGCTCAATGGAGCATGTCGTCGTCAGTTCGCAACGCGCCCAACCACCTCCGTGTTCGCCTAAGCTGCTTCGCTATAAACGTGATTGGCAGCAGCATGCCAACGACGTCGACGAACCGCACCGTGATGAATCGGACCCGTGATCGAGATAGCCCTCATTAGTTGATTTAAATTGCAATTGGTCACTATGCAGTGGCATTAATGGCGCGGCGATGAGCGATCCATGACCGCGACGGCGTCCGGAATCGAATAGAGGGTCGGCACCCGTTAGAAGTGGTGCGCCCTGGCGATAGCATTCATCGTCCGCTTGGGTATTCACGAAAAGCCAGGGTAAAGCATTCATGAAGTTACTTTTTTCATTGACAGGCTACGACCGAAATATGTGGTGGCTCAGTCTGCTCGTTGCGCTTGTAGGTACTTCGATCGCCTATCATGCAACGGTCGCTCATGCGGCGCCTAATCTTACCGACAGGATGCAACTCCACCGAAATGCAAACCGTGGACTTCCCTACCTGCCTCTGGCCCAGACTGGGGCGGCGCACAGCAGCGCCACGATATCCATGCGGGTTGCCTTGAAAATCGAACTGGACGGTACCGCGCTCAACAATGTCCGCGGCAACGTTTACCCGATCGATGTCGATGGAGATGGCCGCTTCGAGTTTATTCACTTCAACGGTTATCGGTTCATGCGAGCTTATGATCGCACCGGCCGTAAGCTGTGGCAGATCGACAACCCTGCCGGCCGCGTCCATCGCGACATGATGCATCGCGACACGCTGGCGGTGCTGGACAGCGACGGCAACGGCACCCAGGAAATCGCCCATTGCTGGGTCAGCGGTGGCCGCAAGCAACTGGTCCTGCGCTCCGGCAGCACCGGCAGGGTGATACGGG
>JBATRI010000737.1:0-9649 GCA_049292515.1 Geminicoccaceae bacterium
CGGCAAAGGCGGCCAGTGCCGACCAGCACGGAGCCATCCCGACCCCGCCCAGACGCAGGATCATTGCCGCCGCGACGGCTTCACCCGCGGTTGCCAGCAGGGGCACCGACTGGGGGGCCGGCACGGCCAGGACCACGGCGGCAAATGGCCCGTGCCGCGTTCCGTCCTCGGCGACCAGGACCCAGCCACCCGTCGCATGACGCAAGGCCTCGATCCGGCACGCCGTCGCCACCGGCAGATCGGCCAGCAGGGCCTTTACGGGGGCGCTCATCGACGGCACACCGACCAGCACCGGCGCGCCGCTGGAACTCTCGACGCCAGGCCAGTCCGCAATGATCCCCTGACGACGCCAGCCGTCGACCGCCACCAGGAACGCCGGGTCCCGCGCGGCCAGGTACTGGGCGCCGTGATCGAAAACGCCCTGCTCGACACGCCGTTGCGCCAGCCGCCCACCGACCGACCGGCCCTTGTCGAACAGCCGTACCCCCATCCCGGCATCGGCCAGGGCCCGCGCGCAGGCCGCACCGGCTAGGCCGGCGCCCACGATCGCGATGCTCATTGCTGCGGCCCCGCTTTGGCGACCAACTCCGTGTCCTCGTAGATCTCGGCCATGGGCAGCTCGATGCCGATCTCCGGCAGCCGCGCCGACACCTCCAGGCCCTCCACCGTCTCGTCGCTCCAGGCGCCGTCGGTCGACCGCACCCGCATGTCGAGCCGCAGCTCGTCTACGGACACGTAGACGATCCGCTGCAGGCCGGGGATCGATTCGTAGGCCAGCCGCTTGCGGATCAGGTCGTGCTTCGCCGTCCCCTCCGACAGCACCTCGAATACCACCACCGGATCGTCCCTGGTCGTGCGCCGGTCGTCACGCGGGCCGCAGCGGACGAAAGCGTCGGGGTACATCACCGCTCCCGCGGCTTGGCTCACGACCTTGAGGTTCGACCCGTGCGCCGAGCAGGGTGCGCCACGCAGGCGGATCCGCAAGGCAGCAGCGATGTTGATGCCGATCCGATCATGCCCCTCGGTTCCACCAGCCATCAGCCGGACGACGCCGCCCACCAGCTCGAACCGCTCGGGCTGGCGCTCCTCCCAGGCGAGGAAGGCCTCGAACGTCAGTGGCGCAGTGGGCGCGGTCGCCCGCATGGCGGTGGCCTCCGGCAGAGATGTCCCAGCATAGCACGACCCAGTGGGCTCGCGCAGCGACGGCGGCCGGGGCCTCAGTTCAACAGCGCCACGTCGCGGACCGCGAGGACGCCGGCCATCCGCTCGACGTCGAGCCGCTGGCCGCTGGCAAGCACGAAGTCCTCCGGCAGCGCCAGGATCGCCTCCTCCTGCCCCGGCACCGGCAGGACCAGGCGCACCCGCGCCCCGCCGCCGTTGCGCCGCTCCAGCAGCGGCTTCAGCCGCTGGGCCACCTGCGGCCCGTCGATGCGGATCTCGACCGCGGCCCGGGCCTGGTCCGCGACCTCGTCCAGCTTCTGGATGCGCTGCGCGGTCAGGCGCAGATTGTCGCCGTCGACCTTGGCGTCGACCTCGAAATAGAGCGGCGCGTCGCCGTCCAGCAGCTCGCGTGCCTGGCCCATCAGCTCGCTGAACGCGGTGATCTCGAACTGGGCGGTATGGTCCGAGACGATCAGGCGAACGAACCGGGTCCGCTCGGTCACCCGCTCCTGCTTGCTGGAGATCATGCCCGCCAGCCGCAGCCGCCCGCCCTCGCTCGCCACCTGCCGCAGCCTGGCGCCGGGCGTCACCCCCAGCCGGTTCAGCGCCGCCAGGTAGCCGTCGAGCGGGTGCGCCGAGAGATAGAGGCCCAGCACGTCGAACTCCATCTGCAGCCGCTCGAGCGCCGCCCAGTCCTCGTTCTGGCCGAGATTGGGATGCGGCACCTGGGCGGCGCCGCTGCCGCCGAACAGGCTCACCTGCGAGCTTTCCGCCGCTTCCGCCGACGCGGCCGCATAGCGCAGCAGCTGGTCCGCGGCCTCGAACAGGCGGCGCCGGTTGCCGTCCAGCGAATCCAGGGCCCCGGCACGCACCAAGCTCTCCAGCAGCCGCTTGTTCAGCACCTTGGTGCCCAGCCGCGCCATCAGGTCGAACACGTCGGCATAGGGCCCGCGCGCCTCGCGCTCCTCGACCAGGGCCGCCATCGCCGCCTCGCCGACCCCCTTGATCGCGGCCAGCGCATAGCGCACGCCCGCACCCCGCGGGCCGTCCTCGACCAGGAACCGCCCCTTGGAGGCGTTGACGTCCGGCGGGTAGACCGGAATCTCCTGCTGCCGCATCTCGTTGACGTAGCCGCCCAGCTTCTCCTGGCTCGCCCGCTCCGTGGTCATCGCGGCGGCGAAGAATTCGACCGGATGGTTGGCCTTGATGTAGCCGGTCTGGTAGGCCAGCAGCGCGTAGGCGGCGGCATGGCTCTTGTTGAAGCCGTAGGACGCGAACTTGGCCACCGCGTCGAAGATCGTGTCGGCGAGCTTGGCCCCGACCTTGCGCTGAACCGCCCCCTTCACGAACACCTCGCGCTGGGCGTCCATCTCCGCCTTGATCTTCTTGCCCATCGCACGGCGTAGCAGATCAGCACCCCCAAGCGTGTAGCCGGCCAGCTGCTTGGCGATCTCCATCACCTGCTCCTGGTAGATGATGACCCCGTTGGTCTCGGACAGGATCGATTCCAGCAGCGGGTGCAGGTAGCTCGGGTCCTCCAGCTTGTGCTTGACGTTGATGTAGCGCGGGATGTTGTCCATCGGCCCCGGCCGATAGAGCGAGACCATCGCGATGATGTCCTCAAAGCAGTCCGGCCGCAGCCGGCGCAGCGCGTCGCGCATGCCGACCGATTCCAGCTGGAACACACCTTGCGTCTCAGCCCGCGACAGCAGCTCGAAGGTGGGCACGTCGTCGAGCGGCAGATCGGCCAGCACCAAAGGCGTGCCGCGCTCGTTGACCAGCCTCTCGGCCTGGACCAGCATCGTCAGCGTCGACAAGCCCAGAAAGTCGAACTTGACCAGGCCCGCCTTCTCGACGTCCTTCATGTTGAACTGGGTCGCCGGCATCAGCGCCCGCGGGTCGCGGTAGAGCGGCACCAGCTCCTCCAGCGCCCGGTCGCCGATCACCACGCCGGCGGCATGGGTCGAGGCATTGCGCGGCAGGCCCTCCAGCTGCAGGGCGACGTCGATCATCCGCGCCACGCTGGCATCGTCGTCGCGCGCCTCCTTCAGCCGTGGCTCCATCTCGATCGCCTGCGCCAGCGTCACCGGGCTCGCCGGGTTGTTCGGCACCAGCTTGCAGATCCGGTCCACGAGACCGAACGGCAGGCCCAGCACGCGGCCGACGTCGCGCAGGGCCGCCCGGGCCTGCAGCGTGCCGAAGGTGATGATCTGGGCGACGCGGTCCGCACCGTAATGGTGGCGGACATAGGTGATCACCTCGTGCCGCCGGTCTTCGCAGAAGTCGATGTCGAAATCCGGCATCGACACGCGCTCGGGGTTGAGGAAGCGCTCGAACAGCAGCCCGAAGCGCAGCGGGTCGAGATCGGTGATCTCCAGGCTCCAGGCCACCACCGAGCCGGCACCCGAGCCGCGGCCGGGGCCGACCGGCACGCCGTGCGCCTTGGCCCACTTGATGAAGTCGGAAACGATCAGGAAGTAGCCCGAGAACTTCATCTGCGCGATGACGTCGAGCTCGTAGGCCAGGCGCTCGCGGTAGGGCGCCGCGGCGGCCGCAGCCGGCGGCGGCTTCATCGCCGCCAGCCGCCGCTCCAGGCCCTCCGCGGCCTGGCGGCGCATCTCCGCCTCCTCGTCGTCCGCGAAGGTCGGCAGGATCGGCTCGCGCGACGGCGCCATGAAGGCGCAGCGGCGGGCGATCACCAGCGTGTTGGCGATGGCCTCGGGCACGTCGGCGAACAGCGCCCGCATCTCGTCCGCACTCTTGAAGCGCGCCTCGACGGAGACCCGCCGCCGCTCCTCCTGCGCCACCTGGACGCCCTCGGCGATGCAGATCAGCGCGTCGTGGGCCTCGTGCCCGCGCGCCTCGAGGAAATGCACGTCGTTGGTGGCGACCAGCGACACGCCCAGGGCATAGGCCAGATCGAGCAGCGCCGGCTCGATCGCCTCCGCGTCCGGATCGCCGTGGCGCACCAGCTCGACATAGAGCCGGTCGCCGAACGCCGCCTGCAGCCCCAGCAGCAGCCGTTTGGCGAGCTTGGCATCGCCGCGCCGGAGGGCGGCGTTCACCGGCCCGGCCGGGCCGCCGGTCAGGCAGATCAGTCCCTCGGCGTGCGCCGCCAGCTGCTCCAGCGTAACCCTGACCTCGGCCCCCGGCTCGGCCTCGGTGTAGGCGCGGCTCATCAGCCGGAGCAGGTTGGCGTAGCCTTGCGCATCCTTGACCAGGAAGACCAGAGGCTCGGCCGCCGGCTGCCGGCCGGGGGTACGCGGCAGCACCTCGAGCGGGGCCAGCGCCAGCAGGGCGCCGACGATCGGCTGCACGCCGGTCTTCTTGGCCGCCGCGCAGAACTGCATCGCCCCGAACAGGTTGGCGTCGTCGGCCACGGCCACCGCCGGCATCGCCGCCGCCCGGCAGGCCTTGACCAGGGCATCCACGCGGACCGTGCTCTGCAGCAGGGAAAAAGACGAGCGGACCCGCAGGTGGACGAAGTCGGCATGGGGCATGAAGGGGCTCTCCGAGGCGGTCCGCATCTTACCGCGCCCGCCCGGACCCGAAGCAACCGAAGACTACCGGCTATCCACAGCTTCCTGCATGGTGCCCCGGGTCAGCCGCGCCTGAACGAAGTCGATGAATGCGCGCACCTTGGCCGCGGGCAGATGGCGCGACGGGTAGAGCGCATAGAGCGGGAAGCTCTGGCCGGACCAGTCCGGCAGCAGCTGGACCAAGGCACCCTCGTCGAGCAGGCGCTGCACCCCGATCGCCTTCACCCGTGCGATGCCGACCCCGCCGAGGCAGGCTCCCAGCATGGTCCCGAACTCGGCCACCATCAGGCGCCCGGTCGTGCGCACCTGCACGAACTCGTCGTCTTTGTGGAAACGCCACGCCTCGATCGGCTGTCCCGTCAGCGAATCGCGCACCTGGATGCAGGCATGGTTCAGCAGGTCCGCCGGGGTCGCGGGCTGCCCGTGTGCCGCCACGTAGGCCGGGGAGGCCACCGTGATGGTCGGCGTGTCCAGCAGCTTCCGGGCGACCAGCGACGACACGGGCGGCTGGCCGAAGCGCACCGCGATGTCGAACCCTTCGCTCACCAGGTCGCCGAGCTGGTCCCGGGCCACCAGCTCGAGCGACAGCTCGGGGTGGAGCTGCAGGAACTCGCCGATATGCGGCATGAACAGCAGCCGCGAGAAGAAGGCGTCGACATTGACGCGGAGCCGGCCGCGCACCGCCACCGACGAGCCGGTCGTGACGGTCACGGCATCCTCGATCCCGGTCAGCAGTGGTGCCACCTCCGCATAGAGCCGGCTGCCCTCGTCGGTGAGCGCCACCGCCCGCGTGGTCCGGGCGAAGAGCCGTACGCCCATCTGCGCCTCGAGACGTGCGACCGCCCGGCTGACGCCCGAGCGGGACAGGCCCAGCATGTCCGCGGCACCGGCAAAGCTGCCCGCCTCGGCAACCGCGGCCAGGACACCGACGTTCGAGATCACGCGCGCATCGAACGCCATCGGCCACCTCGTTGATTCCACGTCACCAATATTATGATCTAATCGCACCTCCTGCACCAGTTCAGCCGGGTTACAGGACACCCGACGCGGACTTGGAGAAGCAGGATGTACGCAATCACCGGAATCACCGGCAAGGTCGGCAGCGCCCTCGCCCGTACGCTGCTCGCCGCCGGCCAGCCGGTCCGTGCCGTCGTGCGCGACGCGGCGAAAGGCGCGGCGTGGGCGGCGCAGGGCTGCGAGATCGCCCTCGCCGACATGGGCGATGCCCGAGCGCTGACTCGGGCGTTCGCCGGTGCAACGGGCGTCTTCATCCTGCCGCCGCCCGAGTTCGATCCGGCACCCGGCTATCCTGAGGCCCGGGCCGTGATCGGCAGCATCCTGGCGGCATTGACCGCCGCCCGGCCAGCCAAGATCCTCTGCCTGTCAGCCATCGGTGCCGACGCCGTCCACGACAATCTGCTCTCGCAGCGGACGCTGCTGGAGGCGGCCCTGCGCGAGCTGCCGCTGCCGATCACGTTCCTGCGCCCGGCCTGGTTCATCGACAACGCCGCCTGGGACGTGGACTCGGCCCGCGAGACCGGCATCCTCCACAGCTACCTCATGCCGATGGACCGAGCCCTCCCGATGGTGGCGGCCCAGGATGTCGGCGAGGTCGGGGCCGGGCTCCTCCAGCAGGACTGGAGCGGCATGCGGGTCGTCGAGCTGGAAGGCCCGCACCGCGTCACACCCGACGATCTCGCCGCCGCCTTCGGGCGCGCCCTGGGCAGGCCGGTCCGCGCGGTGCCGGTGCCCCGCGACACCTGGGAGAGCCTGTTCCGGGCGCAGGGCATGCGGAACCCCGGGCCGCGCATCCGGATGCTCGACGGCTTCAACGAGGGCTGGATCGATTTCGCGGACGGCGGCCGCAACGCGATCAAGGGCCGGACCGACGTCGTCGCCGTCATCGCGGCGCTGGTCGCGAACTAGGGCCTTTCAGTGATTTACCGAACCAACGGTGGATTCCGGATGCATCCGAATTCTGCGCTTGAGTTCGTTTGGACCGCCATGCCTTCCTCGCTCGCCGCGGGGAGTTCGCCCTCGTCCAGGGCCATGAGCAGCGAGCCGACGCGGCTAATCGAGGACATGCAGTCCGCCAAAGCCGGAAAATTGTCGACCAGCCAGTTGAGCGCCGCCTGCACCGTCACGAAGGCGGCTGCGGCCTGGGCCACCTCGCCCAGCGACATGGTGCCGACAAGGTATTTCGGGGCGCACACGATCCAGGCGACGACCGGGGCCACCAGGATATTGCCCTGCGACACCAGTGTGATCCGCATGAGCTGCCCGCAAAGGGTGCGCCAGCGCGTGATCACCTCGTCCAGGGCCGAGCCCAGCGCACCATGCCCGGCGATCTCCCCTGGTGGTGCCACACCGGTGTCGCCGCGCTCACGCAGGTGGGAGGCGATCGAGCGGAGCTGGGCCTCCGCGGCATTCTTGCCGGCGATCCCGCTGACTAGGCGGCGGCCGATGACGGTCATGGCGATCGTGACCAGCCCCGAATAGATGGCCACCGTGATCACGAGGTACTTGGGCACGGTGAGGACGTGACCGAACACGGAGACGATGAGGTCGCCCCCGACGTTCCACAGGATCCCGATGAAGGTGATGGCGTTGAGGACCGCCGTCAGCAGGCCCACCACCAGGTTGATCGGGGCATCGGTTGCCACCCGCGCGTCTTCGGCGATCCGGTACTCGGGATTGAGGTCCTCGCCGAGCGTGAACCGAAGGTGCCGGGCGCGGTCGTCGACCAGCCAGCGGTCGATCAGATCCTGGGTCAACCACGCCCGCCACCCCCGCTGGGTCGTCATGCGCGCCCATACCAGCAGCATGGCCACCAGCAGGCTGGAGCCGGCGAGTGGCAGAAAGATCAGGGCCTGCGCGCGCAGAGCCGAACCGTCGCGGCGGCCGAACGCGTCGAAGAAGTCGCGGCTCCAGAGATTTAGACGGTACTGGATCACCAGTTGCAGCAGCACGCAACCGACCAGCAGCCCTGAGAGCAACCAAGCCCGCCGGCCCGACGGGCCGTGCCAGAAACCCGCGGCACTGCGCCAGAATCGGGACGCCAGCAGCCGTCCCGGAGAGGACGGCCGGGTCCGGCTCTCAGGGCTGTACGATCGGACCACCGCCAACAATGCCCAGGACCCAGAGCACGATCAGGACCAGGAGGACGAGGCCGAGCACGCCACCGAGCCCACGCCCGCCATAGCGGTTGTAGCCGTAGTAGCCGCCGCCACCCCCGAGCAGGACGAGCAGCAGCACGATGATGAGCAGGGTGTTCATGATGCGCCTCCATGCCGCTGGTGCCGCGTTCGCGACGACCGGGCAGGATACCGAGTGGGCGCCTCGCTTGCCATCAGACCCGCCATCGGCTCATCATGCCGAGCGTGATGCCGACCCCGAAGGCGATCAGCAGCACTGTGAACGGATGCCGATCGTAGCTGGCCTCGAGGTCACGGCCAGCCACCCGCACACGGTTCTGCACCTCGCCGGCCTTGCTGGCGATCGTGTCCTTGGCGTCGCCCATGGCGGCGGCGGCGCGAACACCGACCGCCTCGGTCTGGTGCTGGACCAGCGCGCTCATCGTCGCGGCGAGATGCGCAACGTCCTGACGCAAGGCCGCGAGATCGGTGGTCAGATCTCCAGCGGCACCTTCAGCATTCCTGGTCATCGAAGTCTCCAATCTGGGGTAACCGCGAAACCCTCTACATTCGGCCGGTAAGCACCAGAACCAGCAGAATAATGACGATCAGGCTCAAGGTCCCACTCGGGAAGTATCCCCAATTCTGGCTGTGCCCCCAGGTCGGCAACGCGCCGATCAGCATCAGGATTAGAATAACGAGCAGAACGGTACCGAGCATTTTTGTATCTTTCGTATCACGCTACAGTTATTCTAGGTTGACTGACATTGGGCTCTCGTTCGGTTCGCCCCTCTGAACGGGAAGAGCTAGACTTAAACCTTGTCGATGGCTTCGCGAACTGCGTCCTTGAGGCCGCCGACCGCGTTCTGCACCTTGCCTTCGACCTTGTCGGCCTTGCCCTCGCTCTCCAGCTTGCTGTCGCCGACCGCCTTGCCGACCGCCTCCTTCACAGCACCCTTGACCTGTTTGGCCGCACCCTCGACGCGATCCTTATCCATGACTTAACAACTCCTGTTCTGTTGACCACGAGGTATGACGCAGCGGGCATGAACCGCGGCTGAACTGAATCGGGTATTTCCGATTTCCGTTACGTCGCGAGCCGAGCAGACGTCTTTGATCCGGTCCTGCCAAAGTCATGCACCAGCTTAGCGACAAACTCGTCGCTGATTGTTATTTACAGTGAAGTCAAGTCTCTAAGCATAGATGTTTAGCTATGATGCATGCTCTCAACAATTTACTTCGTCAACAGATTCTTTTTCGCCATCGATACCGGAATGGAAACGCAAAAGTTGAAGGATAAGCCGATTACATTTTCCAGCTCCACGCGCCCGGTCCTCAGAACCGAGACCAGCAAACACATCATGCCGCAAGTCGAGCGCAAGCACGCTGATCTGGATCAAACGGTATGCCGAGCCACCGCCGTGCCTGCCTGTGCGGCTCGCGATGTCGGCCAGCCGGTCCGCGGCAACGGGTGGCCGATCGAGCTCATGTGCCGACCCGGCGGTGCCGCGCTGGCGCTACGCGGCCAATGGCGCAGCGTGGAGACGGCCCTCGGTCAGCCGATAGGTCCTGTCCATCCGGGCGGCGAGCTCGGGATTGTGGGTGGCGATCAGCGCCGCCGTGCCGGTGTCGCGGACCATCTCCAGCATGATCGCGAACACCTCCTCGGCCGTGTGCGGGTCGAGATTGCCGGTGGGCTCGTCGGCCAGGATCAGGCCCGGCCCGTTGGCCAGCGCCCGGGCGATCGCCACCCGCTGCTGCTCGCCGCCGGACAGCCGTGCCGGCCGATGGGTCAGGCGCGGGCCGAGCCCCAGC
>JBATRI010000738.1:0-6088 GCA_049292515.1 Geminicoccaceae bacterium
GGGGCCGCGGGAGCGGGCGCCGTTGCGGCGGGCGGCCTCGATCTGGGCGGGGGAGCGGGGGAGGGGTTCGGTGGCTGGCATGGCGAATGTCCGGGGCAGAGGGAACCGAGAGTGTAACACAAACTAGGATTTCACGCCTAGATCGTTCTCTGTTCCGGACATTTGCGCGGGGCAGGTGGTCGACGGGTGGCGGCCGCCCGGTGTAACCGATGTGGCATGGCACAGAACATCTACGACGACCCCGCGTTCTTCGAGGGCTACAGCCGGCTCGGCCGTTCGGTCGACGGCCTGGACGGGGCGCCGGAGTGGCCGGCGCTGCGGGCGATGTTGCCGGCCGTGGCGGGGCTGCGGGTCGTGGACCTCGGCTGCGGCTTCGGCTGGTTCTGCCGCTGGGCACGAGCCGAGGGGGCGGTACGGGTGCTGGGGCTCGACCTCTCCGAGCGCATGCTGGCCCGGGCGCGGGCGGCTACCGAAGATGCGGCGATCGACTATGCGACGGCCGACCTGGAACGGCTGGAACTGCCAGTAGCGGCGTTCGACCTCGCCTACAGCTCGCTGGCCCTGCATTACGTCGAGAACCTGGCCGGCCTGCTGGCGACGGTGCAGCGTGCCCTGGCCCCGGGCGGCCATCTGGTGTTCTCGATCGAGCACCCGATCTACATGGCGCCCACCAACCCCGGCTGGTCGATCGACGCGCACGGACGCAGGACCTGGCCGGTCGACCGCTATCTGGTGGAGGGCCCGCGGGCGGCCGAGTGGCTGGGCAGGCGGGTGGTCAAGCAGCACCGGACGCTCGGGACCACGCTCAATCTGTTGATCGGGGCGGGGTTCACGATCCAGCGGCTGGAGGAGTTCTGCCCGACCGAGGCGCAGATCGCGGCCAGACCGGAGCTGGCGGAGGAGCGCGAGCGGCCGATGTTTCTGCTGGGGGTGGTGCGGCGGTAGGGGGTGGGATCATTGGGGCGGACGGAAGGAGTGTGGATGCCTGTAGTTTCTCGGGAGGCAACGGAGTGGCAGGGGTCCGTCATGCCTCCGGCGGCGGCAGCGCTGGTCACCCGAGACGTGTGCCGGTAAGGGAACTGGTTGCCGTCCGTCAATCGGATCTAGTACGATGAACGCGGCACACGGCCAGGAGGATCAATCCCTGAAGTGCGAGGAGACCGGCTACGAGCAAGGCGTAGTGCCAGCCGTGGCCGCCAAAGCGGCTCCACGGCCCGAGATGCGCGTGCGTTGGACCAGATGTAAAGTCAGCCAAGAGTCCGACTACCTCCGCCCGGCATTCTGTCCAACTCGGCACTAGAAGTCCAAATTAGCGGACACGGCAGCCAGAAGCTGCGTCAACGCAACCGCGGATACCTCGGACGCAGTTAAAAAAAGGGATTGACTGAATTCATCCTTGACCCAATAAGCTTTCAATAGCGCCTATGCCTCTGGCCAGAGGCAAGCCGGCTAGCTGCGCCACTCTACTTGACTATGGCATTCTAGCGAACGGATTATGTGCCGGCTGGGCAGATAGTCATGTTTTCACAATCAGTTTAGAAGAAATGAAGGAAAAAATGGCAATATCCAAAATAAATACATCTGCTGGACCAGATGGCAAGCAACAAGCGACAACATCCAATGCGCGATTGCGTCGTTGGACCATAGTATTTATTATAGTTGGGATAGTTTGTATACTGATTTTCTCTTGCAATATCACGGATCTACAGAAATCGTTAATTCGGATTGGGTCCAGTTTCTCATTAGCGATTGGCGCAATAGTATTAGGATGTCTTCTTGGGTTCATTTTTGGTATTCCTCGTACTCTTCAACATGATATTGCGCCAAGATTGAATGGAGGTATTGATAAACCGGAGAATATTGGATACCAGATCAATACAAATTTAGAGCAAATCTCCGATTGGTTGACAAAGATAATAATTGGAGTTGGATTAATTGAAATTGGAAGTATAGGAAGTTGGTTGATGAATTTTTCTAACTCTGTTGGAAAGAGTTTTGATGAAACTCAGATGGGTCAGATATATATACTTGGATTACTTGTATCATTTAGTGGAGGTGGATTTATGTTAGGATATCTCTGGACTAGGCTTTCTTTTGGACTTGCTATCAAAGAAGCTGACCAGGGCTTACTCGAACGACGCATTGAAAAATTCGAGGCCGACATACGGGCTGACCACCAAGCTTTATTGGCTGCAACTCGACAACTAACTCCATCGCGAGGAGAGACCGGATTGTCGCAGGAGGAACTAAATTCAGCTATTAGAAATGCCACTGAACACACCAGGATCAAGATATTCCATGACGCTGTTGCTGCTCGCCGGGATCAGAAACGAGCTGAAAATGCCATCGCTGTCTTTAACGCATTGATTGGGCCAGATACTGCCGAGAAAGTTCATCAACTTCACGCGAACTTGGGGTACAGTCTAAAGGATAAACTTCCCCCTGATTGGGATGCCGCAGAGAAATCGCTGACCAAAGCAATTGAAGTTCGAGATCGAGCAGGCGAACACGGTTGGGGGGCATATGAATTTAATCGGGCGCTATGCCGAATTCATCTTGATCGCCCTGTAGAGGAAATTGTTTTAGACCTTAAAGAAGCTGCCAAGGACAAATGGGTGCGTGAATGGTCGTTCGATGACCGTCTTCTCATAGACTGGCTGAGAAAAAATCAGATTAGCCGCCAGTCGCTTGGGTTTTCATAGATTTGCATCGACGTTCTGTTGAGGAAGGCGCGCACAAGCTCATCTTAGCACAGGATGATATTTCTATGACCGCGCCCAGGGTGATGGCGCTCAAATAGAGGCTGGCCGGGTCGTGCCCCACGAACCACGCTCCGACCTGCTCGGCCGGGCGCAGCCGGGCCAGCTCGGAGACGACGTTGGTGTCGAGGAGGAGCAAGGGCGGTCAGTCCAGCGCTGGAGGCTCGACCGGGCCGCCGCCATGCCGGCCGAACTCGACCTCGTCCAGCCCGAGCTCGGCGCCGAGGCGAAAATAGTCCAGCATCTCCTGCGCCGACGGCGTGTGGCCGATCAGCTCGGCTTCCAGAATCGCCCAATGCTCCGACTCGGCCGATTGGCCATGCCGCAGACCCGGCCCTTGAGCGCGTCGACCAGCCGGGCGTCGATGCGGCGTACGATCAAGGTTGCCATGGCTGGTCTCCACCGATGCTATCACGATGAATTGCATCGGCGGCCGAGGCATTCAATCCTGCGGCGCAGTAGCAACTGGACCGGTGACGACGATTTCCAGGAAGGATTTTTGCACCTGCCGATCGAGAGCGGATCGCTACTTTACGGAACTCGCTTTGAGTTGCCCGGTTTTCTTATTGCGAACGCATCTCGCAACAGGGCCAGCTCAAGAGTCAAGCAACATGGTCAATTCCAAACAGTCAAATCCTTGGTCAGCGGCAGGATGCTAAAAATTGACAGGATAAGCAGAATCGGTAGCAGGATCAAAGAAGTCGGCAGCTGCTTCAGCATGGGCAGCAGTGTCATCGCAACAGCAATCAGTAGCGCCAGGATGGTGGTGCCGGTGGCAGCCCTCCGGGGCCTGCCGTGAAAGAGCTGATCGCCTTTTCGCCGTACGAGGCAGGGCTCCTCGCATTAGGTCTGTGTCTGCTCCTGGCCGTGTGGTTGCCGGTGACCCTGTTCAAGCGGTACGTGACGCTGCCGCTGGTCCCGATCCTCGGCGGCATGGCGCTATTCTGGTTCCTGCCGGATGCTCCGATCCTCGATCCATTTTCCGAGGACAAGCTCAGCGCGTGGGAGCGGCTGACCGAGGCGGTCGTGGTGATCTCGCTCGTAGGGGCGGGGCTCAAGATCGACTCGCGCCATCTGCTACTGACCCAGCCGATCCGCCGCTTGCTGCTCGTCGCAATGCCGCTGTGCATCAGCGCCGTTGCCCTGCTCGGCTGGGGGCTGGCCGAGCTGTCCTGGCCGGCAGCCCTTCTGCTGGGCGCAGCATTGGCTCCGACCGACCCTGTGCTCGCGGGTGACCTGCAGGTGGACGGTCCGGGCAAGGGCGATGCGCACGGCGTGCGCTTCACGCTCACGGCGGAGGCCGGCCTCAACGACGGCCTGGCTTTCCCGTTCGTCTATCTCGCGATCGCCGCAGCCTCCCTGGGGTTGGCCGACCTATCCTGGCTGGGCTGGTGGCTGTTGCGCGACGGGCTCTACCGGATCGCCGTCGGGGTCATAGTCGGAGCCGGTGTCGGATGGCTGCTGGCGCAGCTGGTCTACCGTGCCCCGCACGACCAGCCGGTCGCCAGCGCCGGTCTCGCCTGCATCGCCTTGTGCGTGTTCCTGATTGCTTATGGTGCAGCTGAGCTCGCCGGCGGTTACGGCTTCATCGCTGCCTTCGTCTCCGCCCTGGTCCTACGTGGTGCCGCGCAGGACCACGACTATAACGGCGTGCTGTTCAACTTCGTCGAGGAGGTGGAGCACGCGGCGACAGTGCTCGTGCTGTTCCTCCTGGGCGGTGTCGCCCTGCTGGTCCTGCCGCATCTCACCTGGGGCGGCGCCGCGGTGGCGCTGGGCCTCGTGCTCGTCATCCGCCCGCTGTCCGGCTGGATCGCTCTGGCCGGGCTCGGCTGGGACCCGCGCGATCGGCTGGCCGCCGCCTTCTACGGCATCCGTGGCATTGGCTCGCTATACTACCTGGCCTACGGGCTCGGCAGCACGGGCTTTGCCCAGCCTGAAAAGCTCTGGGCGATCGTCGTGGTCACCATCCTCCTGTCTTCGACCATACACGGCCTGACGGCCTCTTTCGTCATGCGCCGGCTTTCGAAGAGCGGTGAGGGGATGGTGTAAGAGCGCGTTTGAGATAGTCCAGCATCTCCTGCGCCGACGGCGTGTGGCCGATCAGTTCGGCTTCCAGAATCGCCCGGTGCTCCGCCTCGGCCGAGCGGCCATGCCGCAGAGCCCGCTCCTTGAGCGCGTCGACCAGCCGTGCGTCGACGCGGCGGACGATCAAGGTCGCCATGGCCGGTCTCCACCAATGCTATCACGACGATAGGCTCGGCCGGCCGAGGCCCTCAATCCTGCGGCGCAGTAACGATCGGTTCGTCCAGCAGGGCCGGCTACGGGCACGCCCATCTGCCGAAGGCATCAGGCCGGCGCCGGACACAAGGACGCCACGTCCACCGCCAGCCCGGGTGGCTGCAGCTCGAGCGTGCCCTCGCGCAGGATCCTGGTCTGCAGCTCGCCACTATCGTCGCGGCGATGATGGATGACCGTGCGGTTGGTGGTCTTGATGATGAGATAATGGCGGACCGAGGGCAGCCGGAAATAATCATCGAGCTTGCCGCCGGTGTCCTTCTGCCGGCTCGATGGCGAGAGGACCTCGACCAAGATCAGGGGATCACCGATCTCGACGCACTCGCCCGCCACCGGCGGGCCGCAGCGCAGCACCACGTCGGGCTCGTAGACCGTGGCCTCGTCGATGCGCACGGCCATGCCGTCGATGAACGCCTCGCAGGGGAGGCCGGCCGCGCTCACGGCGGCGCGCAGGGCGTCGAACACCGCGACCTTGGCGCGGGCGTCGCTGGCGCGCTCGGGCGTCATCGCCACGACCTCGCCGGCGACCAGCTCGCAGCGCACGCCGTCGGGCTGGGTCATGGCCCAGTCCAGGAACTCGTCGGCGGTCATGCGGCGGCGAGCGGGTGCTGCCATGGGAGGCTCCGTTGACGCCGCAGGATAGCAGGCCGGGCGGTCGGGGTCGCGAATCGCTGCGTCGGCCGTCCGCCCTATCCGGTCGGCAGCGTGAGCTCGCCGCTCGAGCTGAAGCGCACCCCGCCGAAGCCCGGGCCGGCGAGGCGGCCGCGCAGGTCGTAGTCGAGGCGCGGGCGGCCGCCGGAGGCGAGGCCCATCACCTGGGCCAGCATGGCGGAGACGGGCACGGTGACGGGGACCGCCAGGACCGTCTCGCCGAACCGCGGGACCGTGCCGCTGACGTCGCTGACGCCGCTGGCGAAGCGCTCGCCGCGCACGTCCAGCGTGATCGCGACGCCGTCGAACGGGACCGGCTCGGTGTTCGGGTTCTGCACCCGCAGACTGACCAGGAAGCGGCCCTCGATGCCGCGGCCCGGCAG
>JBATRI010000739.1:0-1590 GCA_049292515.1 Geminicoccaceae bacterium
CGCGAAGGCCCTGCCGTTCAGGCTGGCGTTGCGCGCGCCCACCACCGCCACCGCCGGCCGCTGCAGCAGCTCCACCTCGCCGCGCACCGTCAGCACCGGCGGTCGGTCCGGCAAGGGCTGCAGCAGCGCCGGATAATCGCCGTCGCTGCCGATCACCAGCCGCCCGCCCAACGCCGCCAGCGCGTCCAGCTCGGCCAGCAGCTCCTCCCGGTCCGGCACCCGCCGGCCCTCGCGCCGGACCACCGCCAGCGCCCCCGCCAGCGTTCGGTAGCGCTCCAGTGCTCGTGCGAACGTCACCGGGCCCACGCCCTCGCAGCGCGCGAGCTGCAGCCAGTCGAGGGTGGAATCGGGTGCCGTGCGGTGCATCTGCCATCCGGCCGGTTGCGGCGACGAAGTGCCGAATGGACGCACGATGAACGAGCCGTGTCAACTTACAGGCTATTAAGTGTAGAGTTGCCTGTCCGCGGCGGTTCACAGGGCCGTGCCTTGACGGCGCAAACCGCACTGCAGCATCATGCAGGGTCAGTTGGGAGCAATTGCCGATGCCTGCTCGGACGCTGGCCGCCTGGTCCACTTTCCTGGGTCTCTTCAGCGCCTCCCTCGCCTCGACCGACGCCGAGGCCACGGTGCTGCGCGACCTTTCCATCCCGAGCCCGACGCTGGGGCAGCCGATTCCCTGCGCCGTCACCCTGCCCGACGGCTACGACCAGGACCCCGAGCGCCGCTTCCCGGTGCTGGTGCTGCTGCACGGCACCGACGGCGGCCAGGACGACTGGCTCGACGCGGGCGGGCTGGCCGACGCCGGTGCCCCCGGCGGCGACCTGCCGTTCATCGTCGTCACCCCCGGTGCCGGCAACAGCTGGTACGTCGACAACGAGGCCGGCGAAGGAGCCTGGGAGACGGCCCTGGTCGACGACCTGCTGCCGGCGATCGACGCCCGCTTCCGCACCATCCCGGGCCGCGCCGGCCGGGCCATCGCCGGCCTGTCGATGGGCGGCTACGGTGCCGTCCACCTGGCCTTGCGCCACCCCGACCAGTTCGGCGCGGTCGCCAGCCTCAGCGGCGCCCTCTACGCCCCCGACGACCCGCTGACCGACGACGACATCGCCGACTTCCACGGCGCCTTCGGCGACCCGTTCGACCCCGACCGGTTCGCCCGCGAGAGCGTCTACACCGACCTCTCCGCCCTGCCCCCGGACACCCCTTTGCCGCACTTCTATCTCTCCAGCGGCGGCAACGACCAGTACGGCCTCGATGTCGCCGCCCTGCGGCTCTACCAGACCCTCAAGCAGCACGACGTCCCGGCCACCCTGGTCGTCCGCGCCGGCTACGACCACGGCTGGCAGTTCTGGCACGACGACCTCGGCGAGGTGCTGGCCTTCGTGGACTCGGCGCTGCAGGAGGAGGGTGCCACCGTCGGGCAGTAGTGCCGCCTCAGCCCGGCAGCAGCGCCGCGCGATGGGCCGTCAGGAACGCGCGCACCGAAGTCGGCGCCGTGCCCGTCAGCGCCTCCACGGTCGGCGTCACCAGCGCGTGGTAGCCCTGTGCTGCCGCGACGTCGAACGCCGCCAGCGCCTCGACGAGGAACGG
>JBATRI010000740.1:0-2243 GCA_049292515.1 Geminicoccaceae bacterium
TTGCAGGTCCATGGCTTCGTCAGTCCTCAGTCAGGTGCCCTCAGGCCGCAAAAAAGCGCGCCTCGCGGACCGCTGCCGGTGCAGCGGATTCGGGCGCGCCTGGGATCGAACGGCCTTCAAGCTCGGCCTCGCTGCCGAAGGAAATACTGCCCTTTGGCAGGTGGCGCCAGACCACAAGACAGCCGCTCTCGAAAACCTTGGTGCCGACGGCGAGACTCGAACTCGCACAGCTTTCGCCACTACCCCCTCAAGATAGCGTGTCTACCAATTTCACCACGTCGGCACGACGCAAAAAACTCGGTCTGGTCTGATGCGCTGGCGTGAGGCATACCAACACCCAAACAACTCGAAATTCTAGCCTCAAAAGGCCGGATCTCCGCCCCGTCCGGCCTACTTCGAGGCCGCCGCCGCGGGAGCCGAAGTCACTGGGGTCGTCGGGGTCGGAATGGCTCCGGGCGCCGTCGCGGGAATGGCCCCGTTGGCAGGCGCGCTGGCGCCGGCGGAGGGCCGGTCCAGTACGCTGCTGCCGGTTGCGTCGGGGCGTTTGCTGCTGGTGTTGCCCATGTAGGCCAGTGCCAGCGTGCAGACAAAGAACACGGTAGCCAGCGCAGCCGTGGAACGCGACAGGAAGTTGGCACTGCCGGTGGCGCCGAAGAGGCTGCCCGAAGCACCGCTGCCGAACGAAGCGCCCATGTCGGCGCCCTTGCCGTGCTGGATCAGCACCAGGCCGATCATCGTCAGCGCCGACAGCAACTGCACTGCCAAGATAAGAGTCATCCAAATTTGCATGATGGGTAAAGCTCCAGGAAACGGATCAATGCGCCGCGCGGCAGATGGCAATGAAATCGGCGGCCTTCAGCGAGGCGCCGCCGATCAGCCCGCCGTCGATGTCGGGCTGCACGAAAAGGGTGGCGGCGTTGTCGGCCTTGACGCTGCCACCATAGAGGATCTTCATGGTGTCGGCTCGGCCCGTCGCGGCCTGCAACTGGGCCCGCAGCACGGCGTGCACCGCCTGCGCCTGTTCGGGTGACGCGGTGCGCCCGGTACCGATGGCCCACACGGGCTCGTAGGCCACGACCATCTCGGCCGCGCAATGCGCCAACTGGTGGATGACGGCCGAAAGCTGGCGCTTGACGACAGCCTCGGTCTGCCCGGCCTCGCGTTCGGCCAGCGTCTCGCCGACGCAGACCACCGGCGTGACACCGCGCGCCAATGCGGCCTGGGCTTTCTCGGCCACGAGCTGGTCGCTCTCGGCATGGTACGCACGGCGCTCGCTGTGGCCGACGATGGCGTAGCGACAGCCGCACTCGGCCAACATCGCCGCCGAGACCTCACCGGTGTAGGCGCCCTGCTCATGCGAGGACACATCCTGCGCGCCCCAGCGCAGATCGCTGGCCGCCAGCGTTGCCGCCGTCTCGTTCAGGAACACAAAGGGCACACAGACGGCGACATCGGCCGTGTAGGGCCGCCCGCCCAGCAGGGCTGCCAGCAACTCGGCATTGGCCGGCCGGCTGCCGTGCATCTTCCAGTTGCCCACCACGAGTTTGCGTCGCATATTCAGGTCTCCTGAGCCCAGGTGAGAACGATCTTGCCCACGTGCGTGCCCGCCTCCATCAGCGCATGCGCCTCTGCCGCATTCGCGGCGGGGAACACCTGGTGGATGACGGGCTTGACGGCGCCGCTTTCGAGCAGCGGCCAGACCTGCGCGCGCAGGGCCTGCGCCAGCACGGTCTTGTAGGCCACGCTGCGCGGCCGCAGCGTCGAGCCGACGAGAGCCAGCCGCTTGCGCAGCAGCAGGCCCGCGTCGATGGCGCTCTTCGTGCCGCCCTGCACCGCGATCAGCGCCAGGCGGCCGTCCTCGGCCATGCATTCGAGTTCACGGCCGATGTAGTCGCCGGCCACCATGTCGAGCACCACGTCGGCACCCTTGCCGCCGGTCCGGCGCCTCGTCTCGGCGACGAAGTCCTGCGTTCGGTAGTTGATGGCGTGGTCGGCGCCCAAAGCCACGCAGGCGGCGCACTTCTCGTCGCTGCCCGCGGTGACGATGACACGCGAGCCCAGCGCCTTGGCGAGTTGAATCGCGGCTACGCCGATACCACTGCTGCCGCCCTGCACCAGCAGCGCTTCGCCGGGTTGCAGCCGCGCGATGTGAAAGACGTTCTGCCACACCGTGAAGAAGGTTTCAGGCAGGCTCGCCGCCTGTACCTTGGTCAGGCCCTGCGGCACTGGCAGGCACTGGCCCA
>JBATRI010000741.1:0-1841 GCA_049292515.1 Geminicoccaceae bacterium
TTGCCGCCGCGCGGCGCAGCTCGCGTGCCGCCAAGGCGAAGGCGACCTGCAGAACACCCAGCAGGCCGTCGCCGGGCTTACCGTGCGCGGTGACCCGGATCGCCAGGGGCTGCTCCGGCATCGGCAGCTCGACGACGACGGCGAAGCGAGGGTCGCTGCCGTGTGCCGTACGCCGCAGATCGACCGTGACGGTGCAATGCGTCAGCTTCGCAAACCAGCGGCCGAGGTCGGCTGCCAGCCCGTCGACGACCGCATCCAGCCGGAAGGGGACCTCACACTGGCGGAAATTGACGTAGAGTTCGTTGCGCACGTCATTGTCCCTCATGCCACCGGCGGCGTGGATGGGGCAGGGTCACCGCAGCCGGCACCTCCATCGGTCGGCTCGACCATGCCAGCGATGCGGGGGCGCCACCTTGATCAGGATCAAGTTCGGCCTCGGGGCGCAGTCGGCGACGGAAGGGAACCTGACGAGCCCTTCTCAGTCCGGCTCGCCGTCGTCGGTGACCTCATCCCACGCGGCGTCGGGACCGCAGGCGGTGATCTCGGGGGCGAGATTCTCGGTGTCGGGGCGAGGTCGCGCACCGACCTCGCCAGCCCGTGCAGGGAGTTGGTAGCACGGCGCTTACTGTCGTGGCGGGCGTCGGGCAGCCAACAGCTGCTCAATACGGCGGCGTGGACCCACTCCAAAATCCGGAACCGCGGCGGCGCCCCGGCGCGGTTGCCGGTACCTGCCGGCTGGCCTCAGTCGGTGACCACGGCCCAACTCGAATCCGGGTTGTAGGTGCGCATCTTGGGCCCGATCGCCTCGGTTTCGGGGCCCATGTCCTTCTCGCGGACGACGCCCCGCTGGTTGACGACGAAGGTCATGATCCCGGTATCGCCATATTGCGCCGGCCAGGCGACCATGGCGAAGCCCGCGATCATGTTGCCGTTGATGACATAGTCGTAGGCGCCGCCCGGCACGTTCTCGCCCTGGCGCGGCATGATCCGGAAGTAATAGCCATAGTAGGGCGCGTCGCTCTGGCGGTTCTCGACATTCACGCCGGCGGCGGCGAGGAACGGTCCGAACGGGCTGGCCTCCTGGCCCGGCTCGGCTGGCCAGTAGAGCCCGTCGCGCGTGCCGGGCGAGCTGCCTATCCGCTGGGCATATTCGAGGACGTCGTCACCGTCGTGATCCTCCTGCGCATAGAGGACCTGAGCGTCCACATAAGCCTGCAAGACCTCGATGGCCTTCAGCTCGTTGCGCCCGACCACGCGGTCGCGGACGATCTCGACGCCCTCGGCACCGTCGAATCGCCAGCCCTCGGCGTCGCGCACCAGCGGCACCGGCACCGGCCAGGCCACGAGCCCGATCTCGATGGTGGCACGATCCGGACCGTCCGGGCGAATCACCATGGCCCGCTTGGCCGACTCCAGGAAACGCTGCCGGTCGACATCGAGCGCTTCCTGCCCCTCGCTGCGCAGCAGCTCGGCGAACTCGGGCCCGAGCATGGCCTCGGTCCGTGCCGCATCCCGCGAGCCGATGGCCTCGGCGAGCGCGTCCGCCGCAGCCTCGGGCGTCGGGAACACTGTCGCCGTCGCGCCCTGAGCCAGCCCCGGCGCCGCGCCCAGCAGCAGCCACGCCGCCACAGCGGCAATGGTCGACACCATGGAGATCCTCGAGCGGCGCTCCATCATCACTCCTCTCATCGCCCTCGGCTCCGCTTGCCACGATCGCCCTGTGCCGCCGCCCTGTTGCCGCCGCTCGGCTTCACGGCTTTGTGCTGTGCCGGCCGCGATGCCTGCCTGCTGGGTCCAGAGGAGCGCTGCGCCTGCTGCCTGGGCGCCGAGGCGCGGCTGAC
>JBATRI010000742.1:0-1665 GCA_049292515.1 Geminicoccaceae bacterium
GCGCCCCGACGAGCACGACCTCGCCGCCGCCATCCGTGCCGCGAGGCTGCCCGGGGCGGCGCCCTATGGCGGCCCGCTCGACCGCACGCTGCTGGAGCAGGCGCTGGCAGCCTTCACCCTCGACGAGGCCGCCCTGCACTGGCTGGCCGGCACTGGGTCCAAAACCGTCAGCGGTTGACGGCGGCGCGCACGGCCAGCAGCGTCATGCCGTAGAACAGCAGGTCGATGCCGACCAGGAGGCCGATCGCCCAGGTAGCACTGCCGGGGAAGCCCGAGAACACGACGAGGCCCAGGAGGATCGAGGCCGCGGCGCTGGCCAGGGCCCAGGCCCAGCCGCCGATCGGGCGCAGCTGGAAGGCCGCCACCGCCTTGACCACGCCGGTGGCGACGAAATAGGCGGCCAGCAGGAAGGTCAGCGTCTCCGCCGCGGCCAGCGGGTTGGAGAGCAGCGCCACGCCGGCCACAGCCGAGACGATGCCGACCAGGACCGCCCCGGCGATGCGCCAGGTGCCGTGGACCTGGAAGGCCAGGTAGAAGTGGGCCACGGCGTTGAACACCAGGAGCCAGGCGATGAAGCCGGTGACCAGCAGGGTCGCGACCTCGGGCGCGATGATGGCGACCGCACCCAGCACGATCAGCAGCCAGCCGGCGATGCGCAGTGTCTTCGAGGTCCGCCGCAGGCCCTGGCGCAGCGCTTCCACCAGTTCGTGGCGTGGGCTAGGGTTGCCGGCCATGGTCCTTCTCCTCCGGGCTCGGCCGCCGTGCGGCCCGCTCCGACGTCCTTAGACCCAGGCCCGCGGGGCCGCAACGGAGCCGCCCATGCAACGCAAGCACACCACCCTGGTGGTCCTGGTCCTGCTGGTGGTCCTGGCCTTCGTCGGCTGGAACTTCTTTGCGGCCGACCCGCTCACCAACGGCGAGGAGCAGCTGATCGACGGCCGCGACGCCACGCCTTGAGCGGCGGCTATACCTCGAGCCCGGGTGGGCCTAGCCGCCCCAGGTCCGCTCCAGCACGCCCAGCCAGTTCCCGTGGGCGAACTTGCGCAAGGCGGGCTCGTCGTAGCCGCGGGCGCGCAGGGCCTCGATCAGGACGGGCAGCCCGGCCGCGTCCTTGATGCAGGCGGGCACGGTGCAGCCGTCGAAGTCGGTGCCCAGGGCCACGCCGTCGATGCCCAGCCGCCCCACCAGGTGGTCGACATGGTCGACCAGCGTCTGGACCGGGGTGTTCGGGTCGTTGCGGCCGTCGGGGCGCAGGAAGCTCACGGCGAGGTTCAGCCCGACCACCCCGCCGCTGGCCCGGATGGCGTCGAGCTGGCGGTCGGTCAGGTTGCGCGAGCAGGCGCAGAGCGCGTGGGCGTTGGAGTGGGTGGCGACCAGCGGCGCGTCGCTGAGGGCGGCCACGTCCCAAAAGCCCGCCTCGTTGAGGTGGCTGAGGTCGACCATGATCCGCAGCTCGTTGCAGGCGCGGACCAGCGCCTTGCCGGCCTCGGTCAGGCCGGGGCCGGTGTCGGGCGAGCTGGGGTAGCGGAACGGCACGCCGTGGCCGAAGATGTTGGGCCGGCTCCAGACCGGGCCCAGCGAGCGCAGGCCGGCGGCATGGAGCACGTCCAGCGCCTCGAGCCCGGGGTCGATCGCCTCGGCCCCCTCGATGTGCAGGACGGCCGC
>JBATRI010000743.1:0-3016 GCA_049292515.1 Geminicoccaceae bacterium
TCCTGGTCCCGGTCGCGGCCACGGGCCTGGCCATCGCGGTGCTGGCCGGCGCCCTGCTGTTCTCGGTCCGGGCGCGCGAATATGCCGGCATCGGCTTCCTGCAGGCCAAGCTGGCGCTGGTCGTCCTCGGCACGTCCGCCGCCCTGGCCCTCCACTGGCGGCACGGTTTCCTGCTGGAGACCGCCGGCAAGACCCGCCTCGCCGCCCACGCCATCCTCTCGCTGTTTTGCTGGCCCACGGCCCTCGTCTGCGGCCGGCTGATCGCGTTCGCGGGCGATTGAAGGGCAGGGGGTGGGCCGGACCGTTCCTGGCCACGGGCCTCAAGCTGCCGACGGTGGGCGCAGCCGACCCAGCACCTCGATGTCCTCGCCACTGGCGGCAAGAATCACGGCCTCGCCCGAGCGAACGCCAAGCCCGGTCAGTGCCGTCACGTTGACCTGATGCGTGACGAGCAGCAGCGTTCCGGGCGCCTGCCAGCCCGCGATGAAGGTCTCGAGGGCTTGCGTTTGGGCTTCGCGTCGGTCGCGTGCCTCGAAGAAGGAATCGAGCGCGGGGAGATGCACGACTTCCCCCACCTCCATGAGGCTCGCGGTCTCGCGACAGCGGCACCAGGCGCTCGTGTACACGCCGGCGATCGCCACGCGATGTTGGCGCAGGGCTGCACCCCAGGCGCGTGCCTGCGCGCGGCCACGCGCATCGAGATTGCGCTGCGTACCGCAGTCATCCAGCCGAAAGCCAGGCGGGTCGCCCGTGCCGGGCTCGGTCTGCGCGTGGCGCATGAGGAGTGCCACACCGCCGGCGCGCAGACGCGCCCACAGCGCCTCCTCGCCAGCCGCCTGCGCGCGCACCGTCCGTGGTACCGCTGCAAGGCAGAGGAATGTCACCAAGTCGCGCCGGTTCGGCATGGCGGGTCCAGGCATGGTGCGTGGCCCACTGGGAGGTAGTCCGGCCGCCGCTCGCGGCGAGGCCGGTTATGAATCTAGCCCGGCTGCGGCAGCTGTTCGCCGCTGCCGGCTACTCAAGATCGTCAGGCGCCGCACGACGCCGAGGGTTTCCACCTGCTGCCGCGCCGCCTGTCAGCTGCGCTGCACATCTCTCCGGGGATCGGGCCAGGCGCCGATGCTGCTCGAGCGCAGCTTCGCCTGGCCCGGCCGCAGCCGGACGCTCGCCAAGATCTTCGAGCGGCTGGCGAGCCTTTGACGACAATTCCGGGATCAGTGTCGTCCACCATCGCGGATCATCGTCACGATAGGATCCAGCTCACTCACTTCCCGGTCGGGATCGCGTTCGGGATCGCCGACTTGTGGGTGATGATCCGCAGGCGGCCATCGGGGTCGCGCTTGAACACCCAGAGCTTGTCGACCACGGTTTCCTGGCCCTTGGCGTCGGTCAGATAGACATTGCCCATGGTGATGGCGATGTTGTCCTCGATCAGCACGCCGGCATCGTTGCCGGCATTGGTGTAGCGGCAGGCGACCCAGGGCTTGAGCGCGAAGCCGTCGTCATGCGGATATTTGGGGTTGCCACCGATGAAGTAGGCGGCGGCGCCTTCCTTGTCCAGGCGGAAGGTCTGCTCGCCGAATGTCAGGGTCGGATTGAACAGCACCTTGCCGTAGTCGTAGTTGTAGTTGTTTTCCAGTACACCGACCGCGACCGTCTCGTAGTCGCCGCCGGCGGCATGGGTTTTCGCGATGCTGAGCAGCGCGTCGCACCAGGCTTGCTGGGCCGCGTTGACGTCCTGCACCGTCAGCGGCGCCGGCGCCGCCAAAGCGGTTTTATCCATCGAGTCCGAATGGCTGCAGCCCGCGAGAGCCATGGCCGCGACCAAACCCGCCGCCATCATCCGAGCTTTTTTCATGAAGTAACCCCCTACATCGAATTGAGCTAAACGATCACCAGCGTTTGCTGCAAAGTAAGGCAATGATCGCCGTTCGAGGGATGATAGGTTTTCGATGATAAGTCAATTTGCATTTTTGACAGTAAAAGTAATCCTTTTTCTCCTTGATGCTACCGAGATTATCGTGTAGCGGCCATGGTACTGAGGGTCAATCTTTAGGTTAAGCGGCCAAAGTCGCCCACCTCCGTGCAACATCTATCAATATGCCTGAGGATACAAGAGATGTAGCAATAGTTTGGTGGCGGAAGTCGATTGCCGCTATCTGTTCGTGTTCACAGTACCAAGTTCAATAAACGAATATTAATAGTCCATGGATAGGCGTCCAACTATCCTTGCGTTGCGTGGTGTCTGGGTTCAGATTCCATTGAGGGCTCGTTCATTCCTTGAAAGGGCTGACTTGGCCTTCTCACAAGAGCCGGTGTTTTTGCAAGAATCCGCGGCACCAGCGCCGACTGCCATCAGCCGGCCCACACCGTGTAGCGGTCGAGCCAGTGGGCGAACACGACTTCATCGATATCGCCGGCTGCAAGCTGCAGCATCATGTGCTCGGCCTCACATTCGGCGGCGTCCAGCCGCAGTCCGTTGAACGGGAGAAACGTGACCGCCGCCACGAACGCCACCCGCTTGTCGCCGTCGATGAACGTGCCGGTGCGGGACTTCTTCGGCCGCGATCGCGGCAAGATCGTGATCCACGGCGATCTCGACGACTTGGAGATGGACGGCGAGATGCGGGGCTGATCTCGCGCACTGTCGTCGGTATAGGTTCATATTCCTTGACATTTCCGACCATCCGCCGGATAGACTGGCCGGTCCACCCCGCAGGAGCCGGCCCATGCCCACCGATCCTCAGCTCGACGCCCCCGCAGCCTCGCCGTCCCATGCCACCGACCCGGTCACCGCCGAGGGTAAGGCGCGCTCGGCGATGAACGCCACCCGCCACGGGATCTGCGCCGCGCGGCCGATCTTCCCGGAAGCCGACCCGGGCGAGCTCGACGGCTTGCGCGCGGCACTGGTCGCCCGCTATCGGCCGCAGGATGCCGCCGAGGCGCACTGGGTCGAGGAGCTGGTGTTCACGGCCTGGCGGCAGCAGCGGCTGCGGGCGCTGGAGGTGGCCGTGCT
>JBATRI010000744.1:0-2395 GCA_049292515.1 Geminicoccaceae bacterium
CTGCCACTCAGCGGCCTCGCCCGCGCGGCGGCGACACTGGCGGACCCGACCGGCGTGGAGAGCAGCCGCAGCGCCGCGCTGGCCAGAATCGGCTCGGCGATGCGTGCGCGGCCCCAGCTCGTGGCCGGTACCGGACGCTGTTGCACCGCGGTGATGCAGACACTGCCCGGCGTCATCGCCAAGACAGGGGCCGAAGGCGTCTACATCGCAGCGCTGCAAAGGCTGGGCCTGGGCGTGGCGATCAAGGTCGAGGATGGCACGACGCGGGCGGCCGAGACCGTGCTTCTGGCCATGCTCGATCGGCTGCAGCCGCTGGACGACGGGGCGCGCGCGACCCTGGCGCCGTTCATCCGGCCGACGCTGGTCAACTACGCCGGCACCCAGGTCGGCCATATCGCCATGGCGCCAGTTTGGCCGGCACCCTGATCGCCGGCGTCGACGAGGTCGGCCGCGGGCCGCTGGCCGGCCCGGTGGTGGTCGCCGCGGTGATCCTGCCACGACCGCTCGTCGGCCTCGCCGATTCCAAGGTGCTTCCAGCTACGGAACGACGGCGGCTGAGCCTGCTGATCCGGCAGCACGCGGTGGTGGCCGTCGCTGCCGCCTCGGTGGCGGAGATCGAGCGGCTGAACATTCTGGGCGCCACCAAGCTGGCGATGCGCCGCGCGGTCATGCGGCTGGCGCTGCGCCCGACCGAGGTGCTGGTCGACGGTAATCGGGCACCGCCGCTCGACCTGCCGGTGCGCTGCGTGATCGGCGGCGATGCCACCGTGCCGGAGATCAGCGCCGCCTCGATCGTGGCCAAGGTGCTGCGCGACGGGTTGATGGCGCAGCTGGCGTTGCGCTATCCCGGCTATGGCTGGGAGCGCAATGCCGGCTATGGCACGGCCGCCCATCTGGCGGCCCTCGACCAGCTGGGTCTGAGCCGCCACCACCGGCGCGGGTTCGCGCCCTGCGCGCGGCTGGTGCCGACGCAGCAGACGATACGTGGCTGACGATGGCTCATGGCCGGCCCAGCATCGCGTCCCAGAAAGCGTCACGAGCGATGAAGCTTTCCGCACTGTCGCTCGGCGACAGGATCAGCAGCAGAAACGCGCATCCCGGCCAGTCCGGCAGCCGCGCGGCCAGGCACAGATGATGGCCGGCGCCGATCCAGTCGAGCGCCGCCTCCCGGTGGGCTGCCTCCTGGGAGAAGTAATGGACCAGGGCGGATCCCTCGTCGGCGACCCGCAACGGTTCGTCGAGCAGCAGCAGGGTCGCCGCGACCGTGGCCCCACAAAAGCGCGTGTAGGCGGCGATCTGCGCGGTGTCCGTGAGCGGACCGGTATGGCGATTGACGATGGCGGTCACGTCCTCGTTCGACAGCCGTTGCTTGGCCTCTGCCCAGAAGAGGTGGTCGAACGCCCTCACCCGATCATTCCAGGGCAGATAACGGGTGCATGCCGCGAGATCGACGGCCACGGCAGCGGCGTGGTCCCGTTCCGCCGGGACCAGCTCGCACAGGTAGCGAAGAACCTTCAGCTCATGCTCGATCACGTCGGCTCCGCCACCCTTTTGGCATCGCACAACTAATGCGTTACGCATTGTATCATAAATCAACTTATGGGCAATAAATCCGATTCGGCCAGTGACGCCGAGACACAGCGCACCAGCCCGATGATCGCGCAGTTCCAGGCACTGAAGCAGGCCCACCCGGAGGCACTGCTGTTCTTCCGGATGGGCGATTTCTACGAGCTGTTCTTCGACGACGCCGTGGCCGCGGCGCCGGCGCTGGACATCGCCCTGACCCGGCGCGGCCGTCATGCCGGCGACGACATCCCGATGTGCGGGGTGCCCGTGCACAGCGCCGAACTCTACCTGCATCGGCTGATCCGCAAGGGCTTCAAGGTCGCGATCTGCGAGCAGATGGAGGACCCGGCCGAAGCGCGGCGGCGCGGCGGCAAGACACTGGTGCGTCGTGACGTGGTGCGCATCGTCACCCCCGGCACGCTGACCGAGGAGGGCCTGCTCGATGCCCGCCAGAGCAACTGGCTGGCGGCGGTGGCGACGGGCGGCGGCGAGCTGGGGCTGGCGCGGGTCGACATCTCGACCGGGGCCTTCCTGACCGAGCCGGTGGCCAGGCCCGCGCTGTCGGCCGCGTTGGCCCGGCTGGGCGCCGGCGAAGTGCTCGTGCCGCAACGCTTGACGGGCGAGCACGCGGAACTCTGGCGGGAAGCGGGCGGTACGGTCACGCCCCTGGCCGACGCGAGCTTCGACAGCGTCGCCGCCGAGCGACGCCTGTGCGCGGCCTTCGGGGTGACGACGCTGGACGGGCTCGGCGCCTTCGGCCGCGCCGAACTCGCCGCCGCCGGCGCATTGCTGGGCTATCTGGAGCTGACCCAGAAGGGCCTCTTGCCAC
>JBATRI010000745.1:0-1708 GCA_049292515.1 Geminicoccaceae bacterium
GGTCGGTGGTCACGCTCCGCCCCGGCGATGCGCCACTGCACGCCCTGGTGCGCGCCTTCTACACGCCGCCGGCCGACCTGCCCCCGTTCGAGGCCGACCAGAAGATCAAGAGCCAGGTCGACATCCTGCGCGGCGACCCCGCGGCGCTGGCGGACCGCGTAAACGGTCTCCTGGCCATGCCCCAGGAAAAGGGCACCGAAAGGCTCCTGCTCTATGTCGACCAGTGGGAGGAACTCTATACCGTGGCCGAGCAGCGACCGGGGATCGAGCCTGGCCGGGCCGAGGCCGACATCGCCTGTTTCATCGACCACCTGCTCTACGCCGCTGGCGCCAGCGCCTGCACCGTCGTCCTCACCGTCCGGGCCGACTTCTACGGCGACCTGCTGCGCCACGAGGCCCTTGCCGCCGCCGTGCCGCCCGGGCTGGTCAATCTCGGCCCCCTGAGCGGCGATGACCTCGCCCGCGCCATCGAGGAGCCCGCCAAGGCCGTTGGCCTCGCGGTCGATCCGCCTCTGACCGACGCCCTGCTCGACGCCGTGGCCGAGGACAGCGGCAAGCTCCCCCTGCTTGAGTACACGCTCAAGGAAACCTGGCAGCACAGCCGCAAGTCCAGGCGGGGTGACGGCCGCCTCAGCCTTGACGACTATGGTGCGGCCGGCGGCATCGACGGCGCCATCGCCCAGCGCGCGGATAGACTCTATGCAGCCCTCGACGGGGCCGGCCAGGCCGCCGCGCGCCGTCTGTTCGTGAGCCTCGTCACGCCCGGCGAGGGCCGCGAGGACACCCGCGCCAGGGTGCCCCTGCCGGACGACGACGCCACGGCTGCCGTGATCCGTATCTTCAGCGGCCCCGAAGCCCGCCTTCTCGTCACCGGCGACCACGCGATCGAGACTGGCGGCGAGCGGTCACGGCTGGTCGAGATCAGCCACGAGACGCTGATCCGCGAATGGCTGCCGCTCAAGGACTGGGTCGCCGCCAACCGCGAGACGCTGCGCCGCCGCCGGCGGGTGCGCGAGTGGATGACCGCCTGGGACGAGCGCGGCCGCGATCCGTCGCTGCTCCTGCCACCGGGCCTGGCCCTGGAGGAAGGCCGGCTGCTGCTGGCCGACCATGGCGACGTCCTGATCGACGAGGTCCGCCCCTTTGTCATGGCCTCGCTGGCCGCCGACGAGGCGCGGCAGCGTGAGGCCGAGACCGAGGCGCGAGCAGAGCAGGAGCGGGAGGTCGCTGCTGCGCAGCGCTTGGCAGACGCGCAGCGTCAACGGACCCGGATTGCCTCTGCACTCACCCTTTTTGCACTGCTGCTCGCCGGGCTGGCGGGGTGGCAGTGGTTCGAGGCCGGCCGACAGGCACAGCTGGCGCAAGTCGAGCAAGCTAGAGCAGAATTCAATCTTGACGCAGCGGCTCGCGCCGCCAACGGGCTCGTCTTCGACCTCGCCCAACAGCTGCGCAATGTCGCTGGCGTCTCCACGGAAACGGTCCGCCTGATCCTGTCACGCGCCGATCGCCTCCTCGCGGATCTCGCTCCCGGCGACGATGCGCCAACCGAACTGCGACGCGTACGCGCGGCGGCACTGAGCGAATTCGTCAACACCTATCTTTCCCAGGGCGATGTGACCGCCGCCCAGGCCGCCGCCGAGCAGTCGCGCGACATCCTCGCCAAGCTGGCGGCGGCCGACCCCGGCAACGCCGGCTGGCAGCGCGACCT
>JBATRI010000746.1:0-3079 GCA_049292515.1 Geminicoccaceae bacterium
GGTCGGTGGCGGTCGGCACGCCGGCGCAGCCGGCGAGCAGCGCCACGATCGCGGCGGGCAGGAGTTGGAGCGTCCACGAGCGCATGTCCGACAATCGCACCTCCAGCCAGCGTGGGCCGCAACCGCCTCGCCCGGGCACCCGGGCTCGGGAGCTGCCGGCCGGCTGGAGCTTACGATAGATCGGGCGCGCGCCCCATCAATGTCTCGTGGCACCGTCATGCCTGCCTTGCATGCCCGCGCCGCCCCGGGAGGGTGACGCTAGGACTGCCCCTTGCTCCCCTGGGGCATCATCATCGGTGCGGCCGCGGGCGGGGCCGGCGTGGTTGCCCAGAGGCGGGTGTAGGGCGCGTCCTGGCTGCAGCCGGGATTGACGATGAGGCGCTTGATCGATTGCCCGTCCTTGCTCAGGGTATGGAGGTTGGGCAGCGACGCCGGCAGCCAGTAGCCGTCCTGGCCGAGCTTGGTCACGCTGTAGAAGCTGTAGGTTCGGGTCTGGGGGCTGTACGTGCCCCGCAGCTCGAAGGCACCGGTCGGGAACACGCTGCCGCCGGGAATGGGATAGACGACCTGGATCAGCTTCACGTTGTTGCGTTTGTCGACGATGAAGGTCGACGTATCGCCGGTGACGCCCTGTCCCGGGCTGCAGGTATAGGTCCCCCGGAACGTCCCGCTCGGCCCGTGGGCCAGCGCGGGCAGGCTCATGACACAAAGTCCCGCGACCACCGCCAGGCCAGCACGCATTCCCACCTCCTCGTTGGCTCTCTGGCCTGCATATCATCACAATCGAGAATGTACATAGCTGAGCGCTGAGGACACTGTTGGCGCTGGCGGGCGGGTTGTCGGGAGACGCTGGCAAGGACTCGCGACCCTTTTCCCGTCGTCATCTCTCGTCGAGGCCGACAAACCCTGCCCCCCCGGAGATCGGCATGTGCCGGAACATCAAGCCCCTGTTCAACTTCGAGCCGCCGGCCACCGAGGCGGAGGTCCGCGCGGCAGCACTGCAGTTCGTGCGCAAGATCAGCGGCTTCAACCAGCCCTCGCTTGCCAATGAGCCAGCCTTCAGCCGGGCCGTGGACGAGGTCGCCGCCACGGCACGGACGCTCATGGCCGCCCTGGTCACCAACGCGCAGGCGCGCGACCGCGACGTGGAAGCCCGGAAGGCGCGCGAGCGGGGACGTGTACGATACACCCCGGCGAGGTGAGCGCCGCCGGCTCTCGGGCACGTCGCTGTATCATCTATATCATGCAACTGAGAGTAGAGGCTAAAGCGGCTATCAAGATCAAAGGGTCAGATCTCATATGTGCTCTGAACACGATTCCAATGAATCCTGACCCCTTTTCTTCCGCACGTGGGGGGTCGAGCGCACACTGGTCCAATTCAACCGAACCCACCACCTCGTCCAAGACTTCGAGGTCTTGCTTGAAATTGACGCAGCACTGTTCATGCTGTTCAGTATTAAGCTACTTTTGCGCAGATCACAAATATAATAATTGACGTATCC
Source organism: Geminicoccaceae bacterium (assembly GCA_049292515.1). Taxonomy (GTDB): domain Bacteria; phylum Pseudomonadota; class Alphaproteobacteria; order Geminicoccales; family Geminicoccaceae; genus Benzoatithermus. The sequence goes on from JBATRI010000746.1 coordinate 1,503, forward strand.
CCCACTGACTTTTAGTCTATGAGGGCTGCTTACACGTCAAAACATTGCCCGGCGCTGATACCAACGGATTGTCCGACCAGTCTTGAAGTTGGACCTTCACATCGTCTCGAGAAATTTCATCATTTAAATATTTAGAGAAATCTTGCACTTGCTGTCGTGGACCCAATACACCATACGCACGTACAAAACGGCAATCTGACGAATCTCCATCTTTCGTAAATGCTAATATGTCCCCAATATAGACGTCACGTTTATCATCGTCAAGGAGGCGCCGGCCTATAAACACACCCCCACCTGTATTCTTAGAGTTTGTGGGCCGGAACACCATCTGCATGCGATCATGGCTTTCAAACACTGTTACGAACGATTGCGTCTTTCCTATTAGTCTATCTTGACCCGTATCGTTGTCTGTGATAACCTGTATTAATCTGCCTCTAGCTTCTTCATCTTTTCCAGATACAAAGACTCTATAATGACCGTTTGGATCACCTTCCCCCTCTAGGGTAAACACGTGAAACTCTCGACCGCCGCCGAAGAACTCCATCATTTTAGGCACGAAGTTCAGCTGCACTGGATCTCTCAGCAAAGCTATAGCTAAGGTGCCGGCAATAAATCCTATAATTGCAATCATTATGCGTCCGCCAATTTCCTTAATAATTGTGTACATAATTTCTGACCTTATATGAAGACATGATTAAAATAAAACTTTGCTAAGCACTTAACTGCATAGCAACTTGGCGTCATCATCTTACGTTGATGACGCCAAGCCATATCCATCTTAAGTTCTTACATGCAGAGAGCTTGCCGCATTTCCATCTCCTCTTAGGCCGCAATTTCAAGGTAAATCGAGCGCGAGCAGCTTGCAATACTTTTGATAGTCACGGATTCTTGAGGCCAGGAATCTTTCCGTTCATTGCGTCAGGCCCAGCTCCGCATTCGCTACCGACATAGGCTCCCCCTCATAGCAGCGACCGCGCGTGCTCCAGCACCAGATCGCACACCTGCTCGGTCACCTTCTCCTGAATGCCGCTGCCGCCGAGACTGAAGCTGTCCCCGCCGCCCGTCTCCAGCATCCCGCCGCTGCCGGCCTTGTAGGCGCTCGCGTCGCTGGCCTTGCCTGAGCCGGTCAGCTTGCCCAGCAGCGAGCTGCCCGTCGCCTCGCTGCCGCCGCCTAGATACTTGTTCTTCAGGCAGTATTCGAGCACGCCCGTCAGGTTGCTCGGGCTCGCCTGCTCCACCGACGGGATGCCCCGGCCGCCACCCGTGACCGCCCCCACCGCACCCGTCAGGTCCTTCAGCGACTGCGCCTGCGCCGCCAGCGGCGCAACGACCAGCGCCAGGACGGCCGCCAGGGTCGGCCAGCGGGTGGAACGGCTCGGTGTGATGAGCATGACCATAGGCTTCCCTCATGTCCTGTCCGTTCGCCACGGGCTACTGCCACTCTAACAGCCCCCCACCGCCGGTCAAAGGACCACGATCCTTGAACAATTCAACCATAGGATGATATTGTCCGTCAATTCCTCACCCGACCGGAGATCACCCGTGCCCCTCGACCCGTCCCCCGCCCAGGCCGCGGC
>JBATRI010000747.1:0-2058 GCA_049292515.1 Geminicoccaceae bacterium
GCGGCCGACGATCGGCTGCGGCCCGCCCAGGCCGCCACGTCTGACGGCAGGCTCGGCGGTGCGCGGGGCGGCACGGTCGCGGGGGAACACGAGGGCGGCACCGGACAGCTGGCCGTTGATCTTGAGCTGGCTGACGTCGCGAGGGCGAAGATTGTTCGGCAGTGCCGCGAGCAGCTCGGTCTCGCTCATCCGCTCCGACAGCTCGAGCAGCCGCAGGCCCAGCGCGATGTCGCGCTCGACGCCCTTGATCTGGGCCCGCTCCGGGGCACGGCGGCTGTAGACGACCCGGCCGAGGCGGTCGAGCAGGATGACGCCGTCCTCATGGCCGGTATTGAGCCGCGAGCCCAGGAAGGCCTCGAGCAGGCGGGTGCGCTCCTCGCTCTGCCGCCGCGCCATCGCGCTTTCGATCTCCCGCGCGGCCAACGCCACCAGAGCGGTGTTGTGCGGCCGGAAGATGTCGATCAGGCCGGAGAGGTCGACCACGCCCACGACCCGGTTGTCGAACGGGTCGCGGATCGGCACGCCCGCACAGCTCCAGGGCTTGATGCCGGCGCAGAAATGCTCGGCTGCATGGACGAACACCGGCTCGCCGGTCCACAGCGCCGTGCCGATGCCGTTGGTGCCAACGACCTGCTCGTTCCAGACGCCGCCGATCTCGAGATGGATCCGTCGCCCGACCTCGAGCGTCCGGCGGTCGCCGATGGTCTCGACGATCACGCCGTCCTCGTCGGTGAGGATCAGCATGGCCTCGGCACCTTCGAGCAGCCGCCCGCCGCGGGCAAAGGAATCCCGGGCGGCCTCGCGCAACTCGCGGCTCTCGTGGCGCAACTGCTCGATCTGGCTCGCACACTGCGCGATCGGCGCCTCGTCACGGGTGGCATCGATGGAACTCAGGGCGCAGCGATGCCACGAATCCTTGATCAGCGGGCGGACGTCACAGTCCTCGTCGTCCTCGCCGTCCGTGACGAAGGTCTCCCACGCGCGCATGATGGCACGCTCGTCGTAATCGGGCCTGACGTCCATGCCAACCGGCCGGTTCGAACCAGACTTCATCTGTCCCAATGGCACCGTCCTCTAGCAGGGGGCGGCAACGCAGCGCTAATCGATGCCGAGCCGGGCACCAATGTCGGCGCTGAGACGGTCGTCATCATAGTCTCGCTCCAACGCCACGCCGTCGAGCTCGGCCAGGCTGGTGGCAGCTTCATCGCCGACCTCGGCGAAGAAGCCATTGGCCTTGGTGGCCAGGACGAAACGGCGCACGCCGTCCTGGCGCCGGATCTGACCCAGGAACTGCAGCTGGCGGCCGCTGGCATGGTCCGCCACCACCACCCGCTCGTTGGGGCTGATGCGGATGTAGGGGCGGGGCGGGTCGGCCGCCGCGGGGCCGCCCAGAACATGGATGCTCAGGCCCTCCGGCTGCGGCGCCTCGCGCGGCTTGCGCGACGCCGAGTAGGCTCCCGCGGAGAGATGGTCCGCAAGTTTGTCGATGGTCGCCCGATTGCGCTCGATGAGCTGCTTCGCGGCGATATCATCGCGCCGTGAGAAGTTTCCTGCCACCTATGCCCCCTGGCCGATTTTTGATGGAGTGGCACCTTGTGTAGGTTACCATAACGTCGCTGGCTAGGCTACGCCATACAAAAACGTTATATCATGTCGATCACGAATAAGGCTGTGCGTAGTATTGCTGCACTACGGAATACCTACTGGCGGTGGTGTGACGACTACCCATTTGGATGTTCATTCCATTGCCGAGTGTTTCATTACGTTACACTTGTGGACATCATTCTCTATAAGTGTTGCAGCCGTCACCTGAAGGTCTGACCTGTTCCATCGTCCGCCAAGTTGCTGCCTTCGGCTAATATTTTGCCGTTCCGGAGCGTGTCGCATCGTCGCGCCGACACAGCCGAGCCGACGGCGGGGTCGCGCTGGTGGCACCTCGCCTCGGACGATGGCGGCCTGCCGTTCGACGACGAGATGGATCACCCGATTTTCGCGCTGCAGCGACGCACGATGATCACCTCACCGGCGCGGTCGGGCTGGCGGCGGGCGCCGCGTGCC
>JBATRI010000748.1:0-25688 GCA_049292515.1 Geminicoccaceae bacterium
CCCTTGGCGAGAGGCCGGGTTCGTTCGGCGCCGGGTTCGTTCGGCGCCGGGTTCGTTCGGCGCCGGGTTCGGTCGGCGCCGGGTTCGTTGCTTTCAGGACTATCATCCTATGATGATCGCCGCGCGACCGCGCTCCTGTCAATCGTAATCGGCGGTGCGTCGGCCGATCGGGTGGAGAGGGTCAGCGGTTATCGTGGATCGCCATTGGTCGCATCGTGCCGTCGCCGCCCTGACCGCCCGATCACCTCCGAGTGCGAAATCAAGTAAGCTCGGATCATCGCCGAAGGCGGCGACCATACTCTTGCCCGGATGCACGGGCTCATTGCAATACTCGACCGCACGCTGTCGGTCCTGGAGGACCTTACCGGCCGGTTGCAGCGGGTTTAGAGCCGGTTGACGAGCCTCGAGGCCCGTTTCGCGGTGATCGAGGCCTTCGACCACGAGGTCGCTCGGGTGGACCAGAAACTGGGTGAGCATGGCCGGCGTCTCGCGCGGGTCGAGGACGCGACGGTGATCGCCGAACCTTGCAAATAAGATGGATGGGTTTTGCGAAACGAATACTGCGCCGAACAGCGCTGCAAAAGAGGCCCGACCCCAAAAAACCAACGAGCCGGCAAACCCAAGAAGCTTGCGCTCACCGCCGCCATACGCAAACTGATCGTCATCCTCAATGTCATCCTGCGCACAGGCCCACCCTGGCGCGTGCCGGAGACAGCAGCGTGAAACAGCGGCAAGACAGTCGCTGATACGGTGAACAGGACTGGCAGGGTGATCCACATGCCTCGGATGCTCGGCAGGGTTTCCAAGTTCGGGTCGGCCATGGTGATTGCGTTCAGCGTCGCCGCGGCGGCTTGGGCGCACGGCATCACGGAACGGGTGAGCCTGGGGCCAAGCGGCACCCAAAGTAATCCTGACAGCTTCCTGCCGGCAATCTCGGCGGGCAGGCGTTTCGTCGCCTTCCAGTCGTTTGCCACCAACCTGGTATCGGGTGACACCAATGGCGTGGTGGACGTATTCGTCCGCGACCGCCAGACGGGTACGACCCAGCGTGTGAGCTTGGGGCCGGGCGGCGTCCAGGCCGATCTCGGAGGCTACCTGCCGGCAATTTCGGCCGACGAACGGTTCGTCGCCTTCACCTCGCGTGCCACCAACCCGGTGCGGGGCGACACCAATGTCTTCGATGACGTGTTCGTTCGGACCTTGATACCTTGAGGCATCTACGCCGGACGGGAGTGAGACCGTGCATCCGATGCCCAATTCAGACCACGTAGGGATGTGTCCTGCCGATAAAGGCACGAGCCGCTTCCGAGCCCAGATCAACGCGACAGAAGCCCCGTCGTCAGATCATGCATGCCGGCTGTCGTGTGGGTAGCATCAGACGCGCCCTCGTGCGCGATGCGGTCCCGTCGGCATGCAAGAACATTGGCGCCTAGGGTGTCAGGATTCTATCCTGCTCCCGTCCAGCGCCAGCGCCGCCTTGGGCGGTCGGCCGCGCGGACGCAGGGTGCGTGGCATGTGGGGAAGGATAGCGGAGCGGAGGTGGGGCGTGAAGGGTCCGGACCCCTTTGCCTCCGGGCTCGCCGCCGGAACGCCCGGCAGGCCCCACATCAGCGTCCCGGGCCAGTTCGCAGAGCCTTACACCCACGACCAAGCAGATCCTGTCTTCGGGCACTGGCCGCCGGCACCGGTGTCGGCGGCCAGCCCCGTCGAGGTTTTGGGATGTCGTTGGCGCCGGGGGCGGGCGCCTGATCGGGCATCGGGCACGGTACGACGGTACTTTTTTATGTTTCACCGGGGCCGGGCCGGCCGCGGCCGGGCTGAGGCGGCTGAGCGCGCTGCTGCCCTAGTAGCCGAAGGCGGCCCGGTTGTAGCCGTCGCCCACCGCGTCGAAGACGGTGATGCGCCGCCCACGGTTCGACCCGGACTGCGAGATCCAGCCGACATAGTTCTCCTGCACGCCCCAGGTGATGCTCGTGGTCCAGCTGCAGACGAACAGGAAGCAGTCCTTGTACTCGAGCTTGTGGGTGATGTTGCCCCGGTAGGGATTGACGGTCGACTGGATGAACGAGGCGTTATGCTCGGTGGTCCCGCCACCGGTACGGTAGAGCAGGCAATAATTGAAGCTGTAACCGCTGCGCGGGCAGTAATTGCTCTGGAACCAGGCCCCGTCGGCCGGTGCCACGGTTCCGGTGGCGATCTTGGCGTCCTGCTTTTGAACCTTGGTGCCGTGGATCAGGAGCTGCGGCAGCTTCTTCTGCGCGGCCGCCTTGACACGCTGCTGCGCCTGCAGCAACGCCGCCGGCGGTGCCGCACCGCGCGAGAAGGCCTTATACTGGCCCACGGCATCGAGCCGGCTGAGCTCGTGGATGCTGACGCCGGCGACGGTCGAGGGGCTGCCGGTGCTGCTCATGTCGCCGGGGCTCTGCGCCAGCACGACGAGCTCGCCCGGAGCGACCTCATTGAACTGCACGTAGCCGCCGTTCTTGAGCGTCAGCGACGCGACGATGCTATCCTTGGCGACGGGGGGCTTGCCGGCCCGTGCGAAGCTGTCGGACGCAATACCACAGGAAAGGACCGTCGCCGACATCAGCAACGTTGCCTTGCGCCGTCGGGAAGCCATCACCTTGCTATCGAAGACTACTGCGGATGACGCAGACGTCATCGGAACGTTATTAGTACCAGCCATGTCGCTCTCCATTTCATGTGCCGCGATCATTTCTACGGCCCATCAATAAAAACATGGGGCAGTGACTCAAGATGTTAACTTTTTCACATCTGCAGAAATTTTATTCAAAGGAAACGACTGAACAGAATCATAAAGTAGAAAATGTATATTTCATAACCTCGGCGAATACGCATAAATATTATACGCCCTGAAAGTGAATGGCGCCACTCAATTGCGTGCAACGCATCAGGCGGCCTCCGCCCGAAGGGGACAATCGAGCCAGATGGTCGGCCGGCCGGGCTCGCCACAGCCTTGCCGTCGAGGCCGCCGACATCGGTGCGGAGGATGCGTGGCATGGGGAGGATAGCGGAGCGGATGCAGGGTATAAAAAGCTCCGATTCTTTTATCTCCGCGAGCAGTATTTACGCCGCATCGATGGACATCATACGCACCGAATGGGACTTGCCCACCAGGACACTCGGGTGCTAACGAATCACACAATGATGGGAGGGAAGGGGATCGAGGCACCGACAGTATGGGGTCGCCCGCGGCGACGCCTGACGCCGAGACCGGTACCGCCACCCCTGCCCTCGACGGCTTCCACCACGCCTGTCAGGCGAGCCGCACACGGCGGGCACGTGCCGTCGCGCCAGAGCCCCGAACGATCTGCGATGCGAGCCCGCGACATGCCGCGAGGCCGGGATCGGCCGCGCCCGGCGCGCCGCCGCCTTGTGCGGGGGTCCGAGCAGCGTCAAGTCACGCTCCTACGATCACAAGGACACGCTCGAGATGAATCAAAGAAACAGGGCGGCACTCATGCTCCATGCAGCGATCGGGACATTGCTCCTGGCGGGCGGCATCGCATGGACGGGACAGGTTCATGCGGCCGACTATACACTCAGCGTCAATACCGCACTCAATACCAGCGATCCCCTCTACAAGGGGCTGGAGAGCTTCCAGACCGCGGTCGCAGAGCGCTCGAAGGGGGCGATGGAGGTCAAGCTCTTCCCGAACTCCCAGCTTGGGCCGGACGAGGATGTGCTCGAGCAGGCGCGCGCGGGCGCGCCGGTCGCCGTCATCGTGGATGGCGGCCGCATCGCCGTCTTTCAGAAGGAGTTCGGCGTGCTCGGCGCGCCCTATGTCGCGAGCGGGTTCGAAGGCATCCGCAAGGTGGTCACCTCGCCGCTCTTCGAGGAATGGGTCGGGAAGCTCAGCCAGAGCTCCGGCCTGCAGGTGCTCTCGTTCAACTGGTGGCAGGGCGAGCGGGAGCTCTGGACGCAAAAGCCGATCAGCGGCCCCGCCGACCTCGCCGGCATCCGCATGCGCACGCCGGGCGCCCCGGTATGGATCGAGACGGTCAAGGCCATGGGCGCGACACCGACGCCGATGCCATATGCGGAGGTCTACTCGGCACTGCAGCAGAATGTCATCGACGCGGTCGAGGCACAATTGCCGGCCGGCTATAACTCCAAGCTGCAAGAAGTGACGAAATTCGTCACCATGACCGGCCACATCAACCTGATCACCGGCATGGTGACCAGTAGCATCTGGTACGACGGCCTGCCGCCAGAGCTGCAGACGATGCTGCGCGAGGAGGCATTGAAGGCCGGCGACATGGCATCAAAAGGTACCGCGGATTCGCTGGCCACGCTGGAGAGCAATCTCAAGGCAGCGGGTGTCACCGTTACCGAGATCGACACCAAGCCGTTCCGTGACGCCACGGCCTCCGTCTACGAGACGCTGGGCTATGCCGAGCTTCGCGAGCAGCTGAACCAGATCGCCGGGTCGAACTGACGCGACAATCGCAGCAGACGGGAATGTCCCCGTGGCTCCTGCCTTCGGGAGGAAGATATCGTGCTAGGCATTCTCGAACGCGCGGAGTTTGCGATTGCGGCCATCCTGCTTGCGGCGGTCGTGGGGCTGGTGTTCATCGCGGCGGTGATGCGGAGCTTCGGCTACCCGTTGATCTGGTCGGTCGACATGGCGCAGCTTCTGTTCATCTGGCTGTGCTTCTTCGGGGCCGCCCGCGCTATGCGGGAGAAGGGCCATCTCGGCATCGATCTGTTCGTGCGATATTTCTCGCCACGCAACCGGTTCAGGCTCGAGCTCGTCATCAGCGCCGTGATCCTCGTCTTTCTCGGCCTGCTGGCGGTGGAAGGCTACCGGCTGACGATGCTGAACATGGCGCGGCAGTTCGGTGACAGTGGCTTCTCCTATGCCTGGGTGACCTCGGCCGTGCCGATCGGGGCGGTGATGCTCGGCGTCGCGCTGTGCAGGAACATCGCCAGGGCCTGGGTCGAGCGGCGCACCGGCAAGCAGCTGATCTATTCGCGAACAGAAGCCGACGGCGTCGCGACGATGGAACTGTAATATGTCTGTAATTGTCGCGACGTTTTTCCTGTTGATGTTTCTGGGCGCGCCGGTCGCCTTCGCCATCGGCATCTCCGGCTTCGTTTTCTTCCTCAACGATACCAACATGCCGATGTCGATCGCGGTCCAGAAGATCGCGACGATGAGCCAGAGCTTTCCGCTCCTGGCCGTCCCCTTCTTCGTGTTCGCGGGACATTTGATGAACGAAAGCGGCATCACCGACCGGCTGTTCCGGTTCTCGCATGTCGCGGTCGGCTGGATGGCGGGCGGCCTGGCGCAGGTCGCCATCGTGCTGTCCACGGTGATGGGCGGCGTTTCCGGCTCAGCGGTCGCCGACGCCGCGATGGAAGCCCGCATTCTCGGCCCCACCATGATCAAGAACGGCTATGGCAAAGGCTTCTCCGCCGCGGCCATCGCGGTCGGCGCGTTGATCACCGCGACGATCCCGCCGAGCATTGGCCTGATCCTCTATGGCTATGTCGGCAATGTCTCGATCGGTCGGCTGTTCCTCGCGGGCATCATCCCGGGCCTGCTGATGATGGTCGGCCTGATGCTGACGACCTATCTGATCGCCAGGAAGCGCGGTTATGTGGTGGCGGACTCGGAGAAGCCGACCTTCGCGGCGCTGTTCTTCGCGATCTGGGACGCCAAATGGGCATTGTTATTCCCGGTAGCCCTGGTGCTCACCATCCGTGGCGGCGTGTTCACGCCATCCGAGGTGGGCGCTTTCGCCGTGGTCTACGCCTTCGCGGTCGGTTTCCTCGCGCACCGGGAGCTCAACCTCGAGAAGGTGCAGCGCGCTTTCCGTCACGCCATCTCGGATATCGGGCTGATCATGCTGATCATCCTGATGTCGGGAATGGTCGGTTTCGCCACCATCTATCTGCAGGTGCCCCAGCAGATCTCCGGCTGGATGCTGGGTGGCCTCGAGAACCCCTACCTGATCGTCTCGACGATCTTGTTGTTCCTGCTGATCGCCGGCTGCTTCGTCGAGAGCACGGTGATGGTCCTGCTGCTGACGCCGATCTTCGTGCCGATCGTGACCAAGGTCGGGATCGATCCGGTGCATTTCGGCATCCTGATGATGAGCATCGTCACGCTCGGCAGCATGACGCCGCCCGTCGGCGTCGCCATGTTCGCCGTGTGCTCGCTGATGGATGTCAAGATCGAGGACTATACGATCGAGGCCATCCCGTTCATTGCCACCATCGTTGGGCTGATCTTCCTACTCCTCCTGCTGCCGGGCGTGGTGTTGTGGCTGCCGAATCTCGCGTTCGGCCCGTGATCCCGGCTAGCGTGACGCCGGCAAAGCGGCTGTCTGCCGTAGTCGCCAGGGGCCGCATCGCCATCGCAACGGCAGTAGCTCATGGTCGCATGGATGGTCGGTCGCGGGAGGGCGATCAGAAGCGGCCGGGGTGGGTGACGCACCTGATGTCGCCCCGGTCCAGCCCGAGGTCGTGCAACCCCCGCTCCGGCATGGCCGCGAGTTCCCGGATCGAGCGGCGAATCCTCACCTCGGTGGCGATGGCATGATTCAGCCAGGCGATGGCGGCGCCGAGCGAGCCGTGGAGGCCGTGGCCGGCACGTATCGGGTGCCGCCAGCCGCGGCGGCGCGCCCGGCCACGTGGCTGCGGCGGATGTGCTTCACCCAGGTCGGACATGGTCGAGATCCCGTGCAGGAATGGCACGCCGCACCACGGCGCAGGCAACACGGGCGGCGTGGCGGCAGCCTGGCGCAAACCAGCGCGTGCCCGTCACGGCATCCCGCGAACCCGCCCCGGGCCTGACGCCCGAAGTAGCTCAGGCACTATCGACAGGCGCTGTTTCAGCACGATGTCGCCCCGGGTTTCAGATCGTTTCGAACTCGCGCGTCATGCCCGCAGCGCCGATGCAGATCAGCGGCTTCGGCTCAGTATCGCAACTCGATGGTCGTTCATCCGCATGGAGGGCGGCCTGACCTCGGTCATCGCGGTGCGCTCCATTGATCCCGTGCATCGGGTTGGGTGCGGGAGGAGACGCGCCGGCGTCCCCTCCCGCGGCGTCACTCAGGCGCGCAGCGCTTCCGGCTCGGCGCGGACCGGGACGGCCAGGCGGTCGAGCATCTCCTTCGGCACCACCTGCCAGAACCGGCCGAGCTCGAGATCGAAATCGCGCAGGACGCGCTCGGCCAGCGGGCTCTGGGTCATGGCGTGGTGCTCGGCCAGGAGCGAGCGAAGCTGCTGCACGTAGTGCGGCACCTCCACGCGCTGGAAGATCACCATGTCGGCGTTGATGCGCTCGGCGAGCAGCGCCTTGGGGTCCCAGACATAGGCCATGCCGCCGCTCATGCCGGCGGCGAAATTGTCGCCGACCGAGCCCAGCAGCACGGCGACACCACCGGTCATATACTCGCAGCCATTGTCGCCGCAGCCCTCGACCACGGTGGACGCACCGGAGTTGCGGACGGCGAAACGCTCGCCGGCCCGCCCGGCGGCGAACAGCTTGCCGGCGGTGGCACCGTAGAGGCAGGTGTTGCCGATGATGACGTTGTCGGCCCAGACGATCGGGCTGGAGGGCAGCGGGCGGACCACGATGGTGCCGCCGGAGAGGCCCTTGCCGACATAGTCGTTGGCATCGCCGAACACCTCGAGCTTGAGGCCCTGGACGGCGAAGGCGCCGAGCGACTGCCCGGTCGAGCCGCGCAGACGGACGGTGATGTGGCCCGGAGCGAGCTTGTCCATGCCGTAGCGGCGGGTGATCTCGGCCGACAGGCGCGTGCCCACGGCGCGGTGGACGTTACGGACATTGTAGGCGAGCTGCATCTTTTCGCCGTCCTCGAGCATCGGCCGCGCGTCCTTGACCATCTGCGCGTCGAGCGTGTCCGGCACCGGGTTGCGGCCCTCGATCGAGCAGCAGCGGCCGTGCGGGCCGGGGTCGATCTGGGCGAGGAGCGGGTTGAGGTCGAGATCGTCGAGGTCGGGATTGCCGCGGCTGACCTGGCGCAGCAAATCGGTGCGGCCGACCGCTTCTTGCAGTGTGCGCAGGCCCAGGGACGCCAGCACCTCGCGCACCTCCTCGGCGATGAAGCTCATCAAGTTGATGACCTTCTCGGGCGAGCCGGTGAAGCGCTGGCGCAGGTCCTCGCGCTGGGTGCAGACGCCGACCGGGCAGGTGTTGGAGTGGCACTGGCGGACCAGGATGCAGCCCACCGCCACCAGCGACAGCGTACCGATACCGTATTCCTCGGCCCCCATCAGCGCGGCGATGACGACGTCGCGGCCGGTCTTGATGCCGCCGTCGGTGCGCAGCGTGACGCGGTGGCGCAGCCGGTTCAGGGTCAGGATCTGGTTGACCTCGGAGAGGCCCATCTCCCACGGCGTGCCGGCATACTTGATCGAGGTCTGGGGCGAAGCCCCGGTGCCGCCGACATGGCCGGCGATCAGGATCACGTCGGCCTTGGCCTTGGCCACGCCGGCGGCGATGGTGCCGATGCCGCTCTCGGAGACCAGCTTGACGCCGACGCGGGCGTCGGGGTTGATCTGCTTCAGGTCGTAGATGAGCTGCGCCAGGTCCTCGATCGAGTAGATGTCGTGGTGCGGCGGCGGCGAGATCAGCGTGACGCCGGGGGTGGCGTGGCGCAGGCGGGCGATCTCGAGCGTCACCTTGAAGCCCGGCAGCTGGCCACCCTCGCCGGGCTTCGCCCCCTGCGCCACCTTGATCTCGAGCTCCTTGGCGGCGTTCAGGTACTCGGCGGTGACGCCGAACCGTCCCGAGGCCACCTGCTTGATCGGCGAGTTGGCGTTGTCGCCGTTGGCGCGCGGGTGGAACCGCTCGGCCCCCTCGCCGCCCTCGCCGCTGTCGGAGTTCGCCCCGATGCGGTTCATGGCGATGGTCAGCGTCTCGTGCGCCTCGGGCGACAATGCCCCCAGCGACATGCCGGGCGTGACGAAGCGCTTCCTGATCTCGGTGATGCTCTCGACCTCGTCGAGCGGCACGGCCGGCAGCTTGCGGTTGAAGTCGAGCAGATGCCGGATAGAGATCGGGTCCTGCGCCTCCAGCATCTCGGTGAAGCGCTTGTAGGCGTGGTAGGAATCGCTGGCCACGGCATGCTGGAGCTGGTGGATCACCTTGGCTTCCAGCGTGTGGGTCTCGCCACCGCGGCGGTAGCGGTAGAAGCCGCCGATCGCCAGCGGCGGCTCGACGCCGGCATAGGAGCGCGCGTGCAGCTCGCGAATCCGCTTCTTGATGCCGGTAAGGCCGATGCCGGAGATACGGGTGATCAGGCCGGGGAAGTATTCCCGGCACAGCGAGCGCGACAGGCCGACGGCCTCGAAATTGTAGCCGCCGCGGTAGGAGCTGATGATCGAGATGCCCATCTTGGACATCACCTTGAGCAGGCCCTGGTTGATGGCCTCCTTGAAGCGGGCGAGACACTCCTCGAGTCCGAGCCCGGGGAACAGCCCGCGGCTGTGGCGGTCGGCGATCGCGGCCTCGGCCAGGTAGGCGTTGACGGCAGTCGCCCCGACCCCGATCAGCACGGCGAAATAGTGAGTGTCCAGGCACTCGCCGGACCGCGCCACGAGGTAGCTGAAGCTGCGCAGCCCCTGCCGGACCAGATGGCTGTGCACCGCACCCATGGCCAGGATCATCGGCAGCGGCGCCCGGTCGGGGCCTACCGCCTCGTCGCTCAGGATGAGGGTTTCGCAGCCGCCGCGGACGGCTTCCTCGGCCTCCTGGCGGATCCGGTCGAGGGCGAGGCGCAGCTTGCCCTCCGGGCCGGCCTCGAAGGTGCAGTCGATGACCCGCAGATTGGCGCCGAAATGGTCCTTGACGCCCTCGACGTCGCTCGAGGTCAGGACCGGGCTCTCCAACTGCAAGATCCGGGTCTGGCTCGGGTCCTCGTCGTAGACGTTGCCCAGATTGCCGAAGCGCGTCTTCAGGCTCATCACCCGCCACTCGCGCAACGGATCGATCGGCGGGTTGGTGACCTGGCTGAACTGCTGGCGGAAGAAGTGATGCAACCCGCGATAATGCTTGGACAGCACCGCCAGCGGGGTGTCGTCGCCCATCGAGCCGATGGCTTCCTTGCCGTCGAGCACCATCGGCGACAGGATCAGCTCCATGTCCTCGATAGTGAGGCCATAGAGGTTCTGACGACGCTTCAGGTCGGCACGCTCGTACTGGGTCGGCGCGAACGGCAGCTCCTTCACCCGCTCGTCCAGGTGGGTGATGTTCTCCATCCAGCGGCCGTAGGGCTTCTGCGCCGCCAGATGGTCCTTCAACTCCTGGTCGCGGTAGAAGGTGCCGGTCAGCATGTCGACGGCGATGTTCTCGCCGGGGCCGACCCTGCCCTTCTCGATCACGTCGTTGTCGTTCAGCGGCGTCATGCCGGTCTCGGAGCCGACCACCAGCAGGCCGTCGCGGGTGCGCGAGTAGCGCATCGGGCGCAGGCCGCTGCGGTCGAGGCCGGCCACGACCCAGCGCGAATCGGTGGCGACGACGGCAGCCGGGCCGTCCCACGGCTCCATGACGCAGTTGCAGTAGCCGAACAGGTCGCGATGCTCGGGCTTGATCGCCATCCGGTGCGACCAGGCGGGCGGAATCAGCATGGTCTTGACCAGCGGCAGCGCCCGGCCGGCCCTGACCAGGGCCTCGCAGACGGCGTCGAGCGCGGCACTGTCGGAACCGCCGGCCTGGATGATCGGCTTCACGTCCTCGTTGTGGTTGCCGAAGGCCTCGGCGACCATCCGGGTCTCGTGGCTCTTCATCCAGTTGACGTTGCCACGGAAGGTGTTGATCTCGCCGTTGTGGGCCAGGGTCCGGAACGGCTGCGCCAGCCGCCAGGACGGCATGGTGTTGGTCGAATAGCGCTGGTGGAACAGCGCGAAGCTGGAGACGAAGCGCTCGTCCTGGAGGTCCGGGTAGAACAGCGCCAGCGACTCGGCGAGGAACAGGCCCTTGTAGATCACCGAGCGACAGCTCAGCGAGCAGATGTAGAAATCGGTGATGTTCTCGGCCAGCGCCTGCTTCTCGATCCGCCGCCGGATCAGATAGAGGTCGCGCTCGAACAGGTCGTCGTCGACATCCTTCGGGTTGCCGACGATGATCTGCTCTATCTCGGGGCGGGTGGCGGCCGCCTTCTCGCCCAGCACCGAGGTGTCGACCGGCACCTGGCGCCAGCCGCGGATGGCGTAGCCGAAGCCCAGAATCTCGCTCTCGACGATGCTGCGGCAGGCTTCCTGCTGCTGGAAGCTGGCACGCGGCAGGAACACCATGCCGACCGCGATCCGCTTGTCAGTGCGGGTGGCGCCCTTGATCTTGCGCTGGAAGAAGTCGTGCGGAATCTGCACGTGGATGCCGGCACCGTCGCCGGTCTTGCCGTCGGCATCGACCGCACCGCGGTGCCAGACCGCCTTCAGGGCCTCGATGCCCTTGAGCACGACCTCGCGGCGCGGCTGGCCGTCGATCGCCACCACGCAGCCGACGCCGCAGGCATCGTGCTCCTGCGCCGGGTCGTAGAGCCCGTGCTGCTCCAGGTACTCGGCCTGACGCCGCCAGGTCTCGACGAACTCGGCCCCGCTCTCGAACTTCTGCATCTTCGTCTTCCCTACGAGGCCATGGCCAAGCGACCGGTCGCGGCGGCACCGGCGGCCAGATGGGCGTGGATGCCCTGCGCGGCGTCGCGGCCGTCGCGGACTCCCCACACCACCAGCGACGCACCGCGCACGATGTCGCCTCCGGCGAACACGCCCGGCAGCTCGGTCATCATCGTGTTCCAGTCGATGCCGATGGTACCCCAGCGGCTGACCTTGAGCTCGGGCTCGCCGAACAGGGTCGGCAGGTCTTCCGGATCGAAGCCCAACGCCTTGATCACGAGGTCGGCGTCGATCCGGAACACCGAGCCGGGCTCGACCTCCGGTGCCTGACGCCCCGACGCGTCGGGCGCGCCCAGGCGCATCCGGTGGGCGCGCACCGCCTCGACCTGCCGGTCGCCGAGAAAAGCCTCCGGCGCCGACAGCCACAGAAACTCCACGCCTTCCTCCTCGGCGTTCGTGACCTCGCGCATCGAGCCCGGCATGTTGGCGCGGTCGCGCCGATAAAGACAGCGCACGGATTTCGCACCCTGCCGCACGGCGGTGCGCACGCAGTCCATGGCCGTGTCGCCGCCACCCACGACCACGACATTCTTGCCGGCCGCGTTCAACGTACCGTCCTCGAAGGCCGCCACGGTATCGCCCAACCCGCGGCGATTGCTGGCGGTGAGGAACTCCAGCGCCGGCACGATGCCAGTCAGGCCGCTGCCGGGCGCCGCCAAATCACGGGCCTTGTAGACGCCGGTGGCGACGAATACCGCGTCGTGCCGCTTGCGCAGCTCGGCCAGGCCCGATCCGCCCTGGCCGATGTCGGTGGCCAGATGGAAATGGACGCCGCTGTCACGCAGGTACTGGGCACGCCGCTCGACGATGTACTTTTCCAGCTTGAAGCCGGGGATGCCGTAGATCAGCAGCCCGCCCACCCGATCGTAGCGATCGTAGACGTGGACCTGATAGCCGCGCTTTCGCAATTCCTCGGCGCAGGCGAGCCCGGCCGGGCCGGCGCCGATGACGCCCACCGACTGGGTCAGCTCGCGCGCCGGCCGCACCGGCTGGACCCAGCCCTGATCGAAGGCGGTGTCGGTGATGTACTTCTCGACGGCACCGATGGTGACGGCGCCATGGCCCGACTGCTCGATGACGCAGTTGCCTTCGCACAGCCGGTCCTGCGGGCAGATCCGGCCGCAGATCTCGGGCATGTTGTTGGTGGCCGAGGAGAGCTCGTAAGCCTCCTCCATCCGACCTTCGACCGCCAGTCGGAGCCAGTCAGGGATGTTGTTGTGCAGCGGGCAATGGACCTGGCAGAACGGCACCCCGCACTGCTCGCAGCGCGACGCCTGCTGCGTGGCGCGATCCGGCGCGAACCGCCCGTAAATCTCGGCGAAATCGGCCTTGCGCTCGGCTGGCCCGCGCTTGTCGGGCATGCTCGGCGGCACGCTCACGAACTGCATCATCTTGGCGGACATGCCCGTCATCCTCCGGCGGCCGCCGGCAGTTTCCGACGGTTGATCGACTCAAGGTAAATCTATCGTGTCGCAGCCTATACCGGCATGCGTGCATAGCGTCCAGCAACAGCCAGACGCTTCGTCCTGATTTGGGACTATTTTATTGTAATGGCGACTATGGTCAGCAACTGAGCCGAGATTCAAGCACCCAGCGCATTCTCACAGGCCGCTTAATGTACCAAAATGGGACGTTCTGCGCTCACTCCGCCTACGCAGAGAACGCTGTCCAACAGCCTCATCGCGAGCGCGGCGTAGAGCAGGAGTTCAATCGCTTCCTCGGCCACGGTGAGCCAATGACAGGCATCCGCCAGCCCGCTACCGAGCGCGTCGAACCCGACCGACGTCACGCCCCAAGCCAGCAACGGCACTGCCAGCCGCCGCCCGAGTCGACGCTGGAAGAAGCAAGAACGACGCCACATCAGCACAGTCGGCGCCAATGCCGCAGCCCCAAGCCCGGTGCTGGCCACGAGCTTGGCGAGCGCCGGATCATCGCTCAGCAGGGGCGCGAGGCGCGCAGTCATATCGCCGCCGTCCGCTACCGCCAGCACGAGCAGCACGGCGGCCGCAGGGCCGCAGCGGCGCAGGCAGCAAGCGGTCACGGCTGCCACGACGAGCTGCAGCAACGCCCAGAGATCGGGGATCGAGCCCGACACGGCGGGGTCGAGCGCCATGGCCAGCCTGGGCCAGCCACCGCCGATGCCAACGGCGCCAGCCTCCGCCACCAGCCAGAGGGCCAGAAGCAGCAGGCTGACGCCCATGGTCGCCGTCCAGACGAAGGGCGCCTTTCGAGTCCACCGCATGCCGCCATCCTCGTCCGGGGTGGCGGCAGCATGGGGGAGCTGTGGTTAAGGTCTGCCCAACATGCCTGCCGGCGCGGCAGGCTAAATCACCGGCAGCCGAGCCACCGGCAGCGTATAGGTCTTCAGGTATTGCGGCACGATCACCTCGAGCGGCGTCGGCGCCAGGCCCAGCTCCGCGAGACCGGGCGCACCCGGCGTCGTCACGTTGTCACGCTTGAGCATCTCGACCTGGTCCGGCGTCAACGGCGGCTGCGGCAGGAACTGCAGCAGCTTCGCCTGCAGGCTGGCGAGCCCGAACGGCACGTTCAGCAGCAGCCGGCGGCGGCCGGTAACATGAAGGATGTAGGTGAGCAGCTCCTTGAAGCTGTAGATCGTGGGGCCACCCAGCTCATAGGTGCCGCCCGCGGTCTCGGGCCGGGTCATGGCGGCCACGACGGCATCCGCCACATCGCCCACATAGACCGGCTGGAAGCGGGTCCTGCCGCCGCCGATCAGCGGGAGCGCTGGCGAAAGCTGGCTCATCCGCGCGAAGCGATTGAAGAATCCGTCCTCCGGGCCGAACACGATGCTCGGTCGCAGGATCGTCGCCGCCGGAAAGCTCGCTTGCAATGCCACCTCGCCGGCGGCCTTGGTGCGGGCATAGGCGGCCTCGCCGTGCGGATCGGCGCCGATCGCCGACAGATGGACGATGCGCTCCAGCCCCAGCTTGGTCGCGGCAGCGCCGATCTCGCCGGGAAGGCGCGCCTGCAACCGCTCGAAATCGCCGCGGCCACTCTCAAACAGGATCCCGATCAGGCTCACCGCGGCGTCGGCGCCTTCCAACAGCCGTTCCACCTCGCCCGCCGCCTTGGAATTCCAGGGCTCGATATTGATCTGGCCCACGGCGCCCAGCGGCTTGAGAAACATCGCACGCGCCGGATGGCGGGTGGGCACCCGGATGATGGCCCCCCGCTCGGCCAAGCGCTGCACGACGTAGCGGCCGACGAAACCCGAGCCGCCGAATACCGTCACCAGCTTGCTGCGCATGGCGCTTCCCTCTCATTTTGCCGAACACGCGCCGAAGCTCGTGGTCACCGCCGATCACGGCACTCTCGAGTTGACGCGCCTCGCGCTTGCTCATACACAAGCCCGCACGCGCTGCCCAGGTGGCGGAATTGGTAGACGCACTAGCTTCAGGTGCTAGCGCTCGCAAGGGCGTGGAGGTTCGAGTCCTCTCCTGGGCACCATGTCACCCACATGCCGTTCGCACTCGGTTAACCAAGAGTGGGTTACGCGTTGATCGGTGACATGGTGGATGATCGCACGATGAGCATCACGCTACATCAAGGTGACCTGCCGGACGGGCTCGAGCTGGGTCCGGAGGTCGCCATCGATTCGGAGGCCATGGGTCTCCGCCCCGCGCGCGATCGGCTATGCGTCGTGCAGCTGTCGGACGGCGACGGCGCGGCGCACCTGGTGCAGTTCCGGCGTGGGGACTATGCCGCACCCAACCTGCGCCGGCTCCTGGCCGATCCGAGCCGGCTCAAGCTGTTCCACTTCGCCCGCTTCGATCTGGCGCTGCTGCACCAATATCTCGAGGTCGACTGCCGGCCGGTCTACTGCACGAAGATCGCCTCGCGCCTTGCCCGGACCTACACCGACCGGCATGGGCTCAAGGACGTCGTCCGCGAGCTCCTGGGCATCGATCTCGACAAGGCCGAGCAGAGCTCGGACTGGGGTGCCGACGAGCTGAGCGACACGCAGCTCCATTACGCCGCCCGCGACGTGCTCCATCTGCATGCGTTGCGAGCGCGGCTGGATGTCATGCTGGCGCGGGAGGGGCGGACCGCACTGGCGCGGGCGTGCTTCGACTTCCTGCCCATCCGGGCCCAGCTCGATCTGGCCGGCTGGCCCGATCAGGACATCTTCGCGCATTGAGTGCCCTGGCCTCTCCTGGAGCCCGGCACGATCGCCGCGTTGACGTTCTGCGGGCACGACCGGATACTCCGAGCCGGCGCCGATGCCCTGTCGCGCGGCTGCCCGCCTTGCGAGCGCCTCGCCGGAAGAAAAGTCATTGAGCCATGGTGTCAGCTAGCCTCGCCCCAATCCAGCCTGCGCCCGCGGTGAACGCCGGGCCGATGAACGATCATGCCGTGGCGGCGCTGGCCAGCGGGCGGCAGGTGATCCTGACCGAGGCCGAAGGGCTGCACAGCCTGGCGGCGTCGATCGACGCCACTTTCGCCGCCGTCGTCGATGTGCTGGCCGGCGTCAAGGGCCGCGTGGTCGTCTCCGGCATGGGCAAGAGCGGCCATGTCGGGCGCAAGATCGCCGCCACCCTGGCATCGACCGGATCGCCGGCGCTCTATGTGCATCCTGGCGAGGCCAGCCACGGCGACCTCGGCATGATCACGCCACAGGACGCGGTCCTTGCCCTGTCGAACTCGGGCGAGACCACCGAGCTGCGCGACCTCATCCTGTACACGCGGCGCTTCTCGATCCCGCTCATCGGCATGGTCGGCCGACCGGGCAGCACCCTGGCCGAAGCCGCCGATCTGTGCCTGCTGCTGCCCGAGGTCGGCGAGGCCTGCCCGATGGGTCTGGCGCCCACGACGTCGACCACCTGCATGCTGGCCCTAGGCGATGCCGTGGCGGTGGCGCTGCTGGAGCGGCGCGGCTTCTCGGCCCGCGATTTCGCCGTGTTCCATCCCGGCGGCAAGCTCGGCAGCCAGCTGCTGCGGGTCGAGGAGCTCATGCATCGGGGCGACGACCTGCCGCTCGTGACCCCCGGCACCAGCCTCGCCGAGACCGTGCTCGAGATGACCAAGAAACGGCTGGGCTGTGTCGGCGTGGTAGACGACGGTCGCTTGTGCGGCATCATCACCGACGGCGATCTGCGCCGTCACATGGGGCCCGACATTCTCGGCTGGACCGCGGCGGACATCATGACCAGGAACCCGCGCACGATCGGCCCCCGCGCCCTGGCCGTCGAGGGCGTCGCCGCGATGAACGGGCCACCGCAGCCAGTGACCGTCCTGTTCGTGGTCGAGGGCGAGCGGCCGGTGGGTGCGCTCCATCTCCACGACTGCCTGAAGGCCGGCATCGCATGAGGCGAACGTTGGCGGCGGCTGGGCTGGCGGGGGCGCTGTTCCTGGCGGGACCGGTGACGGCGCAGCAAGCACAGCCTGCGGCGGCGGCAGGTGGGGGTGGCGAGCCCATCGAGATCACCTCCGACCGGCTGGTGCTCGAGCAGAACCAGCAGGTGGCGACCTTCACCGGCAATGTCGACGCGGTGCAGGGCGAGACCCGGCTGCGCTCGGACAAGATGCGGGTCTTCTACACCAGCAACGAAGCGGGCCAGGCCGGCGGCGACAAGCAGAGCGTCAGCCGGATCGAGGCCGAGGGCAACGTGGTCATCACCAAGCCCGGCGAGACCGCCCAGGGCGATTCGGGGACCTACGATCTCGCCACGCGTAAGCTGATGCTGCAGGGGGACGTCGTGCTGACGCGCGGCGAGAACGTGGTCCGGGGCGACCGGCTCGATTCCGATCTCGCCACGGGCGTGTCCACGGTGAGCGTGAACCGGACGGCGACCGCGGCCGGCAAGCCCGACCAGCGGGTCCGGGCGCTGTTCGCGCCGACGCCGGCCCCCGCTCCGAAGGCGCCCTGAGCATGGCCGCGGGGCCGGACCTGCTGGTCAAGCCATCCCCGGCGTCGATTCTGGCGCCAGCGGCGGCCATCGCCGGGCGCGAGCGCCTGTCGGCCCGGCATCTGGCCAAGCATTACCGCAACCGGACCGTCCTGCGCGACGTCTCGCTGACCGTCAATCGGGGCGAGGCCGTGGGCCTGCTGGGGCCAAACGGTGCCGGCAAGACCACCTGCTTCTACATCATCACCGGCCTGATCGCCGCCGATGCCGGCCAGGTCCTGCTCGACGACCGCGACATCACCCGGCTGCCAATGTACCGGCGCGCGCGGTTCGGCATCGGCTACCTGCCGCAGGAGGCCTCGATCTTTCGCGGCCTCAGCGTCGAGGACAATATCCGCGCCGTGCTGCAGATCGCCGAGCCCGATCGTGACCGGCGCGAGGCCACGCTGGACCGGCTACTCGCGGACTTCGCCCTCGCCCACCTGCGCCGGTCGTCGGCGCTGGCGCTCTCCGGCGGCGAGCGGCGCCGGGTCGAGATCGCCCGCGCCCTGGCCGCGAGCCCGAGCTTCATCCTGCTCGACGAGCCACTGGCGGGGATCGACCCGATCAATGTCGGCGAGATCCGCGACCTAGTCGGCCACCTGAAGGATCGCGGTCTTGGCGTGCTGATCACCGACCATAATGTGCGCGACACGTTGGACATCATCGATCGCGCCTACATCCTTCACGACGGCGCCGTGCTGCGCGAGGGAACACCCGAGGAAATCGTGGCCGACCCCGCCGTCCGCCGCGTGTACCTCGGGGAGCGGTTCAGCCTTTAGGGCGCGAGAATGAGCTTCGCCCCCAGCATCCGGCTCGAGCTGCGGCAGCATCAGAGCCTCGTCCTGACGCCGCAGCTGCAGCAGGCGATCCGGCTGCTGCAGATGTCCAATCTCGAGCTGGCCGGCGTCGTCGACACCGAGGTTGCCGAGAATCCCTTTCTCGAGCGCAGCGACCGGCAAGCGGCACCAGCGGCAGTGCCAACAGGCTCCCTCGATGCGAGGGGCGCCCCGGATGCATTGCACGATGTCGGCAGCATGATGAACGGTGCCCACGAGACCGTGGCCACATTTCGGCCCGCCGACTGCTCGCTTTCGGTGAAGCGGCCGGCCGGCAGCGCCTTCGACGAAGGTCGCTCGACGTTTGAGGCGAGGCTGACGCGGGCCATCGGCCTGCGCGAGCATCTGACCGAGCAGGTCATGGCGCTCCTGCGCGACCCCGCCACCCGGGCGGTTGCCCTGCAGGTGGTCGAGAGCATCGACGATGACGGCTATCTGCGCGAGACCGACGAGGTCCTGGCCGAGCGCTTCGGGGTCCAGCCGACGACAATCCTGGCGGTGCGCCAGGCGCTCCATCGCTGCGAGCCCACCGGCGTCGGAGCTCGCGACCTGGCCGAATGCCTGTCGCTGCAGCTGGCCGAGCGCGATCGGCTCGACCCCGCGATGGCGGCGCTGCTGCGTAACCTGCCGCTGCTGGCACGGGCGGATTTCGGCGAGCTGATGCGCCGCTGCGGCATCGATGCCGAGGACCTCCAGGACATGATCGGCGAGATCAAGCGTCTGGACCCGAAGCCTGGTCTCAGCTACGCGCCGGACGAGCCAGCGACGTTGGTGCCGGACCTGTTCGTCACAGTCATGGGGCCCGGCCGCTGGCGCATCGAGCTCAACGGCGGCACCCTGCCCAAGGTGCTGGTCGACACCGAGTATCACGGCGAGCTGCACCGGAACACGCAAGACCGCCGCGCCAAGGAATATCTGGCCGAGCGTTTCCAGTCGGCCAACTGGCTGGCCAAGGCACTCGATCAGCGCGCACGGACCGTGCTCCGGGTTGCCAAGGCGATCTTCGCCCGGCAGATGCCTTTCCTCGACGGCGGGGCACAGCATCTGCGGCCACTGGTCTTGCGCGACATCGCCGAGGCGACCGGCCTCCACGAGAGCACGGTCAGCCGCGCCACCTCGGACAAGTATGTGGCTACCCCGCACGGAACCTTTCCGCTCAAGTACTTCTTCACCACCGCAATCGCCGCCACCTCGGGCGAGGCCTCCCACAGCGCGGAGGCGATCCGCCAGCTGATCAAGCGCATGATCGAGCGGGAGGCCGCCGGCGAGGTCCTGTCGGACGACCAGATCGTGTCCGAACTCAAGAACAAAGGTGTCGTCATCGCCCGCCGTACCGTCGCGAAATATCGTGAGTCTCTCGGAATCGCATCCTCCGTGGATCGGCGCCGCGCCAAGGCGCTGGGTCGATGAGAGCCGTCATGGCCGCCGCGGTGACGAGGCCGCCCGTCGCGGTCGTCGACATCCGCACGCTTGGGAGAGCATCGATGGTCGAGATTGAAGAGTTTTTGAGCCTCGACCGGATGCTGCTGACCCTGCGCAGCGGGAGCAAGCGGCAGCTGTTTCAGGAACTTGCCAGCACCGCCGCGGCGAGCACCGGGTTGGAGGCCGCAGCGATCCTTGCCGCGCTCAACCAGCGCGAAAAGCTGGGCACGACCGGCATCGGCGAGGGCATCGCCATCCCGCATGCCCGCGTCCCCGACCTGCCCAAACTGATGGGCTTCTTCGCCCGCCTGACCACGCCGGTCGAGTATGACGCGTTGGACGACGCGCCGGTCGACCTCGTCTTCCTGCTGCTTGCCCCGGAAGAGTCGAGCACGGTCCAGCTCAAGGCCCTGGCGCGTATCGCACGATTGTTGCGCGATCCTGAGATCTGCGCCCGCCTGCGCAGCGAGCAGGACCCGCTGCAGATCTATGCCGTGCTGACCGGGCGGGCCCCGGGCGCCGCCGCTTGAGCCCTGCGGTGGCGACGCTACGCCTGCATGCGTCGGCCGCCGCCTGGTGTGGACGCGGCATTCTGGTGCGCGGCGCTTCAGGTGCCGGCAAGTCGGCTCTCATCGCCGACCTGTTGGCCGCCGGGGCGTATCTGGTGGCGGACGATCTCGTGCAGGTCGAACGGCGATGCGGCTGCATCTACGCGACGCCGGTTGCCGAAACGGGCTTGATCGAGCTGCGAGGCAACGGCATCTTTCGGCTGGCCACCACGGTCGGGGTTCCCGTGACCCTCTGTGTCGAATTAGCGGTTGGTTTTGAGAGCGAGCGGCTGCCGACATGTGCGACGGCGCTGGTTGCCGGCGTCGAGCTGCCGAGATTGCGCCTGGACGGCAGGGCGCCAGCGGCTGCGGCACAAGTCCTCATCGCTCTAACTGCGCGCCGGGCGCATTGAGGCCCGATGAGCGAGGCCGTCGTCGTCACCGGAATGTCGGGCGCGGGTCGGACCACCTGCCTCAAAATCCTCGAAGATCTCGGTTTTGAGGCGGTCGACAACCTCCCGGTCAATCTGCTCGGGCGGGTGCTGCGCGGGGACGATGCCGGCCCCAATCGCCTAGCCGTCGGCGTCGACAGCCGTACGCGCGGTTTCACCGCCGCCCGCGTGGCGGCGGTGCTGGCGGAAGCGCGCTCGGCCACCCGGGCCTGCCTGCTCTATGTCGATTGCGACGACGAGGTCCTGCGACGCCGCTTCACCGAGACCCGTCGTCGCCACCCGCTCGCGGATGCTGCCGGCGTGCGCGACGCACTGGTCGAGGAACGCGAGCTGATGGCGCCCCTGCAGGCGGCCGCCGACATGG
Organism: Geminicoccaceae bacterium; assembly: GCA_049292515.1. Taxonomy (GTDB): domain Bacteria; phylum Pseudomonadota; class Alphaproteobacteria; order Geminicoccales; family Geminicoccaceae; genus Benzoatithermus. The sequence continues at coordinate 21,202 of JBATRI010000748.1, forward strand.
TCATCGACACCAGCGATCTGTCGCTACCAGATCTGCGCCGGCTGCTCGGCGGGCGCTTTTCGCCGGCGGGCGGCCAGATGGCCATCGCCGTGCTGTCGTTCGCCTACCGGAACGGGCTGCCCCGCGAGGCCGATCTGGTGTTCGACGTGCGCTTCCTGCACAACCCTTTCTACATCGACGACCTTCGGCCGAAAACCGGGCGGGATCCGGCCGTGCAGGCGCATATCCGCTCCGATCCGGCCCTGGCTCCGTTCGTGGTCGATCTTCAGGCTCTCCTGCTGCCGCTGCTGCCGCGCTATCAGACGGAAGGGAAAAGTTACTTGACGATCGCCTTTGGCTGTACGGGCGGGAAGCACCGATCGGTTTTCCTGGCCGAGATCCTGACCGACTGGCTGCATCGCCTCGGCTGGGCCGCCACGACCGTCCACCGTGAACTGACGCGCGCCGCGGCGCAGCCGGCGTGAGGACGGGTTCATGATCGGTCTCGTCCTGGTGACCCACGGCCGGCTCGCGGCCGAGTTCCTCTCCGCCATGGAGCATGTGGTCGGCCCGCAGGCCATGGTCCGTGCGGTCTGCATCGGCGCCGATGACGACATCGAGCAGCGGCGCACCGAGATCGTCGAGGCGATCCGCGACGTCGACGATGGCAGCGGCGTCGTCGTACTCACCGATATGTTCGGCGGCACGCCGTCCAACCTCGCCATCTCGACCATGGATCGCAAGGGCATCGAGGTGATCGCCGGGGTCAACCTGCCGATGCTGATCAAGCTCGCCAGCGTCCGCCAGAGCGAGCCGTTGCGCGAGGCTGTCACCGCGGCGCAGGAGGCCGGCCGCAAGTACATCAACGTCGCCAGCCAGCTGCTCAACGGCGACCGGGCCTGAATGACCGACGCCGTGCTGAGCCGCGAGACCACCATCGTCAACCAGCGTGGCCTGCACGCCCGTGCTGCAGCTAAGTTCGTGCGTACCGCGGCCACGTTTGTGGCCCGGGTCGAGGTCACCCGCGATGATCAGACGGTGGCCGGCACCTCCATTCTGGGGCTGATGCTGCTGGGCGCGGGTATCGGCACAATGCTGACGCTGCGCGCCGAGGGTGACGACGCCGTGGCCGCTCTTGCAGTGTTGGGCGACCTGATCGAACGCGGCTTCGACGAGTAGCGCGTCCACCGTGTCGGTGGCAAGCTTGCCGCTGGTGTACGGCTGTGCTTTAGGCGGCTCCAGTTTGCAGTGCGGCACGCGCAGCGGTTTTGTTCGGTCGCGGCCGATCCCCTGAGTTCAATCCTGTCGAGGAAGCTTCATGAGCGCGTCTAGCGATTACCTGGTGGCGGATATCGGGCTTGCCGATTGGGGCCGGCGAGAGCTGGCGATTGCCGAGACCGAAATGCCCGGCCTGATGGCGATCCGAGCCGAGTACGGACCGTCGCAGCCGCTCAAGGGCGCCCGGATCGCCGGCTGCCTGCACATGACGATCCAGACCGCGGTGCTGATCGAGACCCTGAAGGTGCTTGGCGCCGACGTGCGCTGGGCATCGTGCAACATCTTCTCGACCCAGGACCACGCCGCGGCCGCGATCGCCAAGGGCGGCACCCCGGTGTTCGCCGTCAAGGGCGAGACGCTCGACGAGTATTGGGACTACGTTCACCGGATCTGCGCCTGGGGCGACGGCGGCTTCCCCAACATGATCCTCGACGATGGCGGCGACGCCACGCTGCTGTGCATCCTCGGTCGTAAGGCCGAGCGCGACCCGACCGTCCTCGACGACCCGAAGAACGAGGAAGAGGAGGCGCTCTACAAGGCGATGAAGCGGCAGCTCAAGGCTCATCCCGGCTGGTACACGGCCCTGGGCGATTCGGTGCGCGGCGTCACCGAGGAGACCACCACCGGCGTGCACCGGCTCTACGACATGGAGCGCCGCGGCGATCTGCTGTTCCCGGCGATCAACGTCAACGACAGCGTCACCAAGTCCAAGTTCGACAATCTCTACGGCTGCCGCGAGAGCCTCGTCGACGGCATTCGCCGTGCCACCGACGTGATGATGGCCGGCAAGGTCGCGGTGGTGGCCGGCTTCGGCGACGTCGGCAAGGGCTCCGCCGCCTCGCTGCGCAATGCCGGCGCCCGCGTCGTGGTCACCGAGATCGACCCGATCTGCGCCCTGCAGGCGGCGATGGAAGGCTACGAGGTCACGACCATGGAGGACGCGGCACCGCGCGCCGACATCTTCGTCACCGCCACCGGCAATGTCGACGTCATCACGCTCGACCATATGCGGGAGATGAAGGATCGGGCCATCGTCTGCAACATCGGCCATTTCGACAGCGAGATCCAGGTCGCCGGGCTGAAGAACCTGCGCTGGCACAACGTCAAGCCGCAGGTGGACGAGATCGAGTTCCCCGACGGCAAGCGGATCCTGCTGCTGGCCGAGGGCCGTCTGGTCAATCTCGGCTGCGGCACCGGCCATCCAAGCTTCGTCATGTCGGCCTCGTTCGCCAACCAGACGCTGGCCCAGATCGAGCTGTGGACCAACCCCGAGGCCTACGCCAACAAGGTCTACACGCTGCCCAAGCGCCTCGACGAGAAGGTGGCGGCGCTGCATCTGGAGAAGATCGGCGTCAAGCTCACCAAGCTCAGCGAGAAGCAGTCGGCCTATATCGGCATCGCCCCGCGCGGTCCGTTCAAGCCCGAGCAATACCGCTACTGACCGGGACGCCGGGCATGGAGCGGGCTCAGATCGGCCTTCTCCTGCCCGATCTCGCCGCCACCCGTGCCTTGGGTGCGCGGCTCGGCGCCTGCCTCGCCCCCGGCAGCGTCGTGCTGCTGACGGGCGACCTCGGCGCCGGCAAGAGCGAGCTGGCACGGGCGGTGATCCGCGGTCTCGCCGGGACCGACATCGCCGTGCCAAGCCCGACCTTCACCCTGCTCCAGAGCTACGAGCTGCCGGGCCTCGAGGTCACCCACAGCGACCTCTACCGTATCGGCGATGCAAGCGAGATCGACGAGCTCGGACTCGAGGAATGCTGGCAGCGTGGTGCGGTGCTCGTCGAATGGCCAGACCGTGCACCATGGCTGTGGCCGGCCGAGCGACTGACGGTCACGCTGGACCTGTTGCCGGACCACACCGCAGGTGCCCGGCAGGTGGTGCTGGAAGGTACCGGGAGATGGGCAGCGCTGCTGCCAAATCTCGCTGGCGGGCAGCAATACCGGTAGGCTGCCGGGCATGTACAATGTCCACACCATTCCAGCCAACCAGCCGTTCCTCGACACCCTGATCGAGGGGCTGCTGGAATGGGACCGCGAGCGACTGGCGGATACGCTGCTGCTGCTGCCGAGCCGCCGCACCTGTCTCGCCGCGCGCGAGGTGTTCCTGCGCGTGAGCGGCGGCGTCCCCTTGCTGCTGCCGCGGCTGGTACCGATCGGTGAGCCGGACGAGCCGGAGCTGCTGATCGACCCGGCGCTCGAGCTGACCCTGGCTCCGGCCATCAGCCAAGTGCGGCGGCAGCTGCTGTTGACCCGTCTGGTGCAGGCCAAGGAGCCCGGCATGCCGCTCGAGCAGGCGGTGCGGCTGGCCGCCGAGCTCGCCCGGTTCCTGGACGAGTTGCACAACGAGGAGGTCGGCCTCGCCGGGCTGGACACGCTGGTACCGGCGGATCTGGCCGATCACTGGCAGCAGACCCAGGTCTTTCTGCAGCTGCTGGCGCAGGCCTGGCCACCCATCCTGGCCGCCGAGGGCTGCCTCGATCCTTCACTGCGGCGTCGCCTCCTGGTCGACGCGCTGAGCATGAGCTGGCAGCATGTGGCGCCGAGCCATCCCGTCGTCGCCGCCGGCGTCACGGGCTCGATTCCTTGCATCGCCCGCCTCCTGGCCCGGATCGCGCGCCTGCCGAACGGCACGGTCGTCCTGCCGGCGCTGGATCGGACGATCGACAGTGCGGGCTGGGATGCGGTGGGGCCGACCCATCCGCAGTACGGGCTGAAGCGGCTGCTGGACCTGATGGAGATTGACCGCTCGGCGGTGCGCTCCTGGCCGGATGGGGGGCCGATCCTGCCCCACCCGCGCATTGAGCTCTGGAATCACGTGCTGCGGCCGGCCATGACCACCGAGGACTGGCGGCGCCGGACGCCGCTGCCCGCTGAGGCTACCGCCGGGCTGGAGGTCGCCGTGGCCGCGGATCTCGCGGGCGAGGCCCTGCAGATCGCGCTGCGCCTGCGCCACGCGTTGGAATCTCAGGGCAAACGTGCCGTGCTGATCACGCCCAGCCGGGTGCTCGGGCGTCGGGTCGCGACCGAGCTGCTGCGTTGGGGAATCAGGGTCGACGACAGTGCGGGCGTGCCGCTCGATCAATCGCCACCGGGCACGTTCCTGCTGCTCACGGCCCATCTCGTGGCCGGGGGGGCTTCGCCGGTGACGCTGCTCTCGGCGCTCAAGCACCCGCTCGCCAGCGGCGGCATCGGGCAGCGCGAGTTCCGGCGCTTTGCCCGCGCGCTGGAGC
>JBATRI010000749.1:0-3209 GCA_049292515.1 Geminicoccaceae bacterium
GAACCCTTCATCCCTGGCCAAGCCAACGTTTCGCCGTCAAACACCCAAGGTGGGAGCCGGATGCGGGAATCCCGCACGTCCGGATCTGTGCGGGGGGCGCTCAGCAATGAGCGTCCCTACCGCGAACGGCCTGCGCAACATTGTCCATCACAATCCGCCAATGGGCTTTATCCGCGACCCGTTGGCGGTGCTCGAGGCCAGCCAGTTCATCGAGCGCAATCCTGCGCGGTTCGTCTTCCTCGCGGTCGGCTCGCCCCAGCAGGAGATCCTGGCGCAGGCGATCCGGCAGCGAGGGCATGCGCGCGGTCTAGGCCTCTGCGTCGGGGCTTCGCTGCTGTTCTTGACCGGCGATCTGAAGCGGGCGCCGGTCTGGATGCAGAAGGCGAAGCTCGAATGGCTGTTCCGGCTGGTCCAGGAACCCAGCCGCATGTGGCGTCGCTATCTCTACGAGGGCCCGAAGATCCTGCGCATCGCTGCCGACTATATGGCCCACCGTAGCAATGAGCCGCAACGACCGCTGGTGAGCATCGTCGTGCCGACCTTCCGGCACGAGGAGCTGTTGCCGCGCCTGCTCGAACATTGTGCGACGCAAGAGGGCATCAATCCAGCGAAGGTGGAGATCCTCGTCGTCGACACGGCGCCGGAGGCTTCGGCCCGCGGGGTGGTCGACCGGATGATTGGCAAGAGCCGCACCCCTATCCGCTACCTGCACGCGCCGCCCGTGGGCGACACACCTGCCGGAAACCGCGTTTTGAACGAGAGCCAGGGTGAGTTCATCGCCCTGCTCGACGAGGGCGACGTGCCGGTGCCCGCGTGGCTGGAAGCGCTGCTCATGACGCAGAGCGTCTACGGTGCCGATGTCGTGCTCGGGCCCGTGCTGCCGGAATTCGAGGCGACGCCGCGTCGCTATCAGGCAAGCTTCACGGACTTTTTCGCGCGGGCGAGCGAGGCGGCCACGGGCATGTCGATCGAACCCGCCAAGCCACTCGGCCGGCGGCGTAGCGGCATCCGCGTGCCGCCGTCGCTCAACAATGCGTTGCTGCGCCGGTCGATCTGCGCGGCGAACCCGGCCCTACTCGCCACGACGCAAGGGCCGACCGGCACCGGGCGCGACGTGCTGTTTCAGCAGCTGCACAGGAAAGGCGCGCGCTTCGTCTGGTGTGCCGAAGCGGTGGTGACGGAATGGATTCCCTCGGAGCTGCTGTCGGCCGGCGCGTTGCTGCGCCGGCAGTTTCACCGAGGCCGAAGCACCGTCGACATCTGTCTGCGGGCCGAGCCCCCGGATAATCGAACCTATGCCCTCTGGCTGCTGATCGGGCTGTTGCAGGTGGCAAGCGGCAGCCTGAAAGCGCTGCTCTGGCCGGTGAGCCGGCAGCGGGGCTTCGATGGGCTCTGCCGGGCGGCGAGCGGCCTGGGCAAGCTCTGCAGCGTCCCGCGCTGGCGGATCACCACCACCCTTGCTCAAGAGCAGCCGGTTTGAGCCGCCAGCAAGCTCCCGCAGCCAAGTCTTTGGACGCCCACCCGCATACAGGGACCCGCTAAGTGGCCGTCAACATCCTGCTGCAGGAAGACGAGAGCCGGCCCGGCCTGTCACGACCGACGGCCGTGTCGGAGCGTACCGTAGCCACGGTGATGGTGCTGCTGGACGTAGCCTTGATGGCGGTCGTTGCGGGCTTGGCCGTGCTGGTCGACAATCCGGGCGGCTTCCTGCCGCTGTTGACGCTGACGCAGCTGCTGTTTTTCGTCTTCTGGAAATTCATGTTCGGCCTCTATCCCGGGCACGGGCTCGCGCGTGCGCAGCGGCTGCGGCAGGCTGCGCTGGCGGTGGCCGTGGGCCTGGTGACGACCGCGGGCGTCTTCGAGATCGTAACCCGGCTGCTCGTCGGACCCTCGTTCCAGTTCCCGTTCTGGCCCATCATCCTGGGCGCCGTCCTTGTCGGGCTGAGCGATCCGTTGGTGCGCCGCCTGCTGATGCGTCTCGGCCGGTGGCAGCAGCCCGTGTTCATCTTCGGCGGCGGCGAGGCCGCGATCGCGGTCGTCCGCCAGCTCGCGTTCTATCCCTATCTGGGCTTTCGGGCCGTCTGCATCGTCGATGACACCTCGGTTTACATCGCGGACGAGCATCAGGGCATTCCCGTCATTCGCTTTCGCGAGCTCGGCAGTCATTCGGCCCTGCTGGCCATCACCAGCACGGCGGTGATCATCGAGCAGTCCGTGGAGCGCAGCTTCATCCTGCGGCTGTATACGACCGGTATTTTTCGCCGTATCCTGCTGGTGCCGAACTGCCATGACCTGATCAGCCTGAAGTCGCACATCCGGCGCGTCGGCAGCATGATGGCGATCGAAGCCGGGAGCGAGCGGCCATCGGCGGTCGCCGGGTTCGCCAAGCGTGCGTTCGACCTCTGCGCCAGCGGCGCCGCCCTGATCGTGCTGGGGCCGTTTCTGTGGCTGCTCGGCGTGCTAGTGCGCTACGACAGCCCCGGACCGGCGATGTTCAGGCAACCGCGCTGGGCCGGCGCCGACCAGGAGTTCACGGCGCTGAAGTTTCGGACCATGCATATCGACGGCGAGCGACGGCTGCGCCGTTATTTCCTCAGCCATCCGGAAGCGGAACGGGAGTATGCGCGCTTCCGCAAGCTCGACAACGACCCCCGCGTGACCACGCTCGGCAGGTTCCTGCGCTCGACCAGCCTCGACGAGCTGCCGCAGCTGCTCAATGTCTGGCGCGGTGAGATGAGCATCGTCGGCCCTCGGCCCTACACGATGGACGAGCTTGGCAAGCTCGGGCCGGCCACGGATATCCTCGGGCTCGTCCGTCCAGGGATCACCGGCTTCTGGCAGGTTTCGGGCCGCAACCAGCGCACCTTCCGCGAGCGGATCGAGATGGACTGCTACTACGTCCGCAATTTCTCGCCGTGGCTCGACTTGTGGATCCTCTACCGCACCGTCGTTGCGGTGCTGTTTCGCGAAGGCAAGTGATCGCTATCACGCGATCAACTTGCGATCGTGGTCTGCAGTTGGCTGAAGGCGTTTCTTGAGGCTGGGACGGTGTGTTCGAGGTCGCGGAGGAGGTCTTGGACGTCGAGCTGGTGGCGCAGGCGGTCCTCGATCTGGGCGGCGAGGGCGGCGATGCGGGCGAGGCCGAAGCTGCCGGCGGTGCCGCGCAGGCGGTGGGCCTCGGCGGCCAGGGCTTTGGGATCGCCCAGGGC
>JBATRI010000750.1:0-9956 GCA_049292515.1 Geminicoccaceae bacterium
GCCCTTGCGGTGGGCCGAGAGCGGCGGCAGGCGGTCGTCGACCGGCCCCACCACCACGGCTGGTCGGACCGGCTTCTCGCGCCGCCGGATCGTCGACCGGCCGTTCTCGGTGCTGACCCGGACCCGCTTCTCCGGTGGCTCGGGATCGGCCAGGGCGGCGATGGCGATGGAGCCGTCGGCCGCGGCGAAGGCCACCGCACTCTGCTCGTTGTTGAAGGCAAGCCGCTCGACCGGTGCCGGTCGCGGCCACTGGCGGGCCAGCAGCTCGAACAGCGACAGCGGGGCGGCGGTGGGTTGATCCATGGCGATTGTCCTTCAGGACCGGGCGAGTTCGAGGTCGAGCTGCTCGAGCCGCTGGTCAAGTGCCCGAAGCTGTGCGTCGCAGTGCGCGAGCTCGCTCTGAATGAGGGCGTCGCGGGCCATGGCGGCGTCGAGCGTCCGGCGTGCTGCGTCGCTGCCGTCGTCGGCAAGCTGGCGTTGGCAGCCCAGCATCTCGATCGCGATGCCACCGGCCTGTTGCGTCTGCCGCAGACGTTCCGAGTTCAGGCGCGCGACCTCCAAGACAATGGACATGCGTTCGGCCATGATCTCCTGTAGAGGACGCACGGTCTCGGTCATTGCCATGGCCCGCGACGGGCGTCACGCTGATGGAGATCAGGCGTGGAGGAGGCAATATGAACCAGGCGGGAATAGGCTTCTTCTCGGCGGTACGGGATGCTGCACGACAGAAGCTGGGTCCAGCGCATCCGTGCACGCAGGCGCTGACACTCGCCAGCGACAGTGGCGATCCGGCGGCGATGGCGAAGGCGCAAGACGAGCTGGGCTGCCTCGAGCCAGGGGAGCTGGCCGAGCTGATGGCACTGGCGCATCGGGCCCTGCGCGAAGATACGGCCGCGATCTTGCAGCACTGGCGTGCCCCGACCGGGCAGCGAAACAACTGATCTGATCATGGCTGGCTGTCCGCGCCCGGAGGCGGTTCCATGCCCATCGCCGCCAGCAATTTCGGCAGGTCGGCAGCCTGGGCGAGGAAACGCCGCTCGGCGGTCTCGATATGGTTCTTCAGTGAATCCCAGATATCGACGCGCATCAGCGCCTCGGTATCCTGGGTCAGGAACTCGATCTCGCCGACCCGGAACTGGCGCGATAGCGATACACCGGCGAAGACGAAGTCGCGCAGTTCCGCCGCGTGCGCATCCACGAAATGTGCCAACAGCGGATATTGCTCGGCGGTAGCGCCACGACGCGCGGCCTCCGCACGGATGAATGCTTGAAAGTGCCGCATCATCCGATACTGACTTTCGCCTAGAAAGCGCATCACGAATACCAAGTCGTCGGGCGCGCGGCGGACGATCTCTTCCGCGACCTGCGCACCGGGCGGCATCTGTTCCGTCGAGAACCCGTCATCCTGCGGCATGACGCCCTCCGTGGCCAGCCGCTCGATGGTCCGAACGACCCGTGCGGCCCTGCCGCTGCTACAGCTTTCCCACCTTATAAAGCTGTCATCCGATAATGGAAGCATAGTTTGGGCGATGCGAATCTGATGCAAAATTAATTGTGCAGCGCAGCAAGTATCCAAATAGAATAGTGTTGCGTTACATCTGTATCAATTTGATACAATTGGTACCGTTACAGTTCCGTCCAGCTTCCGCTGCCGCGTGCAAGTCCGCGTATTTGCCCGAGATGCAGCTGTTGGCACGCCGGTTGCATCTACCGGTGCAGAAGAAGTCCACCGCGCTTCGGCGCGATGTCGAAAGAACGAAGGAAGGGGAGGCCGTACCAGTATGGCCGGTCGTGGGTGGCGCGGGCAGCGTTTCACGGCACTAACCGGCAAGGCTGGCCCGGCATGACCAGAACCTTTGCCTTGACCCACTCGAGGGGCCGAATCGCGGCGTGTCGCCGTGAGGAGGTCAATCGCACTTCGCGACGGCAGGTGCGCCGTCGAACCGCCGCGGGCATCCGCTCGTGGCGCAATGAGAGTGGAGTCTCGCAAGCATGTCGGCATTGACACTCAACAAGATCACCGCGCAACGCGGAATCTCCGTGGGCGAGGCGGCGAAGAAGATCGCCGATCTGGGGTGGAACCCCTCCTATGTCCAGGAGGCCATGACCTTCCCCACCGACTACAAGATCGCCAAGGCACCGCGCGATCCGATGAAGCAGGTACTGCGGTCCTACTTCCCGATGCAGGAAGAGAAGGACAACCGGGTCTACGGCGCACTCGATGCGGCACTTCGCGGCGACATGTTCCGCAACGTGGAGCCCCGCTGGGTCGAGTGGATGAAGCTGTTCCTGGCGATCATCCCGTTCCCGGAGATTTCGGCCGCACGCTCGATGGCCATGGTCGCCAGACTGGCGCCAGGCGAGGACCTGCGTACCGGGTTCACCATGCAGATGGTCGACGAGTTCCGTCACTCGACCATCCAGATGAACCTCAAGAAATGGTACATGGAGAACTATATCGACCCGGCCGGCTTCGACATCACCGAGGAAGCCTTCGGCAAGTGTTACGCCACCACCATTGGCCGTCAGTTCGGTGAAGGTTTCATCACCGGCGACGCGATCACCTCGGCCAACATCTATCTGACCGTGGTTGCCGAGACCGCGTTCACCAACACGCTCTTCGTGGCGATGCCCTCCGAGGCCGCGCGCAACGGCGACTACGCCCTGCCGACGGTATTTCTCTCGGTGCAGTCGGACGAGAGCCGGCACATCGGCAACGGCCATTCGCTGCTGATGGCGACGCTCAAGGATCCGGACAACCATCTGCTGCTCGAGCGCGATCTGCGCTATGCTTTCTGGCAGAATCACGCCATCGTCGATGCCGCCATCGGTACCTTCATCGAGTACGGCACGACCAATCGCGACAAGGACAAAGAGTCCTATGCGGAGATGTGGCACCGCTGGATCTTCGAGGACTACTATCGGACCTACATGCTGCCGCTCGAGAAGTACGGCATCAAGGTTCATCATGACGACGTCCACGAGGCCTGGAAGCGGATCACCGAGAAGCACTACGTGCACAAGGTGGCACAGTTCTTCGCGGTGGGCTGGCCGGTCAACTTCTGGCGGATCGAGGCCCAGACTGAAAAGGACTTCGAGTGGTTCGAGCGGAAGTATCCGGGCTGGTACGCCGAGTTCGGTGACTTCTGGAAGTGGTACGACAAGCTCAGCCACCGTGGGCAGAAGGTCGTCACCTTCAATGAAGATGTCGGCTACGTCTACCCGCACCGGTGCTGGAGCTGCCTCGTCCCCTGCCTGATCCGCGAGGACATGGTCGTCGACGAGATCGACGGCAAGCTGCACACCTTCGCGCATGAGCTCGACCGGTGGACCGCGGTCGAGGCGTTCGCCGACGAGTACCAGGGCCGTCCGACACCGGCGATGGGGCGGTTCAGCGGCAAGCGCGAATGGGAGACGCTCTACCACGGCTGGGATCTGGCCGATGCGATCAAGGACCTGAACTTCGTCCGCTCGGACGGCAAGACCCTGGTCCCGCAGCCGCATCTGCGCTTTGACGACAAGGAGATGTGGACCCTGGACGATGTCCGTGGCCACACCTTGCTGTCGCCGCTGACCCTGCTGCGCGAGATGTCGCCCGAGCAGCGCGAGCAGCACCTCGCCGAATATCGCGCCGGCTTCACGATCAATCCCTGCAACTGACCGATGAAGGTGGGGGCCGCTTGCGGCCCCCACTCTCCCGCGACCACGACCGCCGACCGGGAGCAGCTTCGCATCATGGTCGGCCGACTAGGGGAAAACTCGATGAGTGCAGGCTACACCGTCCGCCTGATGCCGGTCGGCGTCGAATTCGAGGTGGACGAAGGTGAGACGGTGCTCAACGCCGCGTTCCGCCAGGGCATTGCGCTGCCGCACGGCTGCAAGGAAGGGCAATGCTCCGCCTGCAAGTGCATGTTGCTCGAGGGTGAAGTCGACCTGTTGAAGTACTCGACCTTCGCCCTCAACGACATGGAGCGGGAACAAGGCGGCATTCTGCTGTGCCGCTCGCTGCCCCAGAGCGACATGGAGGTCGAGCTTCTCAACTATGACGAGGAGCTTCTGGCGAAGTCGATCCCGGTGAAGTCGTTCAAGGGGACGATCACCAAGTTCGAGAAGCTGACCCACGACATCCGCGGCATCGAGATCGAGATCGATCAGCCGATCAAGTTCTGGGCGGGCCAGTATGTCGACATCACCGTCACGACCGAAGAAGGGGAGACGATTACGCGCTCGTTCTCCATGGCAAATCCGCCGAGCGAAACCAAAAGACTCTCCTTCATCATCAAGAAATACCCCGAGGGAAAATTCTCCGGCCAGCTCGACAGCGGCGGCATCGCCGTCGGTGCCGACGTCGGAATCGTCGGACCCTACGGCACCTGCTTCCGGCGCGAAGAGCGCGAAGGAGCCTTGATCCTGGTGGCAGCCGGGTCGGGCCTGTCGCCCATCTGGTCCATCCTGCACGACCATCTGGCCAGTGGCGAGGATCGGCCGGTCTATCTGTTCTATGGGGCCCGCACGCAGCGGGACCTGTTCCATCTCGAGCGCCTCTCGGACCTCACCGAGGCCTATCCCACGCTGACCTTCGTGCCGGTGCTGTCGCATGAGGCGGAGGACGGGTCGTGGCAGGGCGAGCGCGGCTTCGTCCACGAGCGGGTGAGCGACTGGCTCAAGCGACTGGACATCGCCGGCAACGGTGACGTCTATGCTTGCGGCCCGCCACCGATGATCGATGCGCTCAATCCCGTTCTGTTCATGAACGACTTCGAGCTCGAGCGAATCTTCTTCGACAAGTTCACGCCGTCTTCCGGTTCATCGGCCGCATGAGTTCGTGGCCGATCGCTAGGCGCGTGACCGAAAAACAAGATCAAGGAGACTGAAGCAATGCCAGCAACGTCCAGCTCGGTAGGTTCGGGAGCGGCGGGCGCCGCGATCTTCGCCGACTCCGACAGCCGGCGCTATCGCTACTTCGACCCTAAGGGCAAGCGGGCGACGCATTACGAGGACGTCACCGTCGACGTGCAGCCCGATCCGGAACGTTACCTGATCCAGAACTGGATCATCTCGTTCCCCGACGGCAGGGGTGCCTACGTCAAGGACGCCACCGCCGCCCAGAGCGCGAACTGGCATCTCTTCCGGGCACCGGACCAGGAGTGGGAGCGGACGCACTATCAGCGCCAGTCGAAGATCGAGACGATGGTGCAGAGCGTCATCGCCAATGCGCGCAAGTCCGGGGCGCACAAGAACTTCGATAAGGTCTGGGTCAAGATCCTGCAGACCCATCTGGGGGCGTGGAAGCACGCGGAGTTCGGTCTGGGCACGTCGCTGATGCAGGCGCAGCGCTACGGCTACACCCAGATGATCAACAATGCGACCCTGACCAATTCCTCCTACAAGCTCCGCCTGGCCCAGGACATCACGCTCTACCTTGCCGAGATCGGCATGGACATCGAGGGCTGGAACGACGAGCTCGGCAAGAAGGCCTGGCTCGAGGACGGGATCTGGCAGGGCACCCGTGAGGCGGTCGAGACCATCATGGGCTCGTCTGACTATCTCGAGCAGTACTTCGCCACCAACATCGTGTTCGAGCCCCTGGTCGGCGAGCTCTTCCGCTCGGGCTTCCTGATGCAGGTGGCGGCCGCCAACAACGACTTCATCACGCCGCCGGTCATCTCCGCCGCCGAGGCCGACTACGAGCGCAATCTCGCGAACACGATCGACCTCATCTATCTGCTGGCCAACGACGAGAAGCATGCCGATGCCAACCGGCAGCTGTTCCAGGGCTGGCTCGACAAGCACGGCACCCTGGCCCGCAAGGCGGCGGCCGGCCTACAGCCGATCTGGTCGCAGCCGCATTCCAAGCCCGTCTCCTTCGAGGATGTGCGGGCCCAATCCGAAGAGCGGCTCGGCAAGATCACGGGCGAGCTCGGTCTGAAGCGCTGAAGGAAGGGAACAAGCACATGTCCGTCGCCGCCCGCGGGGAATCGCACAGCAACGTCTTCAAGTCCATGAAGGACATCACGTTCGAGCAGACCATCTCGGACCAGTGTGGTGTCACGATGAACGACTCGGTCGAGGCACGCGCCATCGCCGAGTTCATGGCAGAGAAGCCCGACGTCACCGTCACCTACCAGCCGGCCCTCATCCGCATCGACGGCAAGGGGCGGCTGGTCTTCAAGATGGACGAGATCGGCGAGTATCTCGGCCGCGACATGACGGCCGAGATCTTTGAGGTCAACACGTCGACCCACTATGGACGCATGGTGCGCCAGGACGACAACACGGTCATCCTGTTCGCCAACATGGACGACGTGTTCGAATACATCTGAGCAGCTTGACCTCAAGTCGGGAGCGGCCTGCGTGGCGCTCCCGGCCGGCCACCTATAAAAGCGGAGAGCGCCATGTTCGTCACGCCGGAAGGCAAAGAGATCTTCGTGGTCGACGGCCATACCCACTTTTGGGATGGCAGCCCGGAAAACCAGCGCAACATCCACGGCAAGCAGTTCATCGAGTGCTTCTACGGCTACCATATGGCGCTGAGCCCGCCGGAGCAGCGCTGGGAAAAGGACAAGTTCGAGAAGTACAGCGCCGACGATCTCTACCGTGATCTGTTCGTCGACGGCCCCGACGACATGGCGATCATCCAGTCGACCTATCTGAAGGACTTCTACAAGGCCGGCTTCAACACCATCGAGCGCAACGCCACCATCGCCGCGAACTATCCGGACCGCTTCATCGTCAACGGCGCGTTCGATCCGCGGGACGGCGAGCAGGCGCTTGAATACATCCACTTCCTGAAAGAGACTTACAACGTCAAGGGCATCAAGCTCTACACGGCCGAATGGCGCGGTGAATCGAAGGGTTGGCGCCTGAATGACCCGGCTGCCTACAAATGCTTCGAGCTGTGCGAGAAGCTCGGCATCAAGAACATGCACGTGCACAAGGGCCCGACGATCATCCCGTTGAACAAGGATGCGTTCGACGTCCACGATGTCGACTATGCCGCGACGGACTTCCAGAATCTCAACTGGATCGTCGAGCATTGCGGCCTGCCGCGACTCGACGACTTCTGCTGGATCGCGGTCCAGGAGACCAATGTTTATGGCGGACTTGCGGTGGCCCTGCCGTTCATCCATTCGCGGCCGCGCTACTTCGCCGAGGTGATAGCAGAACTGCTGTTCTGGGTTGGCCCCGACAAGCTGCTGTTCGGCTCCGACTATGCGATCTGGACGCCGCGCTGGCTGGTCGAGAAGTTCTGGGCCTTCGAGCTGCCGGAGGACATCAAGCAGGAGCGCGGGGTCGACCTCACGCCGGAGATCAAGGAGAAGATTCTGGGCCTGAACGCGGCGCGGATCTACGACATCGACGTTGAGGCGAAGCGGGCGCAGTTCGCGCAGATGCCGTTCAGCATCGCGGCCGAGTGACGATGATGGCCTCGTCAGCCGAAGCGAGACAGGCCGAGGTCTGGGCCTGCCTCGCGCGGGTCAACGATCCCGAGCTCGACGACCCGATTACTGACATGGGGTTCGTCGAGCGGGTGACCGTGTCGGCCGCGGGCGTGATCGAGGTCGAGTTCCGCCTGCCGACCTACTGGTGCTCGCCCAACTTCGCCTTCCTGATGGCCGAAGGCATCATCCGCGAGGCTGGCAGCCTGCCATGGGCGGCCGGCGTCCGGGTGCAGCTGCAGGACCACATGTGGGGCGAGGAGATCAACGACGGCCTGAACGCCGGGCGCAGCTTCGGCGAGATCTTCGGCACCCTCGCCGACGGGGAGGATCTGGGCGAGCTGCGCGCCAAGTTCGAGGCCAAGGCCTTCCAGCGGCGCCAGGAGGCGGTGATCCTGGGTCTGCGCGATCGGGGTCACAGCGATGCCGACATCGCGGCCATGGACCTGCGCAGCCTCGACGCGGCCGATCTCGGCCACGGCGAGGCCGCGCGCCAGCGGCCGCGCTACCGGGAGCTGCTGCTGAAGCGGCACCCGTGGATAGGCCCCGCCGATGCCGTGTTCCGCTCGCTGGCCGGGGACACGCTCCGCGCCGAGGCGCTGGGCGAGTACCTGGCCGGGCTCCGGAGCGTGCGGATCAACATGGAGTTCACGGGCGCGCTCTGCCGCGGGCTGGGCCGTGCCCGGTACCAGGAGGCGAGCTGCGCCGGTGGCGAGCCGACGCTGGTCGATTTCATGCTGGGTGCGGTGCCGCCCGCCCGCGCCCAGGCGAGCTGAGAGCCCATACGCGGCCGTATCGGTCGAGCCGTTCCTTGGGGAACGTGAGGAGAATCTCGTGGCCAAGATCATGCTTCATAACTCGGACGCACGGCACGCGCTCGCCCGTGGCGTCCAGCGTCTGTCCGCCGCCGTCGAGCCGACGCTGGGGCCCAAGGGCCTCAACGCGATGATCGACCGGCCGATCGGCACGCCGCTGATCACCCGCGACGGGGTCAGCATCGCGGCCGAGGTCGAGCTGCCGAACCGGTTCGAGAACATGGGCGCACAGGTGGCCCGCGAGGTCTCGATGCAGACCAACGCGGTCGCCGGCGACGGCACCACCACGGCCATTGTCCTGGCCAACGCCATGGTGCAGGCGGGGGTCCTGGCGACCGACCGCGGCGCCAAGCCGGTCGACCTGTGCAAGGGCATCGATCTCGCGGTGGCCAAGATCGTCGAGAGCCTCCAGGCCTCCGCACGGCCGGGCACCGCCCCCGGCGTGCTGGCCGCGGTCGCCAACATCGCCGCCACCGACGCCAAGCTCGGCGCCCTGGTGGCCGAGGCCTACGAGCGCGTCGGCACGGATGGCGTGATCACCACCGAGCACGGGGTCACCACCGATACCGTGCTGGAGGTGGTCGAGGGCATGTCCTTCGACCGGGGCTACCTGTCCCATCACATGGTCACCGATCCGGAGAAGATGGAGGCCGTGCTGGAGCGGCCCTACATCCTGATGACGGACCTGAAGGTCAGGACGCCCGAGGTCCTGGCCACGGCGCGCGCCATCGCCGAGGAGGATGGGCGCCCGCTCCTGGTCATCGCCGAGGAGGTAGCCCCGGACGTGGTGCTGTCCCTGCTCGGCAAGCAGGCGCCGGGCCGCTACCTCGTCGTCCATCCGCCGGAATATGGCCACTGGCGCAAGGCGATGCTCGAGGATCTGGCCATCCTCACCGGCGGCAAGGTGATCGCCCGCGATCTGGGCGGCCGGCTCGAGGAGGTTACCCGCGAGGAGTTGGGGTCGGCCCGGCGCGTGCAGAGCACGGCCTCGCATACGGCCATCATTCGCGGCGCCGGCGACCCGGAGCTGATCGCCTCGCGGCGGGCCCAGGTGCAGCGCCAGTACAATGTGGCTCCGCCCAACATCGAGCAGGACAAGCTGCGCGAGCGCATGGCCAAGCTGTCGGGCGGGACCGCGGTGCTGCATGCCGGCGGGGTGACGCCGGTGGAGCAGAAGCGGACCATCCAGCTGATCGAGGATGCGCTGCACGCGGTCCGCGCTGCGGCAGAGGAGGGGGTCGTCGCCGGCGGCGGGGCGGCGCTGACGCAGGCAGCCCCGGCACTCGACGGGCTCTTGCGGACGGTCGACGGCGACGTCGCCGAAGGGGTCCGGCTGCTGCGCTCGGTCCTGTCGCGCCCCCTGGCCAGGATCGCCACCAATGCCGGCGCCGACGCGGAGGCGGTGGTCGCGGAGGTGATCCGGGTCAATAGCGGGCACGGGTTCAACGCCGCGGTCGGCCGGTTCGAGAACATGATCCAGGCCGGAATCGTCGATCCGGTGCGCGTGACCTGCAGCGCCCTGCGCAATGCCGCCTCGGTGGCGACGCTGATCCTGACCACGGAGACGCTGATCGGCGACGTCACCGAGGTCGAGGACCCGACCGCCGGGCCGGCCCTCGGTGGCGGTGCGGAGAAGCTGGGCCGCCAGTAGCCCGCGCGCCGACCCGACCGACAGCGACCCAAGACAAGGAACCCAGCATGC
>JBATRI010000751.1:0-1750 GCA_049292515.1 Geminicoccaceae bacterium
ATATATACTGTATGCCATAACTTACACCTTCAGTTGGCGGGGGAGGGTATAACCAATTTGTGGTATCAATAGTGGTGGTGCTTGTTATGGTGGCGGTGTTTGTTGTAGTATCGGTATTGGTTTTTGCTTTAAATTGTAATTGCAAACTGTCGGTGGGGCGGGTGCGGCGCGGGTTGGGACTTGTAAGAGGGGAGGTGTTTTGGTTGTAGTTGTAGTAATTATTGCTGCCGCTGTTTGTTGTTTCCGGAAGAAGCGGCGGTGTAAGATTTGTTGCTTTTGGCGTAGCAGGTGCCGTATCGGTTTTAGCGGTTGTGGTAGTAGTAGCAGCGTTGGGTTGCTGTCCTCTGCTCGATGTATCGGTAGTTTGTCCCAAGGTGGTACTGCTTGATACTATAGTCAAAAAAAAGAAAAGAGCAAAACGAAGAGGACAGAATAGGGCAAAAAACCAGTTTATTATCCGGATATTAGATGCAATAAAAATCATCTTCATCCGGAAATATTTTGGTTGCTGTTGCTCGCCTCCTAATAAAAACAGAACAAGACCAACAAATAATACAACTGCTAACAAACCCATTTGTCTGCAAAGATACGGGTAAAATATAAGATATGTGTACTGAAATATTGTTGGGCCGTAGCCGAACCCTTTGATTTTTTGCTTGTTTAGTTATTATTTTTTATAGTAACAGCGATTTTGAACCTTTACGTTATTATACCTGCCCATAACGAGGCTGGCTCGGTGGGGCGTGTTGTACGCGAGCTTAAAGCTTTGCCCAATTTGCCCGCTACCCCGCAAATTATTGTGGTAAACAACGCCTCGACCGACCAAACTGCCGGCAACGCCTTACAGGCAGGCGCAACAGTACTTACCGAAAATAAACTTGGTTATGGCCATGCTTGCTTGTGTGCCTTAAACTATTTGGCTAAACTGCCACCTGAAAATCTTCCGGATATAGTAGCTTTTTGTGATGCTGATTACGCTGATTACCCCGAAGATTTATCTAATATTTTAGCGCCGCTATTGGCAAAAGAAGCACAACTTGTAATAGGTTCGCGGTTGTTGCTACCCCTGCCGCCCAATGCCATGACTATGCCGCAGCGTTTTGGCAACTGGCTCGCTGCCTTGTTGTTGCGTTGGCTGTATGGCCAGCCTTGCACCGACCTTGGGCCATTTAGGGCTATTACCTGGCCTGCCTTGCAACAATTAAACATGGCCGATAAAACTTATGGGTGGACGGTTGAAATGCAGGCAAAAGCCGCTAAATATGGGTTCAAAACAACCGAAATAGCCGTAAAATACAGGCCGCGTTTAACAGGAAAATCGAAGGTAAGTGGCAATATTATGGGCGTATTTTTGGCTGGGTACAAAATTTTAGGAACAATTTTTAAGGTGTATTTTATGCGCTAATTATTTTGTTGACGACGGAATATAGCCGATGCTTCGTTGGTGTGGGTATTTTTTTTGTAGTTCCTCGTCGTAGTTGTCGGCAATGCTGCCTACACGGGTAAGTATGTTTAGCGCCTCTTTTTCGTCTAACCCTTCTAACTCGCGCGAGCCACGCAAATAAATATGCCCTTGATAAATGGTAAATGCAACGCCAACTAACCCATGCGTAAGTGCCAATAAATCGAGGGCTAAATTTCCTGCGTTGTTTTGCGGCACCTGCATAACACCCGATAAAACCTCGAAATAATATTTTTGGTCGCTTTGGGCTTGGTAAATGCCAATCCAAATTTTTGCACTACCCTTGAC
>JBATRI010000752.1:0-7105 GCA_049292515.1 Geminicoccaceae bacterium
GTCGCGGGCGGTGGCCTCGCCGGTGCTGCCGCCGCCATCGACCTGGCGCGGGGCGGCCGGCGCGTGGTGCTGTTCGAGCGGGCCTCGGGGCCGCACCACAAGGTCTGCGGCGAGTTCATCAGCGCCGGCGCGCAGGCCCGACTGGAGCGTCTCGGTGGCCGTGCTCTGGCCACCCTGGGCGCCCAGCCGATCGAGCGGGTCCGGGTCGTGAGCGGGCGCCAGGAAGCCACCTCGCCCTTGCCGTTCCCGGCCTGGGGACTGTCGCGCCACCGTCTCGATGCCTGGCTGCTGGACGTGGCCGAAGGCGAGGGCGTCGAGGTTCGGCGTGGTTGTGCCGTGCAGGCGCTCGCGGCGGATGGGGCCGGCGTGGACTTGCGGACCGGCGAGGGCGAGGTGAAGGCCGGTGCGGCTCTGCTCGCGACCGGCAAGCATGATCTGCGCGGCCATCGTCGTGCCGGCGCCGCATCCCTGCATATCGGCTTCAAGCTGCATCTGCGCCTGGCGCCGGGCCAGCATGCAGCGCTCGGCCGGCAGGTCGAGCTCACCCTGTTCGACGGCGGCTATGCCGGCCTGCAGCTGATCGAGGACGGCATCGCCAATCTGTGCCTGCTGGTCACCAAGGCGAGATTTGCCCGCCTCGGCCGTGACTGGGCCTCGCTGATCGCCGCGGTGCCGCATCTGGCCCACCGGCTGGACGGTGCCACGGCATGCTGGCCGCAGCCTCTGGCGATCTCCCGCATCCCCTATGGTTTCCGCCAGCGCGCCGACGCGGGCACGGCGATCTTCCGGATCGGCGATCAGGCTGCCGTCATCCCGTCCTTCACCGGCGACGGCATGGCCATGGCGCTCCGCTCGGCCGCGGAGGCGGCCCGGGCGATCCTGACCCGTCAGCCGGCCGCCACGTTCCAGCAGCGCCTGAGCCACTCCTTCGCCGGCCCGCTGTACGTCGCCGGTGCCGTTGCCGGCGTCAGCTCCATTCCGGCCCTGCAGCCTCCGCTGGTGGCCACGTGCCGTGCCTTCCCCGGGCTGCTGGCAGGGCTGGCCGCACGCACCCGCGCCGCCTGACCGGTCTCAGGCGCTGGCCTCGGCCACGATCCAGTCGCGGAACGCCGCGATCTTGGGCTCGTCGACCCGCTGCGGGTCGATCAGAAGGAGATAACCGACGCCATCCTCGACGATGTGACCGAGCGGCGTCACGAGCGTGCCGGCCTCCAGCTCCGTCTGGACCATCTTGAGGTCCGCCATGGCCACCCCCATGCCGCTCACGGCGGCGCCGATCGCCATGTCGAGCGTGGCGAAGGTCTGGCCGGAGGTCGGATCAATTCCCTCCGCCCCGGCCGCGGCCAGCCATTTGCGCCAGTCCTGCCGCTCCTGGGTGGGGTGCAGCAGCGTGTGCCGGGCGAGGTCGGCCGGCTGGGCGAGCGGCGGCCCACGCTCCAGCAATGCCGGCGAGCAGACCGGAGTCATCGTCTCCTGCCACAGCAGCGCCGTCGTCAGCCCGGTCGGCCGTGCCGCGTCCCGCCCCTCAATACAGGTGATCCCGACATCGAAGCCGCTGCCCTGGAACCCATCGTGACGCTGCAGGAACAGGCCCAGCGTGATCCGCTGCTCGGGATGGCGGCTCTGGTAGCCGGGCAGGCGGGGGACCAGCCAGCGCGTGGCGAAGGTCGGCGCCGCCAGGACCCGCAGCTCGCGGCTGACGTCCCGGGCCTGGGCTGCGGCCCGGGCGATGCGCTCGAACGCCCCGGCGAGCTCGGGCCGCAACAGCTGGCCCGCTTCGGTGACGGTAATGCCCTGTGGCCGGCGACGGAACAGGGCCACGCCCAGATGCTGTTCCAGGAGCTTGATGTGGCGGCTGATCGCCCCCTGGGTGACGTGCAGCTCATCCGCCGCCCCGACGAAGCTGCCGTGACGGGCGGCGGCTTCGAAGGCGCGCAGGGCGTTCAGCGGAGGCAGCCGCACCGTCTCTCTCCATGGCTCAGTTTAGCTGAGGCTACGCCCAGCTAACATCGTTTGCAAACCAAGTTCTGCAAAGGAAAAATGGCGATCTAGGGTCAGTTTTATTCGACCCTTCAGTCGGAGAGCCGCGATGGCCGATGTCCTGGTTTTATCGTCCCCGGCCCGCCGCCAGGCGGGTCGGCCAAGTCTGTTCGCGACGTGGCGGGCGCGTCGGCGGGAGCGGCAGGAGCTGCGTCGCCTGCTCCGCATGGCGCCCTATCTGCTCGTGGATATCGGGCTGACGCCGGCGCAGGTGGCCGCCGAAGCGGACAAGCCGTTCTGGCGGCCGTGACATCGTTGCCCGGACAAGAAAAAAGGGGAGGCCGAAGCCTCCCCTCTCGCTGCCGTCGGTCCGGCGTTGGCCGGTCAGATTTCCTTGCGGTTGTCGATCAGCTCGCCCACCACCGACGGGTCGGCCAGGGTCGACGTGTCGCCCAGGCTGTCGAACTCGTTGGCGGCGACCTTGCGCAGGATGCGGCGCATGATCTTGCCCGAGCGGGTCTTGGGCAGGCCGGGTGCCCACTGGATCACGTCCGGGCTGGCGATCGGCCCGATCTCCTTCCTCACCCAGCCGACCAGCTCCTTGCGGAGATCCTCGCTGGGCTCGATGTCGGACTTCAGCGTGACGTAGCAGAAGATGCCCTGACCCTTGATCTCGTGCGGGTAGCCGACCACGGCCGCTTCCGACACGGCCGGGTGGGCCACCAGGGCGCTCTCGACCTCGGCCGTGCCCATCCGGTGGCCGGAGACGTTGATCACGTCGTCGACGCGGCCGGTGATCCACCAGTAGCCGTCCTCGTCGCGCCGGGCGCCGTCGCCGGTGGTGTAGTAGCCCTTGAACGTGGTGAAGTAGGTCTGCACGAAGCGCTCGTGATCGCCGTAGAGCGTCCGCATGATGCCGGGCCAGGCATCCTTGATGACCAGATTACCCTCGACCGCCCCCTCGAGCAGGTTGCCGTCATTGTCCACCAGCGCCGGCTGGACGCCGAAGAACGGGGTGGTGGCCGAGCCGGGCTTCAGCGCGGTGGCACCCGGCAGGGGGGTGATCAGGATGCCGCCGGTCTCGGTCTGCCACCAGGTGTCGACGATCGGGCAGCGGTCCTCGCCGACGACGCGATGGTACCACTTCCAGACCTCGGGATTGATCGGCTCGCCGACCGAGCCCAGGAGCCGCAACGACTTGCGCGAGCTCTTCTTCACCGGCTCGTCGCCCTTCTGCATCAGCGAGCGGATCGCGGTGGGCGCCGTGTAGAAGATCGTCACCTTGTGCTTGTCGACGACGTCCCAGAACCGGGAGATGGAGGGATAGGTCGGGATGCCCTCGAACATCAGCGTCGTGGCGCCGTTGGCGAGCGGGCCGTAGAGAATGTAGCTGTGCCCGGTCACCCAGCCGACATCGGCCGTGCACCAGTAAATATCGCCCTCGCGATAGTCGAACACATACTCGTGAGTGAGCGACGCATAGACGAGGTAGCCGCCCGAGGTGTGCAAGGCGCCCTTGGGCTTGCCGGTCGAGCCCGAGGTGTAGAGGAGGAACAGGGGGTCCTCGGCATTCATCGGCTCGGGTGGGCAGTCAACGCTGGCCTTGGCCATCAGCTCGCCGGCATCGAAATCGCGACCGGCCTGCATCGGCACCGACATGCCGGTGTGGCGGAACATCAGCAGCTTGACGTCGGGCGGGCACTTCTCCAGCGCCTTGTCCGCGTTCACCTTGAGCGGTACGGCACGACCACCGCGCAGACCACCGTCCGAGGTGATCACCAGCTTGGATTCGGCGCCGTTGACCCGATCGGCCAGGCTGTCCGGGGAAAAGCCGCCGAACACCACCGAATGCGGTGCGCCGATGCGGGCGCAGGCGAGCATGGCGTAGGCGGCCTCGGGGATCATCGGCAGGTAGATCGTGACCCGATCGCCTTTCTTGACGCCCATGCTCTTCAGGACGTTGGCAAGCTTGCACACCTTCTCGTGCAGCTCACGGTAAGTGATCTTCTTGTCGACGTCGGGGTCGTCGCCCTCGAACAAAATGGCCGTCTGGTCGCCGCGCTTGGCCAGATGTCGATCGATACAGTTATAACAGACGTTGAGTTCACCGTCCTCGTACCAGCGGATGCTGACATCACCCTCGAACGAGGTGTTCTTGATCAGCGTCGGCTTCTTGATCCAGTCGAGACGCTCGGCCATCTCGGCCCAGAATTTCTGCGGATCGTTGATCGACCGCTCGTACATCTCGACATACTTGGCGTTGTCGCAATGGCTGTCCTTGGCCCATTGCGGGTCGACAGGAAACACCTCAGACATCAGCCCCCTCCATCGCTATAGCCCTGGATCGAAGGCTCTTGCCGACCTCCGCCATGCGGAAAGCTTACTCTCACGCGGCGGCGGCCGCCTACAACGTGGTGGGGACCTTTTGCCGCAATGACCGAAGGACGCCGCCCGCGCACCCACACCCTATCCTGGGCTTGTCCACAACCTTGCACACAGTGCGTCCGTTATCCCGAACTTTTCAACAGATTGTGGGTAAGTCGACGGGAGAACCATGGTGGCGCCGACCCGTGAGCTGCACGTCGTGCCACTCCGATTGGCCGCCTTGTTCTTTGCTGCATCCGCTCACCGCCAAATCGGACGTCCCGATCTAGTGCCGATGGACGCCTATTCATCTTCGACGAAGGCGGCGACGGCGGGCGCGATACGCTGGACGATGACCTCGACTCCCTCTGCGTTGGGGTGAATTCCGTCCGGTTGCATCAACGCCGACTGCATTATCGCGCCGTCGAGGAAAAACGGATAGAAACTGACCTGATGACGGCGAGCAAGGTCGGTGTATACCTGCTTGAACGCTTCGCCATAGTCGCGACCTAGATTGGGTGGTGCCAGCATCCCTGCCAGCATGACTTGCACACCACGTGCCTGGGCGGTGGTGATGATCTGGTCAAGATTGCTGCGCAATTGATCCACCGGCAGGCCGCGCAGCGCGTCGTTGCCGCCGAGCTCGACCAGCAGGTGCGTCGGCTGGTCGCCCAGCACCCAGTCCAGCCGTGCGGCGCCCCCGGCCGAGGTGTCGCCGGAGACACCGGCATTGATCACCGTGCAGTCGACTCCGTCCTGCCGCAGCGCCGTCTCCAGGCGGACCGGAAACGCGTCCTCTTCGGTGACGCCGTAGCCGGCGGCCAGTGAATCGCCGAGTACCGCCAGCCTGCATGCCCAGGCCGGCGACCCGCCGAGCCCGGCCACGAATATCGCTGCGAGCAGGAGCCAAGTCTTGTTGCCCCCGGACCGCCGGTCCATCTCCCGAAGGTTGCCTTTATCCATGCGTGGAGCGTGCGGGGAGCCGGCCTGTTGTCGATGATTGAGCTTGCGGACGTGCATCTTACCCTTCCGAGTGCCGCCGGGCCGGTGGCGATATTGCGGGGCGTCGATCTCGACGTCGGGGCCGGCGACAGTGTGAGCGTGGTGGGTCCATCCGGTTCCGGCAAGTCCAGCCTGATGTCGATCGTGGGCGGGATCGAGCGGCCGAGCGGCGGCCGCGTCGTCGTGGACGGCATCGATCTAGCGACGCTGGACGAGGATGGCCTCGCATTGTTTCGCCGCGACCGGATCGGGATCCTGTTCCAGTCGTTCCATCTGATCGGGACCATGACCGCCTTGGAGAACGTGGCGCTGCCGCTGGAACTGGCCGGTGACGGGGCTGCCTTTGCCGGTGCCGCGGCGCTGCTGCGCGAGGTCGGGCTAGAGCATCGGCTGACCCATTATCCGGGCCAGCTCTCGGGCGGCGAGCAGCAGCGCGTGGCCCTGGCCCGAGCTCTGGTCAACCAGCCGCGCCTGCTGCTGGCCGACGAGCCCACCGGCAATCTCGATGCCGATACCGGTCGGGCGGTCATCGATCTGATCTTCGCCGCCTGCACCACCCGGTCGACGACGCTGCTGCTGATCACGCACGACCCGGCGCTGGCCGCCCGCTGCGGCCGCCGGCTGAACATGGATCGCGGACGTTTGATCGAGGCGGCGGCCCAGCGCGTGCGGGCGCCGGCGCTGTCATGAGCGCCCAGGCCTGGATGCTGGCCGTGCGCCTGGGTCTGCGCGACCTGCGCGGCGCCGGCCGCAGCTTCGTCGTCCTGCTGGCGGCGCTGACCCTGGGCGTGGCGATCATCGCCGCGGTCGGCATCTTGAACCAGGGGGTGCAGACGGCACTCGAGCGTGACGCCCGCGTGCTGCTGGGCGGCGACGTCGAGCTCGAGCAGGCGAACGCGCCGATCCCCGAAGGCGAGTTGACGGCACTGCTGCCGCCCGGCACCCGCGTCAGCCAGGTGATCGGCACCAACTCGCTGGCCAGCGCCGGCGAGCGCAGCCTGAGCGTCAGCATCAAGGCGGTGGACGATCTCTATCCGCTGGCCGGAGCCGTGGTCCTCGACCCGCCGCTGCCGCTGGCCGAGGCGCTGGCCGACCACGGTGCGGTGGTCGAGAGCACGCTGCTGGCCCGGCTCGGCGTCCGGGTCGGGGACAGCATGCGGATCGGCGACGCGACGGTGCGGATCGCCGCCGTCCTGGTGCGCGAGCCCGATCGCATCGGCGGTCTGTTCGGCTTCGGCGTCGGGCCACGCCTGCTGTTGAGCCTGCAGACACTGGAGGCTGCCCAGGTTCTCCTGCCCGGGGCGCTGGCCCGCTACGAGTACCGCCTGGCGTTACCGGCGGATGTCGACGGCACGTCGTTCGTCGCCGACCTGCAGCGGGCGTCTCCCGACGCCGGCTGGCGGGCCACCAGCCCGCGCGACGTGCAGCCCCGGGTCACCCGCGTCACCGACCGGCTCGCCACCTTCCTCACCCTGGCCGGGCTTACTGCCCTGCTCACCGGCGGGCTGGGGATCGCGCTCACCATCGAGACCCATCTCGCCCGCCGCACCGGCACCATCGCGACGTTGAAGTGCCTGGGCGCCAGCGGCGCGCAGGTGTTCCGGATCTATCTGGGCCAGGTGCTGCTGCTGGCCGCGGTGGGCGTGGCCCTGGGGCTCGGCCTCGGGCTGCTGCTGCCGCTGGCCGTCCGCTTCGTGCCGGACGGCGCCCTGCCGATCACGCCGGACCTCGGCATCTACGTCTTGCCGCTGCTGCGGGC
>JBATRI010000753.1:0-1515 GCA_049292515.1 Geminicoccaceae bacterium
TCGTTATATAATTCACTAACAAGCATACCTTGTTGGTTATATAAACGTACCTGAGCGGTTGTGCTGCTACTTGGGGCTTGACAACCAGTTGGTGGTAGAATAATAAATTTAAAGTTTAGCTGCTGTGTAAATGGATTAGGGCTAATTACACTCGGCCCTGTTCCACAATTATGGCAATCATCAACAGTTATATTTAGGTTTTCTACTGTAAAAGTATGTATTCCAATGCAATCGCCGTCTGTAATTGTAACAGTATAATTACCTGCTGACAAGTTCTGTATTTTAGCACTACTTGCCCCATTACTCCATGCGTAGTTATAAGTAGCTGTATCGTTTTTAAGGTGCAGTTCTATTTTTCCGTGACTACCACCATTATAGGTATGGGTTATAGTAGCATCGGCTTTAACTTGGCTTATTAACGTAATTGTCTGCGAACCAAAACATCCGGATATATTGTCCCAAACATCGAATTTATAGGTTCCGGCACTTAAATTATCTAAAGTTAATCCCAAAAAGTCGGTATAACCTGTATAAAATTCTAAACTATTTTTATACATTTTATAATAAAAACAGGTAGTTCCTGCCAAATAGCTATTGTCTAAATAAATAATTCCGTTATTGCTATCACAGTCGGGGTGGGCATACGAAGTGCTAATTAACATGCTGTCAATAGCGCATCCGGCTTGGGCGTTCACAAACAAGGTACGACTAAGTTCATAACAGTTAGTACCGTCATTAATGGTTAAGGTAATTGTTTTTAACCCCGCAGTTTCCCAATGAACTTCGTGAGGGCCAAATTGCGTAGTATTGGTTCCGGATGTTATAATGCCGCCATCGAAGTTCCATAAATAGTTAAAATTGGGTTGGTCTGTGGTATCTTCAATAGAAACAATAACTGGTACCATCAATAGTACGCCAAAATCATCTTCAGCAATGGTGCCGCTATCTAAGTTGCAGGTAATGTTTACATCTATGTCGCCTATTGGGGTTGGGTTATAACAAGTAGCCACGCTACACGGCACTAAGGGGCAATTAACAAAACTTACAGGTACCAAGGGTTTGTAGGCGCATAATGGAATTGGTTTTTTAGAAAACGCCACTACGGTATCAACTCCGGTATTGGCTGGGTCGTTGGTAATATCTACAATATTATACTTTGCAGCAGTATCGGCAGCACTACCATAGTACATAAGGGTGGGTTCGTTTACATGTTTTAATCGAAAAAAATGCCCCAATTCGTGCAAGGCTACGCTCTCGAAATTAAACTGGTTAAGTTTTAAGGTATCGGGCGAGCCATAATACCACGACTTGCCGCCAAGAGGTTGCTTGCGAAACCGCATCGTGGCGTTAAACACATAAATAACAGAATCACTCCCTACTGTGCCAATACGATTTTGTTGTGTTGCTCCTTGAGTTTGCGCCAGCGTAGCATTATTTTTTAGTTTATTGCAAACTGTATCGGAAAACGACACATACAAACCCCCCTTTTCTATATCTTTTCCCGCTTTTATACAT
>JBATRI010000754.1:0-1824 GCA_049292515.1 Geminicoccaceae bacterium
GCCTGGATCGGCTCCACCCTCGTGATGGTGGTGACGGCGATCGCGGCCGTTCCCCTGGGCGTGGGCGCCGGCGTGTATCTCGAGGAGTACGCCCCGCGCAACTGGATGACGGACATCATCGAGATCAACGTGACCAACCTCGCGGGCGTGCCCTCGATCGTCTACGGCCTGCTCGCGCTCGGCCTCTTCGTCTACCAGTTCGGCTTCGGCCAGAGCATCCTCACGGCGGGCCTCACGCTCGCGCTGCTCATCCTGCCGGTGGTGATCGTCGCCACGCGCGAGTCGATCCGCGCGATTCCCGTGGCCATCCGCGAGGGCGCGTACGCGCTCGGCGCCACCAAGTGGCAGACGACCTCGGACCACATCGTCCCGTACTCGATGGCGGGCATCCTCACGGGCGTCATCATCGGGCTGGCCCGCGCCATCGGCGAGACCGCGCCCATCATCACGATCGGGGCGCTCACCTTCATCGCCTTCCTGCCGCCTTCGCCCGTCGGGCCGCAGTTTCCCTTCGTCAATTTCGAGTGGCTCACCTCGCCTTTCACCGTGATGCCGATCCAGATGTTCAACTGGACTTCGCGGCCCGAGGAGGCCTTCCAGGTGAACGCGGCGGCGGCGGGCCTGGTGCTCGTGGTGATGACCCTGGCCATGAACGGCCTGGCCATCTGGCTGCGCTACCGCCTGCGCAGGAACATCAAGTGGTGACACAGGAACCGACCATGTCCGCCTTGCCCCGCCCCGTTCCCGACGACCGCCGCGCCGGCGAGGCGTCCGCGCCGCTCGCCCTGAAGGCCCAGGCCCGCGACCTGAGCTTCTACTACGGCAACTTCCACGCGCTCAAGAAGCTCAGCATGTCGGTCCACGAGAAGAAGGTGACGGCGCTCATCGGCCCCTCGGGCTGCGGCAAGTCGACCTTCCTTCGCTGCTTCAACCGCATGCACGACCTCTACCCGGGCAACCGCTACGAGGGCCAGATCCGGATGTTTCCCGACGACGTGGACATCCTGGCCGCCCAGGTGGACCCGATCGAGGTCCGGATGCGCATCAGCATGGTGTTCCAGAAGCCCAACCCGTTCCCGAAGTCGATCTACGAGAACGTGGCCTACGGGATGCGCGTTCGGGGCCTGCGCAAGCGCACGGCGATCGACGACAAGGTCGAGGAGGCCCTGCGCGGCGCGGCCCTGTGGGAGGAGGTGAGCGGCCGCCTGCACGAGCCGGCCTACAACCTCTCCGGCGGCCAGCAGCAGCGCCTGTGCATCGCGCGGGCCCTGGCCACGGACCCGGAGATCATGCTCTTCGACGAGCCGACCTCGGCCCTGGACCCGATCGCCACGGCGAGCATCGAGGAGCTGGTGGCGGAGCTGAAGGAGCGGGTGACCATCCTCATCGTCACCCACAACATGCAGCAGGCGGCGCGGGTCTCGGACTACACGGCCTACATGTACCTGGGCGAGATCGTCGAGTTCGGCGAGACGAACCAGATCTTCATCAAGCCGCAGAAGAAGGAAACCGAGGACTACATCACCGGCCGCTTCGGCTAGGCGCCCCTCGCCTCGTACCACCCCTTGCTCGCGTTGACCACCCGCACCACCGCGAGCATCGCCGGCACCTCGACCAGCACGCCCACCACGGTGGCGAGCGCCGCGCCCGAGTCCAGCCCGAAGAGCGTGACGGCGGCCGCCACGGCCAGCTCGAAGAAGTTGCTGGCACCGATCAGGGCCGAAGGACAGGCGACAGAGTGCTTTTCCCCCGCCCGCTTGTTCAGCCAGTAGGCTAACCCGGAATTGAAGAACACTTGAATCAAGATCGGCACGGCTAGCATGG
>JBATRI010000755.1:0-10002 GCA_049292515.1 Geminicoccaceae bacterium
CCTCGGCCTCGAGGCGGGCGTTGGCCCGCGCCAGTTCCGCCGTGCGCTCCTCGACCCGCCGCTCCAGCCCGTCGCGCGCCAGCGCCAGCTGGGACTGGGCAAGGACGCGGTGATCCACCTCGGCGGCCAGATCGGCATTGCGACGCTGCAGCAGGGCCGGGCTCGGCAGTGCCAGCGCCTTCGGCAGCATCAACCACACGGATATGGCGGTGGCGATGGCCAGCGTGGCGGACGTGGCCTTGATCATGCCCTCGGCCCGGTAGACCGGCCACCACAGCGTGGCGAGGTCGGCAAGGTGAGCCATGCCGCTGCCGAGCATGAACAGGGCGAGAAGGCCGGTCAGCCATGTAAAGGCGAGATCGGGCCGACGGCGCCAGAACAGCAGGATAGCGCACGGGATCGCCAGGTAGGCGGCAGCACTCAGACCGTCGGCGACGGCCTGGAGGGCCAGCAGGTCCGTGCGCCAGAGGAGGCAGACGCCCTGCGGCAGGAAGGCTGCAGCCCCGTAGAGATAGCCGAGAGTGTCCACCATTCGACCCCCCGCCGCGGTTGGGCCGCTCTCGCGACCACAACCCATGGGCGACGCCGGGGTAACATCTTTCCTCAATTGCGACAAGGTGGGTCGTTGCGGTGCCGGCTGGGGCGGCGGTCGCGGCCGGCTCAGTCGATCGTGCCGGAGGTCCAGCTGGCGCCCGGGCCGAACGCCATGCGGGCGATGTTGCCGTGGGCGCCGCGATCACGGTTGTCGGTGCCGTTGAAATTGGCGAGTGGCATGCCCACACGGTCGGGGTTGGCCATCTGGTAGAGGCCCGTCGGCGGCCAGGCGGCCGAGCTGCCGGCGCCGGGGCCGTGACCGGGCTGCCAGGCGGCCGTGGTGACGCAGTTGCCTCCGGTGGCGCAGGTGCCGGACAGCGCATAATTGACCAGCGGCTTCGAATCGTTCTCCTTATTGTGCATGTCGGCGAAGTAATAATTTTGAAAATCAGATTTGGCCTGTTCGTCTCTCAGGTAATATCCATATGACATGAAGATATTGTTGACCGAAGTTATATTATACAGTGGAGAGGTCCATTTGTTCGCATTGCCGCTGGCGATGCCCCACGCCACCTTGAAGCCCGACGGGTCGGTGCGCAGCATCGTGTTATGGTAGAGGTAGAGCGGCCCGCTGAACATCGCCACCGCGGCGTTGCCGTTGTCCAGCGCCATCTTCAGCGCCCGATCGCTGCTGGCCGCCCAGAATTTGGGCGAGATCCCGACATAATCGGCGCCGTCGGCGCCGGCACCTCGATCGAACACGTTGCGGAACACATAGGCCGGCCCGGCCTGCATGGACTGATGGCTGATCGCGGACAGGCCGCTGTCGAAGTAATTGCCGAAGATGCGGACGTTGACCGCATAATTGTCGGCCTCGATGAGGTCGTCGGTGGCATTCCTGATGATGTTGCCGTAGATGTCGACATCCTGCGACGAGGACGCATAAATGGCGTCGTAATAGCGGTTGGTGCCACGATCCAGGCCGGAGGCACCGTTCACGCGGTCGTTCCTGGCGTAGATGGCGTTGTAGCGGATCGTCAGCTGCTTCGAAGCGATGGCAGAGATGGCGCGGCTGCCCCAGGGATGGGGGTTGGAGCTGCACTCGCTCCATCGGGTCGAGCGGTAGCGCGGGTCGTGGATCCGGTTGTGCTGAATGACGATGTCCTGCCGATCGCCGCTGACCAGGATGGCGGCATCGTCGGCCCGCGACAGGCTGGTCTTGTCGGTGCCGGCGATGCAGCGGTTGGACGAGGCGCTCAAGCTCTTGCTGCCAGTGAAGGCCTTGCCCTTGGACGGGTAGTAGAACTCGCGTTCACCCCAGTCGTAGATATCGTTGTTGGTGATGACGATGTGCGGGCGCGTGGTGACGATCGCCTGGAATTTGCAGTCGGTGATGATGAAATTCTTCAAGACCACATAGGAGGCGTTGATCTCGACGCAGTTGTCGCGGTGGTTGGGGTCGATGGTGCTGTACTGGCCATCGTAGATCCGCCAGTTGTCGGCCGTGCCACCTGCCGAGATGACCAGCTTGCTAGTTCTGACGCCGCTGAACACGATCGTCGTGCCGGCAAAGATCTCGGAGCGGGTCCGCACCGGCGGCATGGCTGTCCAGGCGCCAGCACCTTTGCGGAACTGCAGCTCGTAGACCGTGGCGGGCGAAAGATTGACGATGCTACCGCGATACTGGTTGCGGAACCTCACCAAGGCACTGGGTGCGGTGCGATCCAGGGACAGGTTCTGGGCATTCTTCCAGATTGGGCTGCCGGCCTGACGATACTGCACGGCGACGGTGTCGGTACCGGTGGGGAAGTAGCCGTAGTACAGACTGAGCGTATGAAAGCCAGGAGCGACCGACCATGTCGCCGTCTGCGCCTGCGCATGGGCCGACAAGACGGGACCACCGGGCAGGAAGACCAGCAGGGCGAGGACGCCGACCAGCCGCAACCAGATGGTCGGCAGGATTAGTAATGGGCTGCCGACCGGGCTCAACCTGCGGTTCATTGCGGGCTCCATTGTTTGGCGCCGCGCGCGGCGGGGTGCCGCAAGGGCGTAGGATTATATTACCCGCGAGTGCTGGTTTCGCCGGCCGATACTCGAGCGCGGGCGACGCTCGCCCTAGAAGCTCGTAATCGGCGAAAATCCCGACGTCAAACTCAATGCTAGTCAGAAGATAAAAAAGTTCGCTTTAAGCGTTTTCTTTCTTGGAAGGCCAACGCAGTGCGTTAGTCGTTGACGTTGAGTCTCCGCCAATCGGTCACGATGAACGTGGAATCAGTCGATGCTGGCGCCAGAAGCCCTCACCACGGGTGCCCACCTGGCGAGCTCGGCGGTCACGTGGGCGGCGAGCTGTTCGGGCGAGGAGGCAAGGACCGTGGCCCCCAGCTCGTGCAGCTTGTCCTGCACCGCCTGGTCGGCCAGTGCGTCGACCACGGCCGCGTGCAGCATGTCGATCCGCGCCGGAGGGGTGGCAGCCGGCGCGAACAGCCCGTCCCAGCTCGATGTCCGGAAGGCGGGCAGGCCCGCCTCCGCCATGGTGGGCACATCCGGGACCCGATCGGCCCGCAAGTCGCCCGTCACGGCAAGGCCGCGCAGCCGGCCGTTGCGGATGAAGTCGGCGGTCGGCGGCAGGCTCATGAACATCATCGAGACGTGGTTGTTCATGAGATCGCTCAGGGCCGGACCCACGCCCTTGAAGGCGATCGACTCCATCTCGACGCCGGCCAGCTGCTTGAACATCGTGCCCAGGAGATCGGACGGCGTGCCGGGGCCGGCGGTAGCGTAGCTGTAAACGCCGGGGTTGGCACGCAGCAGGTCGATGAGTTCCGTCAGCGTTGCCGCCGGCACGTTCGGGCTGACCAGGAGCACGTCCGGAATCTCGACCAGCAGCGAGATCGGCGCGAAGCCCGCCACCGGGTCATAGGGCAGGCTCTTGTAGAGTGCCGGGTCGATGCCATGGGTCGCCTGGGTGCCCAACAGGAGTTTGTAGCCGTCGGGATCGGTACGACTCACATAGCCGGCAGCCAGAGTGCCGTCGGCGCCATCCCGATTCTCGACCTTCACGTCGATGCGGAAATACTTGCTCATCCCGCCGGCCAGAAGGCGCGCCACACGATCGGCGGGGCTAAGCTCCGGGAACGGCACGATCAACGTGATGGCGTGCAGCGGAAAGCCGATCTCCTGCGCCACGGCGGGACCGGTGACGGCGAAGCCGGCCAGAACGGTGAGCAGCAGCAGCCGGATTCGCGCGAGCGGCATGGTTTCTCCTCGAGGCTCGGCCCGCCGGGTCGCGGCAGGCTCCAGTGCTGTTCACCGCGCTGGCGACGGAGGCGTCCCCAGCCGACGCCGAAATGGCTATGCAGCCGAAGCTCAGTCGATCTGGGCGCCGGACGCCTTGACCACGGGTTCCCATTTCGCGAGCTCGGCCTTGACGTGCTCGCCGAGTGCCGCCGGCGTCGAGGCCACGACGGTGGCACCGAAACCCTGGAGCTTCGTCGTCACGGCCGGATCGGCCAAGGCCGCGACCGCTGCCGCGTTGAGCCGCTCGATCACCGCAGGCGGGGTCCCGGCGGGTGCGAACAGCGCGTTCCACGTGTAGGTCTCGTAGCCGGGCAGGCCCGACTCCGCGATCGTGGGCAGGTCCGGCATCGAGGGCGAGCGCTCAGCCGTGGTCACCGCAAGGCCGCGGAGCCGGCCTTCCTTGATGTAGCCGGTCGAGGACGGGAGATTGTCGAACATGATCTGGACATGGCCGCCGAGCAGGTCGGTCAAGGCCGGGCCGGCACCCTTGTAGGGGATATGCACCATGTCGACGCCGGCCATCGACTTGAACAGCTCGCCCGACAGATGCAGCGGCGTGCCATTGCCCGACGAGGCGTAACTGTACTTGCCCGGGTCCGCCTTGAGCAGTGCAATCAGCTCCTCGACGCTCTTCACCGGCAGGTCGTTGTTGACCACGAGCACGTTCGGCACCGTGACCAGCAGCGAGATCGGGGCGAAGTCGGTGACCGCGTCGTAGGGCATCTTCTTGTAGATTGCGGGGTTCAGCGCATGGGTCGCGACCGTGCCCATCAGGATCGTGTAGCCGTCGGGATCGGCCTTGGCGACGCTGGCCGAGCCCAGATTGCCACCGGCGCCGCCCTTGTTCTCGACGACCACCTGCTGACCCAGTTCCTGGGTCATCCTCTCGGCGATCACGCGCGCCACCAGATCGGTCGATCCCCCGGCAGGAAAGGGCACGACCAGGGTTACCGGGCGGGCGGGGAAGCTCTCCTGGGCCGCGGCGGTGCCCGCCATGGCGAGGCAGCCAAGCAAGGCGATGCGGAGGAGAGAACGCTTCGGTAGCATGGGCGGCTCCTGATCGCTGAACGTGCGTGTGGTTGCGGGGTCGATCCCGGTGGTGGCAGGAGTAACCCGGCGGCGCCCGTCATGCTACCGCTTAGCCGCCCATGAGGAGACGCCGATGACCGCCGACGAAGCCCTTCTCGCCGCTTTGCTCGAGCAGGAGGAGCGCCTCCAACTCGCCGCCTTCGACAACGACACCGCGTTCACGCTGGGCATGGTGCTGGTGGAGCGGGCGCGCGCCGGCGGCATGGCCCTGACCGTCGACCTGACACGGGTGCACCAGCAATTGTTCCATGTGGCGCTGCCTGGAACGACGGTCGACAACGATCACTGGATTCGGCGCAAGAACGCGGCTGTCTACCGCTTCGGCCGCAGCTCGTTCTATCTCGGCGTCTCGTGCCGGGTGCGCGGGCTGAGCCTGGCCGAGCGCTATCTGGTCGACGCCAGCGAGTTCGCGGCCCACGGCGGCGCATTCCCGATCCGCGTCCGTGGCGTTGGCCTGGTCGGCACGATGACGGTCTCGGGGCTGGCGCAGGAAGAGGATCACCGGCTGGTGGTGAGCGTGCTCGAGGCGTTTCTGGCGCAACACTGAGTCGACCTGTCCGCAACCGGTGCTTCCATCGGTACTCCGTCCGCGGCTACATGCTGTCCGGATGCCGTTCCCGTGCAATCAGCCAGTCGACCATTTGGAAGGTTTGGGCAGGCAGGCGCTCCGGAGCGAGTATTGCCAGGCTCGAGCCGGTCGCCACGCGGATGGGGAAAGGTGCAACCAGGGCGCCTGACGCCATCGGCGCGATGGTCAACGCCTCGTGGGCCATGAGAACCCCGGCGCCTTCCAGCGCGGCTTGCACCGCAAGGCTGTAGAGCGAGAACGCCGGGCCATTGTTGGCGGCGATGCTGGTCACACCGGCGGCGGACAGCCAGCATCCCCAGTCGTTCGCCCAGGCAGTGTCCCAAAGCAGGGGCTGGGAGGCGAGGTCATCGGGCACATGCAACGAGGCCGCGACCTCGGGCGTGCAGACCGGATAGATGACGTCGTCACAGATCTTGAAGGATCGCGCCAGGCGCGGCACGTCGCGAATAAAGAAAATGGCGAGGTCGAACGGTTCCCGGCGGAAATTCGGCGGCGTTTCGAGCGCATGCACCGATGGCTGGACATTGGAGAACGCGGCCCGCAGACTGGGCAGCTTCGGCGCGAGCCACAGTTGGGCCACCGCGGGCAATGCCGCGACACTGACCTGGGTGCGCGGGGCTACGATGCGTAGCTCTTGGACCGCCAGCCCCATGGCGTCGAAGGCGTCGGAAAGGCCCTGCACCGCGATCCGTGCCGAATCGGTAAGATGGAGGCCTTGGGCGTGCCGCACGAAGAGGGGTCGCCCATGCCACGCCTCGAGCGACTTGACCTGGTGCGAGACGGCCGCAGGCGTCACCCCCAGCTCCTCCGCAGCCTTGGCGAAGCTCTCGTGACGGGCGGCCGCCTCGAATGCGCGCAGGGCGTTCAGCGGCGGCAGGCGAGGGCGTGGTGGCTTGACGGCGATCGAGCTAGCCCTTCATTGCTGGCGGTGGCCGACATCATTCGGCCCCCACCGGACAAACAAGGGAGGCCGCGAAGCAGAGATGACGTCCTCGGGAAGGGTCGTCCAGCTCCGCGGCGATACCATTGCGGTGGCTGGCCTACCGGAAGGGTGGGCTGTACTGGAGCCCGCCGTTCTCCCACAACGCATTGATGCCGCGGGCGATCTTCAGCGGCGAGCCATCCCCGACATTGCGCTCGAAACTATCGCCGTAGTTCCCGACCTGCTTGACGATCTGGTAGGCGAAATCGTTCGGGAGCCCTATCGCCTTGCCCAGCTCGTCCGTGTCGCCGAGGAACCGCTTGACGTCAGGGTTCTGGGTCGACGCCCGCATCTCGTCGATGTTGGCGCTGGTAAGCCCGAACTCCTCGCCTTGCACCATGGCGTAGTAGGACCAGCGCACCACGTCCCCCCACTCGTTGTCGCCGTGGCGTACGGCCGGGCCCAAGGGCTCCTTGGTCACGACTTCCGGCAGCACGACGTGGTCATCGGGACTGTCGAGCTTGACACGGGCCGCGTAGAGCGCGGACTGGTCGGTTGTGAGCACGTCGCAGCGGCCTGCCTCATAGGCCTTGTTGACCTCGTCGTTGTTCTCGAAGACCACCAAGTTGTACTTGATGCCGTGGCTGTGGGCGAAGTCCGCGAGGGTCAGCTCGGTGAGCGTGCCCGCTTGCACGCAGATCGTGGCGCCACCGAGCTCGGTGGCGCTCTTCACCCCCAGGGACTTCTTCACCATGAAGCCCTGGCCGTCGTAATAATTGACCGCCGGGAAGTCGAGCCCGAGCGCCGTATCGCGCAACAAGCTCTCGGTCGTGTTGCGCGACAGCACGTCGATTTCGCCGGACTGGAGAGCGGTGAACCGCTCCTTCGCGCTGAGCGGGGTGAACTTCACCTTCTGGGAGTCGCCAAAGACGGCCGCCGCCACTGCCCGGCACAGGTCGATATCGAGCCCGGACCAGTTGTTCTGCGCGTCGACCGTCGCGAAGCCCGGTATGCCGGCGTCGGCCACGCCGCACTGGACAAAGCCCTTCTCCTTGACGGCGTCGTAAGTCTGGCCGGCCTCGGCATTCGGCGCGAGGAGCGTGATCGCGGCTGCACCTGCCGCGATGGTGTTAAGGGTGCGCATAGCCTCTCCTTCTCTCGGGCGAGTGCCCGTGTCGATCAGAGCGTCAATTGACGAAGTGCAGCCTATCGAAGCGGCGCCGGAAGGCGGTTGCGTCGGCAGCGACCAGCTCCGCAGGCTCGTTGCCGCGCAGGCCCCGCGCGATCAGCGCGGCGAGTTCAGGCATGTCGGCCACGGTCATCCCCCAGCGGACGATCTCGGGCGTGCCGAGCCGAAGACCGTTCATGTCGCCGTCGACAGCGTCGATCGGCAGCCCGATGCCGCAGGACAAAATGTTCACCTGCCGCAGCCTCTTGGCAGCAGCCTGGCCGCCGCCGAACTCCGCGGCGCGAACTGCGAACTGGTGCGAGGTCGTGTGGCCCCTGCTGGTGGCGAATACCGGGATGCCCTGCTCGGCCAACCGCTCCGCCAGCGCGCGTGCCGTGGCGACCATGGCGGCCGCATAGGCCCTGCCGTGGTCCTTCCAATCGAGGAGCGTGATCGCGAGCGCCGCCGACTTGGCGGCGTCGAAGTTCGCCGTCAGCCCGGGGAAGGCGATGGCCTCGAGCTTCTCGGCGATCACGGGATCGTTGGTCACGATGAGCCCCGATGCCGGGCCGCCGAGGCTCTTGTAGGTGCTCATCGTCATGAGATGAGCACCCTCATCGAGCGGCTGCGGCCAGGCGTGGCCCGCGACCATGCCGCAAAGATGCGCGGCGTCGAACAGCACCAACGCTCCGATCTCGTCGGCGATGGCACGGATCTCCCGCACTGGATGGGGGAAGAGGTTGAGGCTCCCGCCGATCGTGATCAGCTTCGGCCGCAGCGAGCGCGCCTGCCTCCGTAGTGCCGCGACGTCGACCGTGTAGCCGTCGGCGTCGACCGGGGCAGAATGGATCTCCAGGCCGAAACGGCCGGCACAGCCGGCCACGTGGTGCGTGACGTGGCCACCGATGCTGGGCGGCGGGACGATGATGCGGTCGCCGGCCTTGGCGGCCAGCATGAAGGCGTAGAGGTTCGCGATCGCCCCCGACGCCACGCGGATCTCGGCATATCGCGCGCCGAAGACCTCGGCCGCGACCTCAGCTGCGATCACCTCGACCTGCTCGACCCCCTCCAGCCCCATCTCGTATTTGTCGCCCGGGTAGCCGAGCGACGGCCGTGAGCCGAGGCCCGAGGCCAGGGCCGCCTCGGCCCTGGGGTTCATGACATTGGTGGCCGGGTTGAGGTTGATGCAGTCCGCCTCGTGGATCGCCTTGTTCAGGGCGATACCGCGGTCGATCGCGGCCGCGACGCCTTTCGAGTCCTGCGCGCTCGTCTCGCGGGCGAGTCGCTGCACGAACTGCTCGCAGTGCGCTGGCACCCAGTCGCGATGCGCGAGAGCGGTCATCGGAAGTCTCCTGAAATCGGTCGGGTGTGAAGCCGTGGAACCTGGGGATCAAAAAGGCACCGTCCGGCTCTCCTGCGCAAACGAGTAGTTTTCGATCTCAGGCCTACGAAAAGTAAGCCTGCGATCTCGGGCATGATCGGATTGCACCCGCCGTTTGTTGGTGGTGACATGGGCGGATGAAGACGGCGATCCGCAGGCTACCTCGCGCAGAGGCGCGTAAAGACACGACCGGCCAGGTTCAATCGCTGACCCGCGCGCTGGCGCTGCTGCGGGCTTTGGCCGAGAGCGGGGACGGGATGACGCTGTCGGACGTGGCGCAGATCGTCGGGCTGCCGCCGTCGACGGCGCACCGGCTGCTGACAACGCTGCAGCAGGAGCGGTTCGTGCGCTTCGATGGTGCGGCGCATGTCTGGCAGGTGGGGGTCGAGGCCTTCATCATCGGCAATGCCTTCGTGCGCACCCGCGACGTCGTCGGCATGGCGCGGCCCTACCTGCGCCGGCTGATGGAGGAGGGCGGGGAGACCGCCAATCTCTATCTCGAGCAGGAGGGCGAGGTGGTCTGCATGGCGCAGATCGAATGTCGCCAGATGATGCGGGCGATCGCCCGGCCGGGTGGGCGGGTGCAGATGCACTGCTCCGGCGCCGGCAAGGCGCTGCTCGCCTGGGTCGCGGACGGGGAGCTGACGCGGATCATCCAGCAGCACGGGCTGCGGCGCGTCACCGAGCGGACCCTGGACACGCCGCGCAAGCTGCGCGCGGCGCTGGAGCAGGTGCGGGCGCTGGGCTACGCCGTGGATGACGAGGAGCATGCGGTGGGCCTGCGCTGTGTCGCGGCACCGGTGTTCGACGAGCATGGGCTGCCGGTGGCGGCATTGTCGCTGTCGGGCCCGGGCGCGCGGGTCACCGAGGACCGGCTGGTGACGCTGGGGGCGCTCACCGCCCGGGTGGCGCGAGAACTGTCGGGCGAGCTTGGCGGCCATTCCGCGGCCAAGCGCTGATAATCCCACTTCAAGATGCCGCCAAGTAGTTGGCCGAGGCCGACTTTATGGCTCCGTTTCCAC
>JBATRI010000756.1:0-1798 GCA_049292515.1 Geminicoccaceae bacterium
CTTGCGCTTGATCGAGATGGCAGGAATCAAGACAAAAGCCGGTAGCAGCTGGCAGAAGATGAGACAGCCGTTTCATGATAGCAAAGATAGGATCTATCTTCTCGAATCACCAAAAGTGGCCAAGAGCTCATATCTTGCTTGAGATTGCCAATTTTTTGATTCGTCTCCAAGGCGCCGCAGCCGAGACAGCCGCGGCACGCAAGCTTCTCGCATACGGCCTGCTTGACGAATCAGTGCCACAGCACAACGTCGACGATCTAGGTGACGGCTTCGCCCACTCTGGCGAGCCGACGGCCCCCGCAGCAGGGGCAAGCGGTTGGCGATAGACCACCCGCTGCCGCGATGGGCAAACTGCAGCATGTGAATTCGTCCGCCCCTACCCGAACATCTTATCCCCCACCTCGTCGATCAGGCGCTGGGCCTTCTGCACCATCAGCTGGCGCGCGTCGGCCTCGCTGGCGCAGGTGTCGGCGCGCACGAAGCGATGCTCCTTACGGCCGTCGGGGAAATCCTTGGCGATGGTGCCGGCGATCAGGAACTGCCCGCCCTGCCGGATCGGCTGGGCGATGATCTGAAACTCCCGATATTCCACCGCGTCCGCCGCGGCGGAGGCACCGGCCTCGGCCCCCCCGCCCAGCAGCCGGCCGAACCATTTCCCGAGCACCATGGCCGTGCCGCTCCCTGTCAGCCCATCAGGCGCGCACCAAACAGCGCGCAAGCACGCTTGGCAAGGTGCGGCACGGCGCCGGGTGTCAGAGACCCAGGGCCGACTTGACCACGGGCGCGGCGTCCGCACCGTCGAAGGTGGTGACCCCGGCCAGCCACGTGTCGAGCTTGTCGGGATGCGCCTTGAGGTCGGCCTTGGCCGCCGGCAGCGCGTCCGCACCCTCGTCCAGGATGGCACCCATGATCCGGTTCTCGGTGTCGACGTCGAAGGTCAGCTGGCGCAGCAGGCGGCCGAGATTGGGGCAGTCCTCGGCGAAGTTCTTGCGGGTCACCGTGCGCACAGTGGTCGAGCCGAGCTTGCCGAAGAACTCGTCGGCACCCGAGAGATAGGTCAGCGGGAACTTGACGTTCATCGGGTGCGGCTCCCAAGCCAGGAACAGGATCCACTTGCCGTTGCGGGCGGCGCGGTCGACCTGGGCCAGCATCGCCTGCTCGCTCGATTCGACCAGATCCCACTCGGTGAGGCCGTATTTCGGGTCGTCGATCATCTTCTGGATGTTCTGGTTGGCCGCCGAGCCGGATTCGATGCCGTAGATCTCGTGGTCGAACTTGTCGGCGTTGGCGGCGACGTCGGCCATGCTCTTCACCCCGGCGTCGGCGACGTAGTTCGGCACCGCCATGGTGAAGCGGATGCCGGTCAGGTTCTCGTTGAGGACAACGACGTCGCCCGCCGCCGCCATCGGGTCGACGCGCGCCGCCTGGGCCGGCATCCAGTTGCCGAGGAAGGCGTCGATCTGCGCGTTCTTCAAGGCCTCGAAGGTCACCGGCACCGCCAAGCTGTCGACGTCCTGCTCGTAGCCCAGCGGCTCCAGCAGGTTGCCCAGGATGGCGTTGGTCGAGGTGATGTCGGTCCAGCCCGGGTCCGACATGCGGATGGTCTTGCAGGCTTCGGCATCGGCCGCCCGTGCGGCGCCCGGCAAGGCCGCCGACACGGCGAGCATGGCCGACAGGATTGCGGTGGTACGGAGCATGGGCGGAGCCTCCCTCTCAGGTCTGGTGGGGCGTGGCGGCCGGGGCGCGCACCCGCGGGAAGCGCGCCCGGGCCTCGAGATCGTCGAGGTCCATGTGGTTG
>JBATRI010000757.1:0-18879 GCA_049292515.1 Geminicoccaceae bacterium
GGGCTGCCTGTTCAACCCGCGCTGCGGCAACGTCACCGACCATTGCCGGCGCGTGCCGCCGGGCTTCGTCGACGGGCCGCGTGGCCGCGTCCGGTGCCACTACCCGCTGACCGGCGGGGTGCCCAAGAACCATCCCGGCAGCGCCGGGATAGCCGCATGACGCCGGAGCGCGTGCTGGAGGGGCAGGGGCTCGAGCGTCGCTATCGGGTCGGTGGCGGCGTGTTCCAGAAGCCCGCCGAGGTGCAGGCGCTGCGTGGCGTGAGCTTCACGCTCGACCGCGGCCACACGCTGGCGGTGGTAGGCGAATCCGGCTGCGGCAAGAGCACGCTCGCCCGCCTCGTGACGCTGATCGAGCCACCCAGCGCCGGCAGGCTGAAGATCGATGGCGTCGATCCGGCCGATGCCGACGCCGCCACCGCCCGCAAGCTGCGCCGCACGGTGCAGATCGTGTTCCAGAACCCGTACGGCTCCCTCAATCCCCGCCAGAAGATCACGGACATCCTGCAGGAACCGGTGATCATCAACTCCGATACGCCCGCCGCGGCGCGGGTGGAGGCCGTGAGCGACATGATTCGCCGCGTCGGCCTTCGGCCCGAGCAGGCGCAGCGCTACCCGCACATGTTCAGCGGCGGCCAGCGGCAGCGGATCGCGATCGCCCGCGCCCTGATGCTGCGGCCCAAGATCGTGGTCCTGGACGAGCCGGTCTCGGCCCTGGACCTGTCGATCCAGGCCCAGGTCCTCAACCTGCTGGTCGAGCTGCAGGACGAGTTCCATCTGGCTTACCTGTTCATCGCCCACAACCTGTCGGTCGTCCGCCATTTCGCCGACGACGTGCTGGTCATGTATCTCGGCCGCGCGGTCGAGCAGGGCAGCCGGGATGCCATCTTCGACGCCCCGCAGCACCCCTACACCAAGGCGCTGCTGGCGGCCTCACCGGTGGCCGACCCGTCGCGCCGCGGCTTCCGGGTCAAGCTGATCGGCGAGCTGCCGTCGCCGCTGAACCCGCCGCCCGGCTGCGTCTTCCATCCCCGCTGCCCGCTCGCCAACGCCCGCTGCCGCGAGGAGGTGCCGCAACTGCAGCTGCTGCACGGGCGGCAGGTGGCCTGCCACGCGGTCGAGGAGGGCAGGGCGGCGTAGGCGGGCTGCCCTTGACTTAGGCGGATAACGTACGTATTTTTGTACAATCTGCAAAAGGCCTTGACCATGACCGTCGTCACTTATTCCCAGTTGCGCCAGCGGCTTGCCGCTGTGATGGATCAGGTCTGTGACAGTGCGTCGCCAGTGATTGTGACCCGTCAGAATGCTCGGGCCGTCGTCATGCTGTCGCTCGAAGAATACGAAAGCATGCAGGAAACCCTCCACTTACTGCGTAGCCCACGCAATGCCGAGCGCCTGATGCGCTCGATCGCCCAGGCCAATGCCGGCAAGTTGACCGAGGCCGAGCCAGGCGTGTGAAGCTGCTCTGGGCGTCCGACGCCTGGGAAGACTATCTGCTGTGGCAGCGCTCTGATCCTGCGGCAGTCGCGAAGATCAATCTCCTGCTCGCAGAGATCCGACGACAGCCGTTCAAGGGGCTGGGCAAGCCAGAACCGCTCAAGGGTCACCTCACCGGCTGGTGGTCACGCCGCATCACTGGGGAGCACAGATTGGTCTATCGGGTAGCCGGCAGCGGTGATACCCAGCAGGTCGAGATTGTGCAGTGCCGCTATCATTACTGATCCGGTCATTAGTCATGATTCGGTTCAGTATAGGAATATGAGTTGTCGAAGCGTATATTATAAAGGAGATATACGAGGACTTCTCTTTAAGGTGAGAAGCCGCGATCCTATGCATCGCCTGCAAAATGCCGAATGCTCTGGTCCGCAGCCGCCACCGAACCCATCTCGCCGGTGTCGCGGTATCTCGGGAGGATGAGTATGAGCGAAGAATGGCAATATCAGCTGCGGATCGATGTCGACGAAGGTCATGCCGAAACCCTGCGCAGCCAGCCCGACGATCCAGCCCTCGGACCACTTGCGGCCATCCTGAACCGCCACCGCGCCCGGGCGATCTGCCAGTACGACGCCTTCGCCGCCTATTGCGCCGAGGCCGAGCAAGAAGGGATCGCCGAGTACCCGCTCTACCACTGGACCAAGGCCACGATCGACGACCCGGTGAAGAAGGCCAAGTACCTGAAGTCGTTCACGCTCTACGTCGGCGGCGAGCAGATCTATCCCAGGGCCGTTGCCGACGCCATGGAGGCCGAGCTGCGGCCGCTGGTCGGCAATGGGGTGATCACTCGGCTCCACAAATTCGACACCAATCCCGCCAACAACCCGCAGCCGCCAAAACGCTCCGGCGCATAGCGGCGCCGTCGCGGTTGGCGTAGGCTGCCGGCAAGCCAAACAGGGAGGCAGCCATGAACGAAGGCAGCATCATCCAGATCGCGTATATCGTGCGCGACCTCGAGACCGCGATGCGACGGCATTGGGAGGTCTGCGGCATCGGGCCGTGGGACGTCTACGAGTTCGATGCCACGAAGGTCGACGACTTCGTCTATCGCGGCAGGCCCGCGACCCACAAGGCGCTGCTGGCGCTGGCATGGCGCGACGGCATGCAGCTGGAGCTGCTGCA
The DNA here is from genome assembly GCA_049292515.1 of Geminicoccaceae bacterium. Classification (GTDB taxonomy): domain Bacteria; phylum Pseudomonadota; class Alphaproteobacteria; order Geminicoccales; family Geminicoccaceae; genus Benzoatithermus. The sequence goes on from JBATRI010000757.1 coordinate 2,614, forward strand.
GCCCGTGTCCGGCTACTGCATCTACGACGAGCACCTGGAGCGCAAGGGCGAGGGGCTGCATCATATCAAGCTCTACCATGCCGACTGCGCCAAGGCCGTGGCCGACTATGCGCGCAAGGGCTACGCCGTCACCCAGAGCGGGCGGTTCGATCAGGACGAGCACTACTATCTCGATACCGAGCAGGACTTCGGCTACGTGATCGAGCTCGGCAATGCCGGCCGGATTCCGGGGCCGGATCGGCGGTTCCCGGCCTGATCGGGCCCGTCAGCGCGACCTGAACAGTGGCGATCCGGCGGTCACCTCGGCCATATGGTCGATGAAGGCGCGCACGCGGCCCGGCACTTGGCCACCGCCGACATGGACGGCATGGATCAGCTCGAGATCGCCGGGATTGTGGTCCTCCAGGACGGGCACCAACGCACCGGCCGCGATGTCGGCAGCGACATGGAACCGGCCGAGCCGTGCGATGCCGACGCCGGCCAGCGTCATCTGCCGCATCGTCTCGCCACTGTTGACCTGCAGGCTGCCCGAGACGGGCTGTTCCAGATCGCGACCTTCCTGGCGGAACGGCCAGCCGATGCGCCCGCGCCGGAAATTGAAGGTGAGGCAGTCGTGCCGGCCAAGGTCCTCGGGCACCTGCGGCACGCCCTCGCGCGCGAGATAGGCCGGTGCGGCGCAGACGACGCGGCGGCTCTGGCCCAGCTTGCGCGCGATCAGCGCGCTGTCCGGCAGGGTGCCCATGCGGATCGCGACATCGGCCCGCACCGCCAGCAGGTCGATGACGTCGTCCGTCAGGCTGAGGTCGACGATCAGGTCGGGATGGCGGGCGATGAAGACGGGGAGCGTCGGTGCAATGAACATCGTCCCGAACGGGATCGAGGCGTTGATCCGCAGTCGGCCACGGACCGCTCCGGCGGAAGCTGCCTGATCGGCCTCGTCCAGCTCCTGCACGATGCGCAGCGCCGCCCGCTGGTAGGCCAGGCCCTCCTCGGTCAGGGTCAGCGCCCGCGTCGTCCGCACCAGCAGACGGGCGCCGAGCCGGGCCTCGAGCCGTGCGATCAGCTTGCTGACCGCCGACGGCGTGAGATCGAGGCTGCGCGCCGCGGCCGAGAAACCGCCCTCCCGCACGACCCGCAGGAAGACCTCCATCTCGCCGGATCGCTCCATCGGTATGCGCGGCATTGGTGACTGCCATTCACAGGTATTGATCCCGTGCCGGAAATAGTCTGCGCGCGCGCCGATGCCTACCTCCTATCCCGTCACCACCGATCACAGGACGACGCACATGCGGATCTTCATCACGGGCGCCAACGGCTTCATCGGCGGCGCGGTCGCCTCGGCCCTGATCAAGGACGGCCACGAGGTGCGCGGCCTGGTCCGCGACCAGGCCAAGGCCGACGCGGTCGCCGCCCACGGCATCACGCCGGTCATCGGCTCGCTCAATGACGCGGAGTTGCTGCAGGCCGAAGCCCGTGCGGCCGAAGGCGTCGTCAATGCCGCCAGCAGCGATCATCGTGGTGCCATCGAGGCACTGATCACCGGGCTCGCCGGCTCGGGCAAGCCGTTCGTGCATACCAGCGGCAGCAGCATCGTCGGCGACGAGGCGATGGGCGAGCCGTCCGAGCGGATCTTCCACGAGGACACGCCGCTGACGCCCGAGCCCGACAAGGCCGCCCGGGTGGCGCTCGACCGACGGGTCCTGGGCGCCCCCGGCATCCGCTCGGTGGTGCTCTGCAACACGATGATCTACGGCAACGCGATGGGCGCGCCGGCCGAGAGCGTGCAGGTGCCCAGGCTGGTGCGTCAGGCCAGGACGTCCGGCATCGCGCGCTATATCGGCCGCGGCCTGAACCGCTGGTCCAACGTGCACATCGCCGATGTCGCGGCGCTGTATGCGCTGGCACTCGCCAAGGCGCCCGCCGGCAGCTTCATGTATGTCGAGAGCGGCGAGGAGTCCCTGGGCGAGGTGGCACGGGCCATCGCCGCCCGCCTCGGGCTCGGCGAAGCGCAATCGTGGGCCGCCGAGCCGGCGATCGCGGCCTGGGGTCGGGAGATGGCGGTGTTCGCGCTGGGCTCCAACAGCCGGGTCCGGGGCAGGGCTGCGGCTGAGCAGCTCGGTTGGGTCCCCCGGCGCCAGTCGATCACCGAGTGGATCGCACAAGAGCTCGTCTGACGCGCGGGGCACGCCATCTTTCCGCCCGATCGGCGTGAAATGCCCGCATCCGCGGTTTGCTTCCCCGACCCCTGCGGCTAAGTTCGGGTCCGATTGACGTGCCGGCGAACTACCGGTCACCACCAATTCGGCTGAACCCAGGAGGCAAGCTTCATGACGGACCGGCGCAAATTCATCGGCAAGGCGGCGGCGGCGACGGCGGGTGCCGCCGCCGTAGCCGCCTCGAGCTTCCCGAAGCCCGCCATTGCGCAGGAGATGCCCGAGCTCAAGTGGCGCCTGACCTCGAGCTTCCCGAAGTCGCTGGACACCATCTATGGCGCCGGCGAGGAGCTGGCCAAGGCCGTCTCCGAGATGACCGGCGGCAAGTTCCAGATCCAGGTATTTGCCGCCGGCGAGATCGTGCCCGGCCTGCAGGCGCTGGACGCGGTCAGCAACGGCACGGTCGAGATGTGCCACACCGTGTCCTATTACTTCGTCGGCAAGGATCCGACCTTCGCCCTGGCCTCGGCGATCCCGTTCGGCATGAACTACCGGGGCCAGAACGGCTGGCTCAATGCCGGCGGCGGCATGGACCTGATGAACGAGTTCTTCGCCAAGTACAGTGTCCATGGAATCACGGCCGGCAATACCGGCGCGCAGATGGGCGGCTGGTTCCGGAAGGAAGTAAAGACCGTCGCCGACATGAAGGGGCTCAAGTTCCGCATCGGCGGCTTTGCCGGCCAGGTGCTGACCAAGCTCGGTGTCGTGCCGCAGCAGATCGCCGGCGGGGACATCTACCCGGCGCTGGAGAAGGGCACCATCGATGCCGCGGAATGGGTCGGCCCGTACGACGACGAGAAGCTCGGCTTCTACAAGGTCGCACCCTACTATTACTATCCGGGCTTCTGGGAAGGTGGCCCGGCCCTGACCGCATTCGTCAACAAGGCCAAGTTCGACGAGCTGCCGCCGATCTACAAGTCGATCCTCAAGTCGGCCGGCGACGTCTCGACCGTGGTCACCCAGGCCAAGTATGACGCGCTCAACCCGCCGGCATTGAAGAAGCTGGTGGCCCAGGGCGCACAGCTGCGGCCGTTCTCGCAGGAGATCCTCGAGGCCAGCTACAAGGCCGCCCTCGAGGTCTATGCCGAGACCTCGGCCAAGAATCCCGACTTCAAGAAAGTCTATGACAGCTACGCGGCGTTCCGCAGCGACCAGTATCTCTGGTGGCAGGTCGCCGAGTTCACCTACGACAGCTTCATGATCCGCGCCCGCGCCAAAGGCTGAGCCGGCGCAGCCGGGCCCTCCAGCACCGCCGGTGCCTGGAGGGCCGGGCCAGCGGTAGCAGCCCTCGCCACCACTGGCATCGGCATCAACTACCCACGGACGCTGCGCAGATTTTCCGCACCCTCATTGGCGTGCCGGCACGCATTCACCCCAGATCCAGCAAGGCGATACACTCCTCCACACCAGTCGGCGGAGATTCGGCCATGGACGAGACACTTGAGCAACCGATGCGGGCCGGTGGCTGCCAATGCGGGGCGCTCCGCTATGAGGTCACCGGCGCCACGCTCGAGCTCTATGTCTGCCATTGCCGCGAGTGTCGCAAGCAATCGGCGTCGGCGTTTGGCATCTCGGTGATCGTGCCCCGCTCGGCCTTCCGCCTCATTGCCGGCACGCCGCGCTGGTGGGCGCGCGCCACGGACAGCGGCGGCCGGCTCGAATGCGCCTTCTGCCCGGACTGCGGCACCCGGCTGTGGCACCAGGCGGATGCCACCAGCGCCACCATCAGCATCAAGGGCGGCTCGCTGGACGATCCGGTCGACCTGGGCCCGGCCGTGCACCTCTGGACCGCGCGCAAGCTGCCGGGTGTGCCGATCCCGAAAGCGGCAGCCCGGTTTCGAGGCGAGCCGGACTGACCGGATCGCGCCACGGTGACGCTGCCGACCGCACTCGCGCATGACCATGCGAATCGCCACGGCCCTCGGCACTCCTCCTGTCGACGCGTGATTGCCTGCTGCCGCCTCGACCGCTAGGTTCCCGCGCCATGCGCAGCGCTCATGAAAGCATTGCGCGAACGAGGCACCACAGGCGAGGCTAAACCTGATGACCAACAGACGGAACATGCTGGCGGGGACGGCGGCTGCGGCGACGGCGGGGATTGCCGGGGCGGCGAGCTTCCCGAAGCCGGCGATCGCGCAGTCCATGCCCGAGCTGAAGTGGCGGCTGACCTCGAGCTTCCCGAAGTCGCTGGACACGATCTACGGCGCGGCCGAGGTGTTCGCCAAGGCCGTGGCCGAGATGACCGACAATCGCTGGCAGATCCAGGTCTTCGCCAGCGGCGAGCTCGTACCCGGCCTGCAGGCGCTGGACGCGGCGAGCAACGGCACGGTCGAGATGTGCCATACCGCATCCTACTATTTTGTCGGCAAGGACCCGACCTTCGCCTTCGGCACCGCGGTGCCCTGGAGCCTGAACAGCCGGCAGATGCAGGCTTGGCTGTATGAGGCCGGCGGGACCGAGCTGCTGAACGAGTTCTACACCAAGTTCAACGTTCATATGCTGCCTTGCGGGAACACCGGCTGCCAGATGGGCGGCTGGTTCAGAAAGGAGATCAAGACGGTCCAGGACCTCAACGGTCTCAAAATGCGGATCGGCGGCTTTGCCGGCCAGGTGCTGTCGAAGCTGGGCGTGGTGCCGCAGCAGATCGCCGGCGGCGACATCTACCCGGCGCTTGAGAAGGGTACCATCGACGCCGCCGAGTGGATCGGCCCGTACGACGACGAGAAGCTGGGCTTCTACAAGGTTGCCCCCTACTATTACTATCCCGGTTACTGGGAAGGCGGGCCGGAGCTCAATCTGTTCTTCAATAGCGCCAAGTGGAACGAGCTGCCGAAAGTCTACCAGGCGATCGCGATCAATGCCGCCCATCACGGCAACACCTACATGCAGGCGCGTTACGACGTTGCCAACCCCGGCGCCCTGAAGAAGCTGGTCGCCAACGGCGCGCAGCTGCGGCCCTACTCGCCCGAGATCCTGGAGGCCTCGTTCAACGCGTCGCAGCAGGTCTATGCCGAGACCGCGGCCGCGAACCCTGACTTCAAGAAGGTGCTCGACCACGTCATGGCGTTCCGTGCCGAGCAGTATCTGTGGTGGCAGGTAGCCGAGTACACTTTTGACAGCTACTCGATGCGGTTCCGCGCAAAGGCCTGAATGAACCGAAGAGACCGCGTCACCCCGGCCACGAGGGCCGGGGTGACGGGCAGCCGCTCAGTTGGCCGGCGGTGCCGGCTGCGCCGGGGACTCCAGACCGGGCAGGGCCGGCGGGGCCGCATCGGCCGGTGGCTCCAGGCCGGGTAGGGCCGGCGGGGCGTCACCCGGCGGCTCCAGACCGGGGAGGCCGCCGCCGGGTGGGCCGAAGTCGAGCGGCGGCATGCCTTCCATCTGCGGGATGCCCAGATCCTGGATCGAGTTGGGATCGACCCCGGTGCCGGCGCCCTTGTAGTGCATGACCATGCCCGGGAAGGCGATCACCAAACCGACCATGATCAGCTGGATGATCACGAACGGGATGGCGCCACGATAGATCTGCCCGGTGGTCACCGGCTCCGTCCGTCGGCCGGTGAGCTTGTCGATGTAGCTGTTCTTGGGCGCCACCGAGCGTAGGTAGAACAAGGCGAAGCCGAACGGCGGATGCATGAACGAGGTCTGCATGTTGACGCCCAGGATGACACCGAACCAGATCAGGTCGATACCTAGACGCTCCGCCGCCGGCCCCAGCAGCGGCACGATGATGAAGGCGAGCTCGAAGAAGTCGAGGAAGAAGGCCAGCACGAACACCAGCAGGTTGACCACGATCAGGAAGCCGACCTCGCCGCCCGGCAGGCCGACCAACAGCTCCTCGACCCATTTGTGGCCATCGACACCGTAAAAGGTGAGCGAGAACACCCGGGCACCGATCAGGATAAAGATGACGAAGGCCGAGAGCTTGGCCGTCGAATCCATCGCCTGCTTCATCAGATCGAGCGACAGCCGGCCCTTCATCAGCGCCAGGATCAGAGCGCCCGCGGCACCCATCGCACCACCCTCAGTCGGTGTCGCGATGCCCAGGAAGATCGTGCCCAGCACCAGGAAGATCAACGCCAAGGGCGGGATCAGGACGAAGATCACCTGCTGGGCGAGGTTGGAGAGCAGCCGCAGCCCGAGAAAGCGGTTGGCGACGGCGCACAGGAAGGCGAACAGCACGGCGATCGAGAGATCAATGACGGCGTCGTAGCCGAGAAACCTATGGCAGGCGAAGCCCACCACGACCGAGGCCAGGATGACGACCAGCAGGGAGAGCACGCCCGAGCTGCCGTCGACCTCGCGGATCGTGCGCGCCTCGAGCGGCAGCGCCGGCGCCGATTTCGGGAAGATGATCGTCATCAGCAGGACGTAGCCGACATAGAGCCCGGTCAGAACCAAGCCCGGGATGATCGCCCCCTCGTACATGTCGCCGACCGAGCGACCGAGCTGGTCGGCCATGACGATCAGCACCAACGACGGCGGGATGATCTGCGCCAACGTGCCCGAGGCGGCGATCACGCCAGAGGCCAGCGACCGGTCGTAGCCGTAGCGCAGCATGATCGGCAGCGAGATCAGGCCCATCGAGATCACCGAGGCCGCGACGACGCCGGTGGTCGCCGCCAGCAGCGCGCCGACGAAGATCACGGCATAGGCGAGGCCGCCGCGGATCGGGCCGAACAGCTGGCCGATTGTGTCCAGCAGGTCCTCGGCCATCCCCGATCGTTCCAGCACCAGCCCCATGAAGGTGAAGAACGGGATCGCCAGGAGCGTGTCGTTGGTCATCACGCCATAGACCCGCTCGGGCATGGCCTGCAGGAAGTTGGGCGGGAACAGGCCGAGCTCGATGCCGATGAACGCGAAGGCGAGGCCGTTGGCAGCCAGCGCGAACGCCACTGGGTAGCCCAGCAGCAAGAGCAGCACGAGGCAGCCGAACATGATCGGCGCCATGTTGTGAATCAGGAATGCTTCCACGCTCAGGCCCCCCGGTCCAGCGGCAGGCCGCCCATCTCACGCGCCATTACTTCCTCGGTATGGACCGGCTCGTCGCCGTGCGGGTCCTCGATGTCGCCGCGCATCACGGCGACGCGCTTGATGATCTCGGAGATGCCCTGCAGGAACAGCAGGAAGAAGCCCAGCGGGATCAAGATCTTGGCCGGCCACTGCGGCAGGCCGCCAGCGTTGCCCGACTGCTCGTTCTGCAGGTACGAGGTGATCGCGAACGGGATGCCGTCGATCAGCATCAGGAGCACGAACGGCATCAAGAACAGTAAATGACCGAGCAGGTCGATCCAGTCGCGCACGGCCTTGGGCAGGCGGCTGTTCACGATGTCGATCCGAATATGCTCGTTCTTGAGCAGGGTATAGGCGGCGCACAGCATGAAGACCGCCCCGAACAGCTGCCACTGCGCTTCGAGCCACGCATTGGAGCTGGAGTCGAACGCCTTCCTGATGATGGCATTGGCAGTCGAGACCAGCACCGCCACCAGGATCAGCCAGTAGGCACTCTTGCCTATTGCCTCGTTGAGCCGGTCGATCGCCGCGCTCAGCTTCAATGCCGCATTCACCCGTACGTCCTCCCTGCAAGCCATCGGCGACCCTTGGCACGGGGCCGCTCCAGGATTGGTGCCGAAGCATAGCAGCCATGCATCAGCCCGCCCAGCTAGCGCAGCCATCGAACCACGGCCCGGCGGCGCATTGCCGCGCGCCGGCGATGTCGACATGCGGTCGCAGCCTAGAGGTGAAAATCGGCTGCGCCAATCGCTGGGCGCTCGGCCAGAATCTCGCCCTGCCACGTTGCGCTGCGGCACAGAAAATTGCGGCCAACCGCGACCAAGACGCTCGCGAACATGGGCGGTCTTCCGCCTTTGATGGCCATGCTCTACTCCACCAAGCTGAATGAAGCTGCGGGGTACGTCGGCCGGCGCTTGGCAGGGCGTTATTGGCTTGGTCGGAATGCGAATGATCGAGTTCTGTCAAATGGCTCGGCGCTGTTGCGTCCCCGATGCACCTGGCGCAACGGCGCCAAAGCGGCGTGCCGAGTCCGACGCGGAGCGCCGCTTGAGTCAGTTCCGGTCCGATGTCCGTGCACGGCACCGTGCGCACACGCCCAAGCTGAGCATGGCTGACAGGTTTCATTCTGGTACAGCGCAAGTTCTAAAAGAGCACGGATGTCATATATGACAGTAAAAAATGGCAATAGATTAATAGATCCGCAATCTTTGCTGTTGGCCGTGCTGGCGGCACGTCTGAGGCGGTTCGCGGGTGCAGGGACGACGCCCAGCTCCAAGTCGTCGTCACCACGATCCAAGGCGCACACAACACGTTTGTACACGTCATGAAGGATGTGACCCCGCTCAAGGTACTGGCCGACCATCGACGGCTGAAGGCGCGGTATCATGGCCTGCTCGAGACCATCCCCGATGCCATCTTGATCGTGAACACGAGCGGGCACATCGTCCTGACCAACCGCCTGGCCGAGCAGCTGTTCGGGTATCCGGCGGGGTGCATCATCGGCACGCGGGCGCTTGGATTGCTGCCGCACCGCCTGCGAGACGACCACACGATCTGTTACCGGCTCGGGGCAGTCGAGCAGCCCAGCCATAATGCGCCGCACGGGCAGGAAGTGGTCGGACTACGCGCGGACGGCGTGGAGTTTCCGATGCACGTCAGGTTGAGCTGGTTCGAGGATGATGGCGACCAGCTCCTTTCCCTGGTTGTAAAGGATATCGGCCAGCAGGAGGCGGCCGAACGCAGTTTTCGCAGGCTGCTCGAGGCTGCACCAGACGCGATAGTCGTCACCGACCAGCACGGGCGCATCGTGCTGGTGAACGCGCAGGCCGAGACACTGTTCGGCTACCATCGGACGGAACTTCTTGGGCAGGCCGTGGAGATCTTGCTGCCCACATACTGCCGCGAGCGTCACGCCCCGCATCGAGCGAACCTCCTGGCCGATGCGGCCATCCGTCCGATGGGCAGCGGCCTCCAGCTCCATGGTTGCCGGAAGGATGGCAGCGAGTTTCCGGTCGAGGTCAGCCTCGGCCCGCTCGAGACCGAAAGCGGGACGCTCATCTTGAGCGCTATTCGCGACGGCACCGAGCGAAATCGGCTCGACAAGCTGAAGAGCGAGTTCGTCTCGACCGTCAGCCACGAGCTCCGCACCCCGCTGACGTCGATCCGCGGCTCTTTGGGACTGGTGATCAGCGGGGCGGCCGGCGTGCTCCCGAATCGGGCCCTGAACCTCGCGACGATCGCCCACCGCAACAGCGAGCGTCTGGTGGGTCTGGTCAACGATATTCTCGACATCGAGAAAATGGAATCGGGGCACCTGGATTTCGACTTCCAGCGCGTGGAGTTGGTATCCCTGGTCGAGCAGGCGCTGGAGGCCAATCAAGCCTACGCTGCCTCCTACCAAGTGAGCTACCACCTCATGCCGCCGTCGGCGGCGCTGCCGCCAATTCGCGGCGATGTCGATCGGCTCATGCAGGTGCTGAACAATCTACTGTCCAACGCAGCCAAGTTCTCGCCGGGCGGAAGCACGATCGATATCCGCATCGAGCTCGCGGGCGAGTTCGCACGGATCAGCGTTCGAGACTACGGCCCAGGGATTCAGCCCGAGTTTCGCAACCATATCTTTCAACGCTTCGCGCAAGCCGACTCGAGTGATCGACGGAACCGGGGTGGCTCCGGCCTGGGGCTTTCGATCGCCAAGGCGATCGTCGAGCGGCACGGCGGCAAGATCAGCCTGCTCGCTCCCGAGGGCGGCGGAGCATGTTTCTGGTTCGACCTGCCGCTTCTCGCTGATGACACGTCGATGCGGGCGACACCTGAACCAGCGACAGGGCAACGTCGGGTGCTGGTGTGCGAGGACGATCCCGCGGTCGCCAGGCTGCTGGCATCGATCATCGAGCAGGATGGATGGCACGTCGATATCGTCCACGATGCGGAATCGGCGATCGAGAGCGTCAGGGATTTCGCCTACGCGGCAATGACCGTCGATTTGACGCTCCCGGGCATGGACGGCATCGCCTTGATCCAACGGCTGCGGACCAGCCTGCCGACGGCCCACCTGCCCATCGTCGTCGTCTCGGCACGGGCAGTGGTGGGATATGCGGAATTGCTCGGCGACGCCCTGTCGGTCATCGACTGCCTCGAGAAGCCCATCGATCATCTGCGCCTGCTGCGCGCTCTGCGCCACGCCATTCAGTCGGACGGGCTGCCCGGACTCCGCGTGCTGCACATCGATGACGATCGGGACCTGATCAGCGTCGTCGAAGCCATTGTCGGGGTCGATGTAACGGCTGCCCGGACGATGGCCGAGGCTCGCACGATGCTCGCCACGAAGGAATTTGATCTGGTCATCCTGGACATTGGCCTGCCGGATGGCTCCGGCCTGGACCTGCTCGCGACCATCAGCGAAGTTCGACCGCAGCCACCGGTCATCATTTTCTCGGCGCAGGATATCGCACGTACTCTTCCGTTTCGAGCGGCGGCGAACTTGGTTAAAACCCGAACCGACGATACACACCTGCGCCAGACGATCCTGTCGCTGCTCGAGCGGCTGCGCACCTCCGATCCGTGGACGCGCTGACGTGGGCGGTCTGGAGGCTCAGATCGTCACCTGTGTTCCCAGCTCCACCACCCGTCCAGCGGGGATGTGGAAGAAATCGCTGGCGTTGGTGGCATGGCGGGCCAGGGACAGGAAGAGATCGTCCTGCCACCCAGGCATTGCCGACTTTGCAGCAGGCTTGATCGTCCGGCGACCGACGAAGAATGAAGTCTTCATGATGTCGAACTTCAGCCCCTGCCGGCGGGCCAGCAGCAGCGCCTTGGGGATATTCGGCGTCTCCATGTAGCCGAAGGTCAGCAGCACACGACTGAAATCGTCGGAGAGCCGCTCGATCCGCACGCGGTCCGCGTCGTCCACTCGGGGGATGGGTGCGGTCTTGACGTTCATGACCACGTTTTTCTCATGCAGCACCATGTTGTGCTTGAGATTGTGCAGCAGCGCGGTCGGGACGACATCGGCATCGCTGGTGAGGAAGATCGCCGTGTTGGGGACGCGGGTCGGCGGCTTCTTCTCCAGGTGGCGGATCAGCTCGAGCAGCGGCATGCCGGTGTGGGTCTTGTGAAAGATCACGCTTAGGCCGCGGACCCAGGTCCACATGGCGACGATGATAAAGGCGGCGATCAGGATGGGGACCCAGCCGCCTTCCAGGACCTTCAGCAGGTTGGCGCCGAGGAAGGTCGCGTCGACGACCAGGAACGGGGCGATGAACAATGCTGCCAGGGGCAGCGGCCACCGCCAGGCCTTCCAGACGACGACGAAAGCGAGGCAGGTCGTCACCACCATGGTGCCGGTCACCGAGATGCCATACGCCGCGGCCAGCGCCCCGGACGATTTGAACATCACGACGATGGCCAGCACGCCCAGCAGCAGCAGGCGATTGATGTCGGGCATGAAGAACTGCCCCGCATGCTGATCGGAGGTGTACTGGATCTCCATGCGTGGCAGCAGGCCGAGCTGGACCGCCTGCTGGGTGATCGAGAACGCCCCGGTGATCACCGCCTGACTGGCGATCACCGTGGCTGCGGTGGCCAGCAGCACCAGCGGCAGCAGCGCCCAGTCCGGCGCCAGCAGGAAGAAGGGATTGGCCAGCGCCTCGGGCACCTTCAGGACCAGGGCACCCTGGCCCAGATAGTTGAGCGCCAGCGCAGGGAACACCAGCAGGATCCAGGCGACCTGGATGGGGCCGCGGCCGAAATGGCCCATATCGGCATAGAGCGCCTCGGCTCCTGTCACCGCCAGAAAGACGCTCCCGAGCACCACGAAGCCGACCGTGCCATGCTCGGTCATGAAGCCGACGGCATGCAGCGGGTTGAAGGCGCCCAGCACGCCGGGATCATCGCCCACGTGATGCAGGCCCAGCCCGGCCATGACCAGGAACCAGACGGCAGTGAGCGGGCCGAAGATGGCGGCAACCTTGCCCGTGCCGTGTCGCTGCACCGCGAAAAGACCGAGGAGGATTCCCACCGTGATCGGGATGACGTAGGGATCGAAGATCGGGGTCACCAGCTTCAGGCCCTCGACCGCCGACAGCACGGAGATCGCGGGCGTGATCACGGCGTCGCCGTAGAACAACGCGGCACCGGTGACGCCCAGCATGAACACCGGCGTGGTGGCTCGGCCCAGGGCTGCCTGGGCCAGCGCCATGAGTGAGAGCGTGCCGCCCTCGCCGCGATTGTCGGCGCGCAGCAGGAACAGCACGTACTTGATCGTGACGATGAAGATGAGCGCCCACAGCAGCAGCGAGGTCACGCCCAGAACCTCCTCGCGGCTGATGCCACCCTCCTGGGCGTGCAGCAGCGCCTCCCGAAAGGCGTAGAGCGGGCTGGTGCCGATATCGCCATAGACGACGCCCACGGATCCCAGCGCCATGGCCCAAAAGCCATGACGGACCGGCGCATCGCCGTGCTTCGGTGGAACGCCGCTCAAGTCGACGGTGGCTGACATGGATGCGTTTACTCCCGAGCGGCGCCGCTCGCGGCCGTGCATAGCCACATGGACGACCCGTAGCTACTGGAACACGAGCCGCGGCAGCCACGTCGCCAAGGCCGGGAAGACCCAGACAAGCAGGAGCGCTGCCAGCTGCAGCCAGGTCGGGGTGACCGAGCCCCACCAGATGTCGGCGGTGGTGATCGACGGCGGTGCGGCACTGCGCAGGTAGAACAGGGTGGCGCCGAAGGGCGGGGTGAGGAAGCTGGTCTGCAGGTTCAGCCCGATCATCACGCCGAGCCACAGCGGGTCGCAGCCCAGGACGATCAGCGGCGGGCCGAAGATCGGCACCATGATGAAGATGATCTCGAAGGTATCGAGAAAGAAGCCCAGCACGAACATCACCGCCATGAACACGGCCATGGCACCGACGGCGCCGCCAGGCATCGCGCGCAGCGCCTCCTCGACCAGGGCCTCGCCGCCCAGGCCGCGGAACACGAGCGAGAATAGGGACGCACCGAGCAGGATGGTGAAGATCATCGACGAGGTGAGCGCCGTGCGCAGACAGGCTTCGCGCACGAGATCGAAGCTGAGCCGGCCGCGCAGCGCCGTGAACAGGACGGCACCGAGCGCGCCGAGCGAGGCCGATTCGGTGGCGGTGGCGAGGCCGGTCAGGATCGAGCCCAGCACGCTGACGATCAGCAGCGCAGAGGCGAGCAGGGCCACGACGACGCCGCGGCGCAGCGCCAGGCGCTCGGCCTCCGGCACCACCAGCGGCGGGCAGCTCGACGGATCGCGCCAAGCGCGCACGGCGACCCAGAGCAGGAACATGACGACCAGCAGCAGGCCCGGCAGGAAGGCGCCGGCGAACAGGTCGCCGACCGAGACCGGCTCGGGGGCGAGGTTGCCGAGCCGGAGCTGGGCCGTCTGGTTCACGCCCTGCAGCAGGTCGGCCACGAAGATCAGGACGGTCGAGGGCGGGATGATCTGGGCCAGCGTCGCCGAGGCGCCGATGACGCCGGTGGCCAGTCGGGGATCGTAGCCGGCGCGCAGCATGGTGGGCAGGCTGATCAGGCTCATGGTGATGACGACGGCGCCGACGACCCCGGTCGAGGCGGCGAGGATGGCACCGACGACGACCACGGCATAGCCGAGCCCACCGGGCCGGCCGCCGAACAGCACGCCCAGCGTGCGCAGCAGGTCCTCGGCGATCCTCGAGCGCTCGAGCACGAAGCCCATGAAGATGAACAGGGGCACCGCCACCAGCGTCTCGTTGAGCATGACCCCGAAATAGCGGGGCGCCAGGCTCAGGAAGAAGACGAGATCGAAATGGCCGAGCAGGTGGCCGAGGCCCGCCACCAGGAGGGACAGGCCGGCCAGGGTGAACGCCACCGGGAAGCCCAGCATCAGCGCCACGCAGATGGCGACGAACAGGCCCAGCGCCAGCAGCTCGCCGGGGGCATCGATCATGCGGCCGGCCCGACCGCAGGCGGCAGGAGGTCGGCGCGGCCGGCGAGGAACAGGAGCTTGCGCCCGATCACGGCCAGGGTCTGGAGCAGCATCAGCACGGCGAATGCCGGGATGACCGTCTTGACCAGATAGAGCGCCGGCAGGCCGCCCGGCTGCGCGGACGGCTCGCGGACCAGCCAGGACAGCTGCACGAAGGGCAGGCTGGTCCAGAAGACCAGCAGCAGCCAGGGCACCAGGAAGACCAGGCAGCCCAGGATCTCGATCCAGGCTCTGGTGCGCTCCGACCAGCGCTGATGCAGGATCTCGATCCGGATATGGCTGTCGGTGGCATAGGCATAGGGGGCCACCAGCATGAAGCAGACGGCGAAGCAGACGACGTAGAGCTCCTGCAGCCAGATGCGGCCGAAGCCCAGGAGATAGCGGCCGAGAGCGACGCCGGCGCAGATCAGGACGGTGGCCAGGATCAGCCACGCGGCGCTCCGGCCGATGAGACGGATCAGCCAGTCGGCGGCACGGACGAAGGCGGCGAGGGCAGGCATGGGCAGGCTCCGGCGGACGCCACTCCAAGCCTCGCCCCGGCCGACCGGTCAAGGTGGAAATACCACCTGCTCCACCCTTGTCATGGCCGGCACCAGAGTCATATATCACCCACCGTGGGCGAAATCATTGCAGGAGGGCGATATGACGGAGGCAAGCGACCGCGGTCTTCTACCTCTGCAGTGCCGGGCCGCCAGAGCCATGCTGCGCTGGAGCCAGGAGCAGCTGGCCCAGCACGCCTCGGTGGCGCGGGCCACGATCCGCGATTTCGAGAACGGGCGGCATCGGCTGCACCGCAGCACCGAGACGCTGATCGTCGCCGCCCTGACCGCGGCCGGGGTGACGCTCCTGGGCGACCCCGATATCGGCCTCGGCGTGTTCTGGCGGCCAGGTGGCGACGACGACGGCGTCTGACCCACCCTGACGGCCGTGCCGCCCCATCCGCAGCCCACTCGACCCCTTTCATCCAACCGGAGAGCACCTGATGGACCGTAACGAGCAGCAGATCATCGACGGCCTGTTCGACCGGCTGCGGCAGGCGGAGAGCGGCTCGGCGCCGCGCGAGGCCGCAGCCCAGCAGCGCATCGACGAGCATGTGCGCCGTCAGCCGGCCGCCCCCTACTACATGGCCCAGGCCATCGTGGTGCAGGAGCAGGCGCTGCAGTCGGCGCAGGAGCGCATCCAGCAGCTCGAGCAGGAGGTGAGCCGGCGCCCGGCCGCCGGCGGCGGCTTCCTGGGCGGCCTGTTCGGTGGCGGTGCCGCCTCGGTCCCGCGGCAGGCTCCGTCGCCGCGGACGCAGCAGCTGGCCCAGTACCAGCAGCAGGGCGGCGGCGGCTTCCTCGCCGGGGCGATGCAGACGGCGATGGGCGTGGCCGGCGGCATGATGCTGGGCAGCATGCTGATGGGCGCGTTCGGCGGCGACGAGGCGGCGGCGGCCGAGCCCGAGCCGGCGCCGGAGGAGGATCCTGGTGCCGACCTGGGCGGCTTCGAGGAGGAATTCTGAGCGGCCGGGGACAGGTAGACAGACAGCCACCCTGACGGGCAGGTCGAGGCCGCCGAGCTGGCGGCTTCGATCGGCACCGTGAAGAGGCAGTTTCGCCGCCGCGCGTCATCGGGCAAACTACACGGATCATCCTGTCAATGGGGAAGGGGTGATCCATGTCCGACAAACTCCGCGGCGGATGCCTGTGCGGCGCCGTGCGTTACGACTGTGATGCGGAGCCGATACTGACGGGGCTCTGCCACTGCCGGCACTGCCAGAAGCAGACGGGCGCGCCGTTCTCGATCGTGGTCGGCGTGCCGCAAGGCAGCCTGCGCATCGAGCGCGGCACGCTCGGCACCTTCATGGACCAGGGCGACAGTGGCCAGCCGGTCGAGCGCAGCTTCTGCCAGCGCTGCGGCTCGCCGATCAGGTCCTACTGTGCCTCGATGCCGACGCTCGAGTTCATCAAGGCCGGCACGCTCGACGACACCTCCTGGCTACAGCCGTCCATGGAGATCTGGTGCGAGTCGGCACAGCCCTGGCTGGCGGCCGACCCTGCACGTCAGCGC
>JBATRI010000758.1:0-8746 GCA_049292515.1 Geminicoccaceae bacterium
GGCGCCGAGATCGCCGCGCAGCCATGCGGCGCTCCAGTCCAGGACGGCCCCCTCGGTCATCAGGACCAGAAACGCGAGGGCGCCAAAGCCCAGCGCCGCGCGGGTCGGCAACACGAAATGCGGCCCGGCGTCGCCCACGTCGACGCGGCCCGGCAGAAGGTAGCGCATGACCAGCAACGCGATGGCAATAAGCGCCACTGCGGCGATCAGGACATGCGCCGCCGGCGGCAGCCAGCCCAGCAGGACCGCCCCGGCACCGGCGCCGAGCAGGCCGCCGAGGCTGAACATGCCGTGCAGCGAGGACATGATCGGTTGCTGCAGTCTGGTTTCCACGGCCACACCATGGGCGTTCATGGCCACATCCATGATCCCATTGGACGCCCCGAACATGGCCAGGGCGGCCACCAGGAAGGCGAGGTTCGGCGCCAGCGCCACGACCGGCAGGGACAGGCACAGCATCAGACCACTGACGCGCGTGACCGGGGCGCTGCCGAAGCGGGCAATCAAGGCGCCGGCCCCCATCATCGCGAACAGCGCCCCGACCGCCGCTGCCAGGAGGGCGGCACCCAGCAGGGCCGGGCCTAGGCCCAGCCGCTCCTGGACCAGCGGGATATGCGGCGCCCAGCTGCCGAACACCGCCCCATTGACGAGAAAGACCATGCCGATGGCGAGGCGGGCCCGGCGGAGGGGGTCGGAGGGTAGGATCATACGCCGCGTGTCCAACAGGCTGTGGGCCAAAAAGCCGCTCATGCGCGGACCACGGCGATGCCGCGCGCAACAAGCGCCGCGATCGCGGATGGAGGCGCCGTGCGCTCGGTAACGATGCGGGTCAGCATTTCACTCGGCCCCAGAACGAATGGGGCCGCGGTACCAAGCTTGTCGGCGGTGACGACCGCAATCACCTCCGCAGCACTGGCGAGCATGGCGCGCTTGAGCTCGGCCTCCTCGTAGCCGGCGACGCTGATGCCAGCCTCGGCATCGATGCTGCATACGCCGAGAAAGCAGATCTGGGCGTGCAGGGCGCGCACCGCATCCACGGCACCGGCGCCGACCACGGCCTGGCAGGCAGGGTCGAAACGGCCACCCAGCAGAACGACCTCTACACCCGGATGCTCGCCGGCGGCGATGGCGACGAGCGGGCTCGGCGTCACCACCGTCAGGCGCATTCTCGACGGCAGCAGCCGCGCCACGGCCAGATTGGTCGTCCCACCGTCGATCAGCACCAGCTGCCCGTCATGCAGCAGCTGAATCGCGGCGGCTGCCAGGGTCTCCTTGGCATCGGCATCCCGATGGCGACGGGCGGCAAAGGGGGCCAGCGCCGGCGACGCCGGCAGGGCACCTCCGTGCACGCGTTGCGCCAAGCCCGCGGCAGCCAGCTCACGCAGATCACGACGGATCGTATCTTCGGAGGTGGCAAGCTCCCGCGCCAGCGTGGCGGCCACCAGCCGGCCGTCCTGGCGCAGCCTGTCCAGCAGCCAGCGCCGCCGTTCCTCCGGCGAAACCGGGACATCAGGAACGCTTGTGGACTGCTCGGAAATGGACATCAGCCGGATCTTGCATTGTCTTGCCTGCATCTGCACGAAACGGCACAAACCGTCAATACTAGGCGAACGCAGATCGAGCCCACGTCACTGCGGCGACGCAGGCTCTATCAGGCCGACACGGTTGGCGTGACTAGAGACCCAGATAGAGCTGGAATTCGACCGGATGCGGGGTCCGATCGACGAGGTCGCACTCCCGGCGCTTGACCTCGATATAGGCCTGGATCAGGTCGAGCGGCATGACGTCGCCGCGGGCCAGAAACTCGTGGTCCACAGCCAGGGCATCCAGCGCCTCGCCCAGCGAGCGGCTGACCGAGGCCAGATCCTCGGCTTCCTCCGGGCGCAGATCGTAGAGGTTGCGGTCCATGGCATCGCCGGGCTCGAGCTTCTTCTCGATGCCGTCGAGCCCGGCCATCAAGATGGCCGTGAAGGCAAGATAGGGATTGGCGCTGGGGTCGGGGAAGCGAACCTCGATCCGCTTCTCGTCCGGCCGGGCGGCGTAGGGGATGCGGACCGCGGCCGACCGGTTGTGGGCGGCATAGGCCAGCAGCGTGGGCTCGTCCTGGCCGGCGCGCAGACGCTTGTAACTGTTGGTGGTGGGGTTGGTGAACGCGTTGACGGCGCGCGCGTGCAGCATGATGCCGGCCACGAACTGCAGGCACAACGTGCTCAGGTCGGCGTAACCCTGGCCGGCGAAGGTGGGCTTGCCGTCACGCCACAAGGCCTGATGCACGTTGAGGCCTGCGCCCGGCTCGTCGGCCACCGGCTTGGGCATGAAGGTGGCCACCTTCCCATAGGACGCGGCCACCTGGTGGATCACGTATTTCATCAGCTGGATCTGGTCGGCCGTCTGCACCAGGCCGCCGGCCGCACCGCAGATCTCACTCTGGCCGCTGGCCCGGCCGTGCGCCTGCTTCAGCCCGCCGACCCCGAGCGTCGCCAGCACCGAGGTGATCTCGGCGCGGATGTCCGACATATGGTCCATCGGCGACAGCGCCAGATAGGCGGCGTCCGGGTTCGGGCGGTGGCCGTCGCGCGCGGAGACGGCACTGGTCCGGTGCTCGCTGCCGGTGAGCTGGTAGCTGCCCCGCATCGGGCCGAGCTCGATCTTGATATCGTCGAACAGGAAGAAGGCGAGCTCGGTCGCGACCCGGACCTCGTTGGCGTAGCGGCAGCCGCGCAGGAAGGCCTCCGCGCGCAGGGCGGTCGAGCGCGGGTCGCGCTCGTAACCCAGGCCGGTGCCCGGCTCGGTGCCGTCGCAGAGCAGGACCAGGGTCGGCTGGGCGCTGAACGGATCGGCGAAGGCCGAAGCGAGGTCCGGCTTCAGCAGGAGGTCCGATTCGGTGACGTCGCGCCAGCCGGGGATGGCCGAGCCGTCGATGAACACACCCTGCGTCAGGAGTTGCTCGGTGACCCCGCCGGCCTCACGCCCGAGATGGCGCCAGCGTCCGGCCAAGTCGGTGAACCGGAAGTCCACCACCTTGATGCCTTCCGCACCGATCCGCTCGATGATCCCGCCAGCCTCGCTCATCTCGTTTGTAGTCCCGTTATCTTCGGCCGGCCGATCCTTCTAGCGGTGTCGGCCTATACCGCAACCAAAATCCGAGAACCCGTCGCACCCTGGTCAAGTTCCGACGCCGCCATCGCGTACGCCCGAGCAACAGCGCCATGCCGCCAGGGCCCTCGTTAGCCACCGCAGACTAGGGCCGCTCAGTTGCCGCTCGCGGCATCTGTCGGCGCCAGCCTGACATGGCGCAGGTCGCGCTTTCCATTGCGGTCCTCGAACAGCAGCATGGCGTCCACGCCGGCAACCGCCAGCGATGCCACGCGCGCGTCGGTCAGGCGCGCCAGCACCTCCGTCGGCCGGCCGGGCCTGACCACCGCCACCACCGTCTCCGTGAAACGATCATCTGCCATCGGGCGCGCTCGATTAACACCGACCAGCACACCGTCGGCGAATGGGGCGAGTTTCTGAGTGAGCCAGTCCCCTGACCCATCCGCAAGCGACGGCCCTTGGCCAAGGCTCGAGGCAAAGGCCAGGGTCGAGCCAGTTACCCGAAGCGCCGTCAGCGCCTGGTCGCATGTCCAAACCAGGACCGAGCCGCGCCAACCCGCCACATCCCTCGTGCAACTCACGGCGTCATTGTCGTGGCCACTGAACTCGACCATCTCCTTGTCGTCCAGGCGTAACAGGCTCGCGGGTGTCGTAGCGTCCTCCGCACCCCAGACCTCGCCACCCACCAGTCGAAGCGCCAAATCCCGCAGGTCGAACTCGATCGATTCGTAGTAGGGCGGCAAGGTCCAGCCATGGCTGTCGAGGTAGGCCAGCCCGGGTCGCCCGGCCGTGCCACGAGTCAAGATCCAGATTCGGTTCTGTTGGACGACCATGGAATCGGGATCCGTCGAGATCGGCGCCGCATTGGGATCGCTCTGCCCGATCGCAATCGACACCGACCGCAGCAAGCTGCGATCCTCGCTCGAAAATTCGGCCATGGTTGCCGGGCCGCGCGTGCCGACGACGACCCTCCCGGGTGCCACAGCTGCAACGGTGGGCTCGCCCTCCAAAGGGATGCGCGCAATCGCTTGGCCCTGCCGATCGAGCCAAATCAGCTCCGACGGTTGATTGCGAATGGCCGCACAGCCGTTTTCGTAAGCGACGACCTGGACCACCGACTTGGCGTCGTCGGTGAGCACAGGCGACATGGCGACGAGCGGATCGGCTCGAGCTGGCTGCCATGGCTGCCAGCTCGAGCAGGTCTGCGTGCCGGCGGCGATCACTCAGACCCGCCAGCTGGTCCGTTCGTCGAGGCGCTCGGTCGCAAAGACGTCGATGGTTCCGGCCTGCTCCTGAGCCGCATTCAGCGGCCCCGCCACGCCCTCCGCCTGTTGCGCGATGGCAATGGGCGGGGACACCTCGATGCGAGCGTCGTCGATCGCCGCTGCTGCGCGACTCAGGTTCCTGATCGCGAACGGAATTCTGTACGCGTCCGGCCGCTGCAGCAGCGTGACGACGGCCAGTCGAGGCGGGCCGGCGGAAACCTCGAGTTGCGGCCGGAAATGGAGGAACGCCGCGGCCGCTGCCGTCAGGGCGACGATGCCGGCCACCGCTGGCCACGAACGCCGCCAGTTCGTGCCTCGCAGCGGGTCCGACTCGGCAGCGACCTCGGCCGGGATGCTGCCGCGTGGCTCAAGCAGCGTCACCGCGCGTAAATAAGGCGGGATTCCAGCAATCGGTACCGGCTCCACCATGACCGGCAGCACGTTGCCACCCGGATGCGGCCACTCTGCCTCGGCGTAACGCAGCTCGGTCAGGCAATAGCTTCCGGCCTGCACCGATTCCGGGCTGATCAGGAACACGAAGAGGTCGCTTGCCTTGACCTCGCGTTCGATCCGCGAGTCGTACCCGCCGCCGGCAATCAACGAGGTGCGGTCGAAGAACACGCGATGACGACGCTCACGGAGCGCCAATGCGATCTGCTCGGCAAGACCGCGTCGTTCCGATGCGTAGCAGACGAAGACCCGCAAGCCGCTTTCCAACCCCAGGTGCCAGCGCCAGAATAGCAGAGATCAAGTCTTGGTTGAATGCGCCAGCAGGCAGTGGGAACGTGGGCTCCTGCTTGCGGCAGCAGGCCACCGTGCGTATGTTCCCGATCGACGGCACGCGGGCGTAGCTCAGCGGTAGAGCACGGCGTTTACACCGCCGGTGTCGGAGGTTCGACCCCTTCCGCCCGCACCATCGGCAGCTTCACCCCTGGACCCGGCGCGCCAGCTCGATCTCGCCCAGTGGCTGCTGGCGTTTCACGCGCAGGCTTTCCGTCCATTCGCGATTGAAGTCGCGCTGCAAGCGGCGGTTGATCAGCAGCGTCACCAGCATGGCGATCGCCGCGCCCAGGCCAGCCAGGGCCATGTCCTTCTGCGCGTCCCACTGGTCGCCCTGCATGCCGAGATAGGCGGCCCCGAGATCCCCGCCGAACAACTCGGCCGCCGCCCATTCGAACAGCTCGAACATGGCCGAGGTCGACAGGGTCAGGTCGAGGGGCAGGAAGTAGCCCCAGAAGCCGCGCGCATCGGCCACCCGCAGGAACAGCTCGCGCATCGGGTAGGCCAGGAGCAGGCCGTAGCTGAAATGGACCAGCCGGTCGAAATGGTTGCGCTCGAGGCCCAGCAAGTCGTTGACGCGAAAGCCGAACAGGGCGTCGGACCAGTCGTCGTAGGGCACCTCGCTGTAGGTGTGGTGGGCGCCCACCGCGTGCAGCGACAGGAACAGCAGGATCAGCGTCCAGGACAGGCGCGACAGGGGGAAGCGGTCGAGCGACAGCAGCAGCAGCGGGACGAACAGCAGCACGAGCACGTTCTCGAGCGCCCAGTCGGCGCGGTCGCGTGGAGCGATGGCGAGACCCAGCCACAGCAAGCCGAACAGGCCCAGCGTGAGCAGGCAATAGCGGCGATAGGCCGATGGCATCTGGAAGCGCCCTCTGCTCACGGCCGCCGATGACACTGCCATGCTGCCCCCCACCCTGCTTCTGTTACCTCTCGATAGGCGGCGGTGCTGCCTCGGTCCAGCCTGAGGGCGCAGGCTTCACCCGTCGCGCCTGGTCAGCACCGTGAGCAGCTCCTGCACCTTGCGCCGCTGCTCGGCGCCGTCGCCACTGGCGATGGCGCCCTCGACGCAGTGCGCGACATGGTCGTTCAGGACCTCGTCCTCGACCCGGCGCAGTGCCGCCCTAACCGCGCGCAGCTGGGTCAGCACGTCGATGCAGTAGCGGTCCTCCTCGATCATGCGCGCAATCCCGCGCACCTGACCTTCGATCCGCTTCAGGCGGCCACCGCAGGAAATCTTGATCTCGTCTCGCATGCGCTTGATACTATACCCCCCTATGGTATATGCAAGAGCCTCATCCATCTCGGTCGGAAGGTGACGAAGATGCGTGCAGGTGCAGCGATCCTCGTGGCCATCATCCTGGCCGCGTCCTCCAGCTCGGCCAAGGCTCAGGATAGCGGTGGCATGACGGGCATGCAGCATGGGCACGACATGGGCACCGCGATGCCGGATGCGGCCGGGCCGGCCGCCGAGGCGTACCGGGCGGCCATGCAGACGATGATGGAGGGGATGAACACCCCCGCCACGGGCGACGCGGACGTCGATTTCGCCACGGGCATGATCCCGCATCACGAAGGTGCCATAGCGATGGCCAAGATCGAGCTCCAGTACGGCATGGATCCTGAGCTACGCGCGCTGGCCGAAGCCATCGTTGCGGCACAGGAAGCCGAAATTGCCCAGCTGCGGGCCTGGCTCGCCCGGCGGGGCAAGTAGGTCATGGCCGGCGCGACATGCTGCGGCGGGCAGGGCCACGGGCCGCACGCGCCGACGGTCGATGCGGTCAAGGACCCGGTCTGCGGGATGACGGTCGATCCGGCCACGTCCAAGCACCACGCCGACCACGCCGGCACCACCTACCATTTCTGCAGCGCCGGCTGCCGCACCAAGTTCGCGGCCGATCCTGAGCGTTACCTTCGCCCGGCGCCGGCAGCCGCGCCCGCACCGCCCGGCGCCGTCTACACCTGCCCGATGCACCCGGAGATCCGGCAGGACCATCCGGGCGCCTGCCCGATCTGCGGCATGGCGCTGGAGCCCCTGACCGTCACTGCGGATGCCGAGCCCAATCCCGAGCTCGCGGAGATGACCAGGCGGTTCTGGATCGCGCTTGGATTGTCGGTGCCGGTCGTCATCCTCGAGATGGGACGGCACTTCGCCCACCTGGACATGCTGATCGGCGCCCAGGCATCGACCTGGGTCCAGTTCCTGCTGGCGACCCCGGTCGTCCTCTGGGCGGGATGGCCGTTCTTCGAACGCGGCTGGCAGTCCCTGGTCAACCGCAGCCTCAACATGTTCACGCTGATCGCGTTGGGTACCGGCATCGCCTGGGGCCACAGCGTGGTGGCGACCTTTCTGCCCGGCCTGTTCCCGCCGGCCTTCCGCGGCGCGGACGGCACCGTCGCCGTCTATTTCGAGGCGGCGGCGGTGATCACCACGCTGGTGTTGCTGGGCCAGGTGCTGGAGCTGCGGGCGCGCGAACGGACCAGCGGCGCGCTCAAGGCGCTGCTCGGCTTGGCGCCGAAGACCGCACGGCGGCTGCGCGGCGACGGCAGCGACGAGGAGATTCCCTTAGATCAGGTGCACCCGGGCGACCGGCTGCGGGTACGCCCCGGCGCTCGGGTACCGGTCGACGGCGTGGTCCTGGAAGGCACCAGTGCCGTCGACGAGTCGATGGTCACGGGTGAATCGCTGCCGGTCGAGAAGCGGGCGGACGACAAGCTCATCGCCGGCACGCTCAACGGGCGCGGCAGCTTCGTCATGCGGGCCGAGAAGATCGGTGCCGAGACCATGCTGTCGCGCATCGTCCAGCTCGTCGCCGCAGCACAGCGCTCCAGGGCACCCATCCAGCGACTGGCCGACCAGGTGGCGGGCTGGTTCGTGCCGGCCGTCCTCGCGGTGGCAGTCCTGGCCTTCCTGGCCTGGTGGTGGTTCGGCCCCGAACCGTCGCTGAGCTACGGGCTCGTCGCCGCGGTATCGGTGCTGATCATCGCCTGCCCATGCGCGCTGGGCCTGGCGACGCCGATGTCGATCATGGTCGGCGTCGGCCGCGGTGCCGGGCTCGGCGTGCTGATCCGGAACGCCGAGGCGCTGGAACGGTTGGAGCAGGTGGACACGCTGGTCGTCGACAAGACCGGCACGCTGACGGAAGGACGCCCCAAGGTGACGCAGATCGTGCCGCAGGCCGACATCAGCGAGCAGGAGCTGCTGGGGCTGGCCGCCGCCCTCGAACGCTCGAGCGAGCATCCGCTAGCCGAGGCCATCGTCCGTGCCGCCGAGGAAGCCGGGTTGACGCTGCCGCCGGCCGCGGACTTCGACTCGGTTACCGGCAAGGGCGTGCGTGGCACGGTCCACGGCCGAGGCGTGGCTCTGGGCAACCAAGCCATGATGGACGCGCTCGGTGTCGCCATTGACGTCACCTCGGAACGGGCGACCACACTGCAGGAGCAGGGTGCGACCGTCATGTATGTCGCGGTGGACGGCCGGCTCGCGGGGCTGGTCGCCGTGGCGGACCCCATCAAGGGCACGACCGCAGGCGCTATCGAGGCACTGCGCCAGGCGGGCCTGCGCATCGTCATGCTGACCGGCGACAACCGCACCACGGCCGAGG
>JBATRI010000759.1:0-9836 GCA_049292515.1 Geminicoccaceae bacterium
CTTCCGGCGCTGGTCGCAGCAGGGCATCTGGGACGCGCCGTTCACGGCCGGCGTGCCGGAGGACGTGCTTGAGACGGTGATGGTCGACGCGACGATCACCAAGGCGCAGCGTTTCGCCAGCGGAGCCAGGGGTGGCGGCGAGGAGGACCTCGGCCGATCGCGCGGCGGTCTGACCACCAAGTTCCACACCCTGGTGGATGGTCGCGGCCGACCGTTGTGCTACCTGCCGACGCCGGGCCAAGTCGCTGACTGCCGCCATGTCCAGCCGCTGCTCGAGGGCGTGTCGTTCGCCTGGCTCATCGGCGACCGCGCCTACGATACCGACACTCTCCGCGCCTGGTGCGCCGAGCACGCGGTCGAGGTGGTGATCCCCTCGAAGCGGAACCGCAAGGTGCCGATCCCGCATGACCAGGTACGGTATCGGACCAGGCATCGGGTCGAGAACCTCTTCAGTCGCGTGAAAGACTATACCCGGATCACCTTGCGTAAGGACAAGACCTCGCGCAGCTATGCCGGCTTCGTCAGCCTCGCCTTCACCCTCATCAACATCCAACTCTGTCCGTAGACCCTAGGCGGGCTCGGGGGCGGCAGGCTCGGATGCACGGGCGCTGTCGCGGATACGGCCCTCGCGGCTCGCATCCAGGTCGCCGACCCAGTCCAGCTTGCCGAACATGGCCAGCGCCTCGCGCTCGCGGGCGCAGCGGATGAAGGTCGCCAGCGCCTTATCGACGACGGCCTTCTTGGTGCGCAGGCCGGACAGGCGGCGGGCCTCCTCCAGCAGATCGTCGTCGAGATCGATGTTGGTGCGCATGCCCGGCCGCCTACACATTGCCGCAAGAAATCATGCACCATCGCGGCCCGGGATTCCAGCGGAACGGGTGCCGCCCCCGAGGAATAGGGGCTCGAAGGGGTCGATGTCGGCGGTCGTTGCGGCGGTGGAATCGGACGCGGTAGAGTAGGTGGGTCGGTGGCCGAAGCGGTGGAGCGGATGGACGGCGTGCGGGAGCGGGTCGTCGGGCTGTTGCGGTCGCGGGCGGGCGTGCTGCGGGCGCAGGGCGTGCGCGGGCTGACGCTGTTCGGGTCGGTGGCGCGGGACGAGGCGCGACCCGACAGCGACGTCGATCTCCTCGTCGAGCTGGACCAGGACACGAAGCTCGGCTTTCGCGTGGTCGGGCTGCAGGACGATCTGCGCCGCCTGCTCGGCCGGGACGTGGGGCTGACGTTCGCGGGGCAGCTCCGGCCCGAGTTCCGCGCGCGCATCGCTGGCGATCTCGTCCCGGTGTTCTGATCGTGTCGGACCGGTAGCGCGATTGGCTGGAGCAGATGGCGCGGGAGATCGAAGCGGCACGCCGGCTCGCGACCGTGCATACGCGGGACAGCATGTTCGCGGACGAGGTCGCGCGGGCGGCGCTGGAGCGCTTCGTCGAGCGGATCTCCGAGGCATCGCGACGGCTGGATCCTGCGGTGAAGGCACGCGAGCCCGCGATCCCCTGGAGCGACATCGCCGGCATCGGCAACGTCCTCCGGCACAATTACGATCGGGTGGATCCGATCATCTTGTGGAACATCCTCACCGTCGATCTGCCGGAGCTGGCCGATGCGGTCCAGCGGCTGCTCAGCAGCGGCCAGCGGCCAGCCTGACCCGGCCGCTCACTCCCACCCGATCGTTCCCGGCGGCTTGCTGGTGAAGTCGTAGACCACGCGGTCGATGCCCTCGACCTCGTGGACGATGCGGGTGGCGACGCGGCCGAGGAAGGCGGGGCGCTTTCCTCATGGTGCCGGCGCGTTCCAGGGGTTGAGGAGCTGGACGCTCGTGCCGACAAAATCGACCTCGTTGCGCGTGACGACGGTCAGCCCGTGCACGAGGGCGGTGGCGGCGATCAGGGCGTCGCGGTCGGGACGCGGGTCGGGGACGTGGAGCCTGGCGCAGCGGCGCGCGACCGCGGCATCCACGGCCAGCATGCGCTCCGCGAACCGGGGGACGACCTGCTCCTCCAGCCAGCGCCGGAGCAGGGCGCCCTGAGCGGCGTCGCGGCGCTCGATGCGCAGCACCCCGAGGTCGAGCTCCAAGAGCGAGATGGTGGAGAGCCAGAACAGGCCCGCCTCGGTGCGTTCGGCCCAGGCGCGCACGGTCGCGTCGGCACGGGCGGCGCGGCGAAGCTCCGAGACGACGTTGGTGTCGAGCAGATACATCAGTCGAGGTCGGCGGCCCGTGCCACCGGCCCGGCGAGACGGGGCGGGTCGAAGTCGATGTCCTCACCGCCGGGCATCGCCAGCGCGTCGAGCAGGCTCGGTCCGCCGCCCAGGAGCTTGCGGTAGTCCGCGAAGCTCAGCAGCACATGCGCCGGGCGCCCGCGATCGGTGATGATGACCGGACCGTTCTCGGCCGCCTTCTTGGCGCCGCCGGCGTCCTGGTTGAACTCACGGCTCGACATCGTGGTGATGCTCATGCCTGCCTCCATCGCACATCCGTGCCTGCAGCGCAAGCAATTGTAGCAACGTTCCTATATTCGTCTCACTCCCACCCGATCGTCCCCGGCGGCTTGCTGGTGAAGTCGTAGACGACGCGGTTGATGCTCTTGACCTCGTTGACGATGCGCGTGGCGACCCGGCCGAGGAAGGCGGGCTCGACTGGCGGCGTCGACGGGGCGGCAATGGCATTCAGGCAAGCTGGCGGATGGTGGAACAGGGGCAGCACCCGGACGGAAGCCCGAGTACCGCGAGGGCGGGCGGGCCGCGGAATGCCTCGGGTGGGGCTGCGGTGGCAGGCGGGAGGAGGGGTGGCGGACGATCGCTCGGGGTTCGGGCGTGCGCGCGGGGAGCATGCTCGTGTGGCGGCGTAGGCTGGTTCGGCCGGGTGGTCTGCGGCGGGGATCCGGGCGGCGGCAGTGGGCGGCTTGGGTTCGGACGTGCATTTCTGGCACTCGGTCGGACGGCCCGGCGGGGGCGGCTCGGGTGGCTTGGGTTCGGGCGTGTCGTGGGAATTCGTTCGTGCATTTCGGCCGGTGAGGGCCGGTGCTCGGGTTCGGACGTGCGGGGAGCGACTTCGTTCGGGCGGAAAGACGATGCGCGGCCGCTGGGTCGGGTTCGTGTGTGCGCGGGCGGAAATCGTTGTGCACAAAGGTCGGGACGGATGCGCGCGGCTCGGGTTCGGGCGTGCGCGCTGCGGGAGGATGCGTGCGGGTCCGGGCGCCATGGCGGGCTCTCGCTGATAGGATCTAAAGCCTTGCACCATGCCATGAACCGGCGGCAGAGTCGAGGGCGGCGTTGACGGGCGGTAACGATCCACGGACCCACCGGCGGATGGTGGAACTGGGGCCGGGCCGGGATCTGGGTCGGCCTAGCAGAGTTCGATGCGGCTGCCTGCTCTTGTGTCGGCGCAAGGGCGGGCGCACACCAGGGTCTGCGCCGCGAACGGGTCGATTGAAGTGAGTGTCCCCGGATTCCCGAGGAGAGCATATCGTACCACTGCATCCCTCAATGGTGACGCGAGATCAAGGATCACAATCCGATGTATGTAAAGGGACTGCTCATTTGCGGATGGTCCTATTGGCCCGATTGAGCCGAACCAGTGGGTGATGGCAGAAGCCCGATGCCGCCCACATATCAGACATTAAATCAGGTAGAGCAGCGGGGCTGCAACTTGCCAGCGGCAGTAGTGATGGAGATGTAGTACGAATGAGTGAATCGCCCGTGAAGGGGACTGAGCTACAGAATGAAGCCTCAATGGGCTCGCAGCTTCATCCGGCTCGACGCAGCATTCCCCTCACAACGCGGCTCTCGATCGAGATCCCGAAGCCTAAAGACTGGCAAGCCTTTCAGCGGAACTGCGTTCTACTGTTTCGGGCCGAGCTGAACGACCCGCACGCCCAAGAGTACGGCCGCTCGGGCCAAAAGCAGGGCGGCATCGACATCCTCGCTCGACGGGACGGGCGCGACGATCACTTTGTGGGAGTACAGTGCCGGCTCATCAATAAATCGCTGAAGGAAGCCAAAATCCTCTCGGACGCACGGGCGGCCCTTAGGCTTAAGGCTGGGCTCAAAGAGCTGATCTTCGTCACGACCGCGCCGGACGACACGAGTTCATCCGACGCCGCGATCGAGGTCAGCCGCAAGCTGAAGGTGGAGAGCCACGACCTTACCGTCTTTGTCTATGGCTGGGGCCAGCTGCAGACGCTGATCTCTCAGCATGAGGTCGCCTACAATGCGTTTCACCCCTCGGCCGTAGCATCATCCTTGCCCCAGGTACCTGGGCTGGCGCCCGGCGGGGCTGACCTCGCGGCCCTGATCGCCGCACAGGTGGTTGACCAGTTGCGTGGCGCCGGCATGGCAGTAGCCCTGCGTGTGCACGAGGAGACGGCGGCGAACTCGGAAGAGGATTCGGGCCTGCATGCGCGCATCGACACCTTCCGTGATCTGTTCAAAGACCATTGCGCGCCCCTGCTCGCGCAGAAAGGGCTGCTCGGACTGCTTGAGAAGGAAGACCTAAGGGCTAAGCCATGGGCGCGCTTTCGAATCGAGATCAATCTCGGCTCCATCGCGATGGAACTTGGCCGGGAGGCGGAAGCAGCGGCCCGGTTTGAGGTGGCCTATGGGATCCGACCGGACGACCCACACGCCATCGCTCACCTGGCTCTAGCGCGTACTATTCAAGGCCGCTTTGAGGAGGCGATGACGGCGGCGCAGGCGGCGCTCGACGGCCAGCCTCGCGCGGACCATGCAGTGAGCTACCTTCTGCAGGCGGCCGCCCGCTCGGATTGGCAGGGCGAACCGGAGTCGCTTATTCCAACCGACCTCGTTGCGACGGCGCATGCGGACATCGGGCTTGCGGACTTCCTGCGACGCCGCGAAGTGCCAGGATGGGCCGGGCGTTGTCTAGAGATAGCGCGTCGCCATGCCAGCACTCCGGAGTTCAGGAGCATCGGTGCCATCGCCGTGCTTTCGCTGGCGATCGATTCAGCAGCTATCAATACCGGCGGTCACGGCCCGTTGACAATGGCAGAGCTCAACACGGCGGCCGACGATATGAAGGCGCTCGTCGAGCGCTACTTCGAAATTGGCTTCGCCGATGCCAACGATCTGTTCGCCCACCTAAGCAACGCTGCCATTCTGCTGCGCTTGTGCGGTCGTCATGCCGATAGCGAAGCTCTCCTCCTCCGAGGTATCTCCAGGGTCGCTGACGAACCACAATTGCGCCGCCTTCTAGCGCTGGCGCAATCGGCTCAGGATCGTGACGCCGACGCCATTGTGACGCTTGCCGGCGACACGGACCCCGAGAATCAGATCTTCAGGTCGGAACTCCAGGCTTCGAACGGCGACATCGCAAGCGCTCTGCCCAGCGTGCTTTCCATCGATCACACCGGCTTGCCCGAGCGCCTCCGCCGGCTTCGCTTGCGCCTTATTGGCGAGATGTCGCTCCGTCTTGGAGACGACGCGAACCTCGCGGCTGCCATCGCCGGCCTGCGTGCGCTCGATCCGCTCGACATTGCGGCGAGCGTTATGGAAATCCGAAGCGACCGAAAGACAACTGAGGACGAGGATATCGTCCACGAGCGGATGCGGAAGCTCGCCAAGTCCGTTCCGGCTGATCTCGACATGGCCTCGCGTTACTTCCTTGCTGATGAACTCAGGAGTCAGGATCTACCAGATGAGGCGTCTCGGCTGCTCGATGGTCATGTTGACCTCACTTGGACCAGCCCGGCAGTTTTCCTCTACTTGCAGAGCCTCGCCGAGGCGCGGCGCGACGATGCGTTCCGGGCAGCGCTTGCCAAGGCAGCACCCGAGGTCAGGAACGACCCAAGGACCCTTTGGACCGTCTCAGCGCATGCCTGGAACCTGGGTGATCTGAAGACCTCAATGGCCGCCGCGGAGGCCCTACTGGCACTGGAGCCGGACAAACCTCGTGCGCGGTTGTTGAAGATCGAAATTCTGATCCGGGAGGACCGATCGGGTGAGCTATTCACCGAGCTTGAGAAACCGCTGGAGGCGCTGGCCTGGCGGCGACCGGACGATCAATTCCGCTTGGCGTCGTTGCTTGGTAAATTCGGCTTCACGGAGCGCGCGGCCGATCTCGCGTATCGCCTGTTCCTTCAGCATCGCGACTTATCCCGGGCGTGGATGACCCTGTCCATGCTTGTGCTCGACGAGGGGCGTGGCGACAAGAGTATGCCGCGGCTTTTGAATGCAACGGAGGTGGGACCGAACTCGGCAGTCGACCTAGACTATGATGACGGCAGCAAAGCGTTCTTTGTCGTCGAGCTTGATCCCGCGCTTCTCAGACTCGACCCCGAATCGTGGGAACTGGAGCATGCCTTGGTACGGGCAGTGCGGGGTCGGCGGGTTGGCGAGCGGTTTGCAGGGCCGGACGGGCGCGAGGGTATCGTGCGGCAGATCCGGCACAAGTACGTCGCTCGTCTCCACTATGTAATGCAGCACTACGAGACCCGCTTCCCGGAAATAAGTGGCTTTCGCCAGATCACAGTTGACTTCGAGCGGGCAGGCGGGCTGGACGGCCTGACCGCGCAGTTGAAGGCGCGGCATGATTGGATTCAGGAGGAGCAGAACCAGTACTTGAACGGCCCGATGCCGATCAGCGTGTTTGCGCACCGCGTCGGCATGGATAGCATTGAGGTTGGTGCGGGTCTCGCGTCACTCGGCGCCCGGTTGAAGGTCGCGGCGGGCAGCCTCCAGGAGCGTGAGGGGGCTGCCCGGGCTGTCCGTAGCAACCAGCGTCGGGGGTGTGTGCTGGACCTCTTGGCGTTCTGGACCGCCTGGCGCCTCGAAGCCCTGGACGAAATACGCGCGACGTGTGGTCCGATCCACTTGCCACGGAGCATCTTGGACCGGTTGCGCGCGCGGCGTGAAAGGCTTTGGTACAACAGCCGGGATGGGTTGAAGACCGCCGGATATGACAACGGCAAGATCGTCCTGCAGGAGGTCTCGGCCGAGGTAGTTGCTGCGCAGCGCGACGAGGTCGATCGCGCGATCGCCTGGGCGGAAGCCAACACCACGATCTCACCAATCGTTGCAGGGGAGGACCTCCACGGGCTTCTTCGCGAACTCCTACAGATGGGGCATTCCGACATCTTCGATAGTCTAGTTCTCGCGCGGCAGACAAAAATGCTGCATGTCACCGACGACCTGCCGACCCGCGATATAGATCGGCTAACCGGTGGTGGTGCGTCGGCTTGGCTACATGCCGTGTTCGGAGTCGCGCTTGAACAGAAGCACTTTAGTATGGATCGTTACATCAAGTTTTCGGTCGATCTGATCGATGCGGGCCACAGTTACCTGGGAGTATCGGACTCCATGCTGGTCCATGCCGCGCGTCTAGATGCCAACACAGGTAAGGGCCTAGGGGCTCTGTTCCGAAGGCTAAGCACCTTGATCGGCGGACGTGACGCCGATCCGGCTTCTCACATCGACGTCGTCGTCGGCTGCTTAAGGGCCTTTTGGACGGGCGGCACTGCCGCTGGCTTTCGGGAGCCGGTTACCAGTCATCTCCTGCGGCAGCTCGTGCGAGAGCGCACGGCAGACTTCCCAAGGATACTGCAGATCGTTCTGGTACGTATTCGCGACGTGCCCGCCCTGCGGAACTACCTTTACGAATGGTTGCGCGGGCACTTCCTGGCACATGCCGTGCTCCCACGCAGCCAGTAGCCGGCTCTGGTAGCTGCGGCAGGACCGGGCGATTTTGATTGGGCAGCGGCCACGGCGGTGGTGCACGGGCTCACGGTGGTGACCCGCAATGTGAAGGATTTTAGGCCTTTCGGCGCGACGATGTTCGATCCGCTGGCGTCGCGTTGACGCTCACTCCCACTCGATCGTGCCCGGCGGCTTGCTGGTGAAGTCGTAGACCACGCGGTTGATGCCCTTGACCTCGTTGACGATGCGGGTGGCGACGCGGCCGAGGAAGGCGGGCTCGAACGGGTAGAAGTCGGCGGTCATGCCGTCGACGGAGGTGACGGCGCGCAGCGCGCAGACGTCCTCGTAGGTGCGCAGATCGCCCATGACGCCGACGGTCTTGACTGGGAGGAGGACGGCGAAGGCCTGCCAGATGGCGTCGTAGAGGCCGGATGCCCGGATCTCCTCCAGGTAGATGCGGTCGGCCTGCTGCAGGGTGGCGACGCGGTCGGCGGTGATGGGTCCTGGCATGCGGACGGCGAGGCCGGGGCCGGGGAAGGGGTGGCGGCGGACGAAGGGCTCGGGCAGGCCCAGCTCGCGGCCAAGCTCGCGGACCTCGTCCTTGAACAGCTCGCGCAACGGCTCGACCAGGCCGAGGTTCATGCGCTCCGGCAGGCCGCCCACATTGTGGTGCGACTTGATGGTGACGCTGGGGCCGGCGAAGGAGACGCTCTCGATCACGTCGGGGTAGAGGGTCCCTTGCGCGAGGTAGCGGATGTCGGTGAGTTGCTTGGCCTCGGCGTCGAAGACGTCGATGAAGGTGGCGCCGATGGTCTTACGCTTGGCCTCCGGGTCGGCGATGCCGGCCAGGCGCTCGAGGAACAAGGGGCCGGCGTCGCTGTGAATCAGCGGGATGTTGAAGTGGCCGCGGAACAGGTCGACCACCTCCTTTGCTTCCCCGAAGCGGAGCAGGCCGGTGTCGACGAAGACGCAGGTGAGCTGGTCGCCGATGGCCTCGTGCAGGAGAAGTGCTGTGACGGCGGAATCGACGCCGCCGGAGAGGCCGCAGATGACGCCGGCCGAGCCGACTTGCGCCTGGACCTTGGCGATCGCCTGGGCGCGGTAGGCGTGCATCGACCAGTCGCCGGAGACACCGCAGATTTTGAACAGGAAGTTCTGCAGCAGGCCCGAGCCGATGGCGGTGTGGACGACCTCGGGGTGGAACTGGACGCCGTAATAGCGGCGCTCTTCGTCGGCGATGGCGGCGAACGGCGAGGTGTCGCTGCGGGCGAGGACGGCAAAGCCCGGCGGGATGGCGGCGATGCGGTCGCCGTGGCTCATCCAGACGGTCGAGCGCTGGGCGGGGGCGAGGATGCCCTCGAACAAGGGCGAGGGGTGGTCGAGCGTGATCTCGGCGCGGCCGAACTCGCGCTCGGTGCTGGGCACGACCTCGCCGCCGAGCTGGGCGCACATGGTCTGCTCGCCGTAGCAGACGCCCAGGACGGGGACGGCCGCCTCGAACACGGACTGGGGGGCGCGCGGGCTCAGCGCCTCGTGGGTCGAGGCGGGGCCGCCGGAGAGGATGATGCCGGCAGGCGCGAAGTCGCGCACGAAGGCGTCGCCGACGGTGCAGGGGTGGATCTCGCAATAGACCCGGTGCTCGCGCACGCGGCGCGCGATCAGCTGGGTGTATTGCGAGCCGAAATCGAGGATCAGGACGCGTTCGGTCATCGGTTCGGCCGTGGTGGCGGGGCTGCGCACCCCATACGGCCATCCGCGTCAGGCGTCGAGCCAGAGCAGGAGCTGGCGGGTCACGGCCTCCGGCCGCTCGAGCGGCGCCAGATGGCCGCAGCGCGGAATCAGCACCAGCGTCGCGTCGGGGATGGATTCCGCCATCTCTGTCTGCACGGCGGGCGGGGTCACCGCGTCCTCGCGGCCGGCCAGGACCAGGGTCGGGCAGGGGATGGCGGCAAGGCCCGGCCGGCTGTCGGGGCGGCCCAGGATGGCGGTCTGCTGGCGCAGGAAGCCCGCCTTGCCGGTGCTCTCGGCCATGGCCTGGACGGTGCCGACGAGGTGCGCATCGCCCAGCCGGTCGGGGTGGATGAACAACGACAGCAGGCGCGGGGTGACGCCGCGGAACTCGCCCTTCTCGGCCAGCTCCATCAGGCCCCGCCGCCGGGCCGCGGCCTCCTCGCCGTCGGGCCGGGCCTGGG
>JBATRI010000760.1:0-10245 GCA_049292515.1 Geminicoccaceae bacterium
CCTCGGCCCGGCGCTGGCCGATCAGCAGGAGCGGGTAGTCGGCGGCCACGCCCAGCATGGTCAGCCCGAAGCCCAGGGTGATGGCGTGCACGAAGCCCTGGGCCAGCTGGACCGCCACCGCGCCGGCCAGCATCCCGGCGCCGAGCGGAATGGCAGCTGCCGCCAGCACGTAGACCGAGCGGTGCCGCCACAGCAGGAAGCCCGTGACCAGCGTGGCCGAGGCCAGCGCCAGCATGTGGACATCGGCCTCGATCGCCTCCGCCGAGTCGACGGCGAAGACAGCCGGGCCGCTGACTAGCAGCCGCGCCTTGCCCGGTTCGGCCCGGGCAAAGGCGGCATCGAGGGCATCGAGTGCCGACCGGCCGGCAGCGGCGTCGAGCGCGCTCGCCTTGGTGGTCGCCACCAGCAAGGCCCGATCGGTGCCCTGGGCGAACCAGACGCCGTGGCGCAGCTTCACGCGGCTGTCCCCACGCCAGACCTGGAGCAAGTCGACCCAGGCCCCGACCGGATCGGCGAAGCCGAAGCGCTTGACCAAGGGGGCGGCGGAGCCGCGGAGCTGGTCCAGCAGCTTCTGCATCCGGTCGCGCAGGCTCGCCGCCGTGAACGCCTCGGCGGTGGTGGCGGGCGAGAGCAGGTAGCGGTGGCCGAAGAGAAAGTCCTGGTCTTCGGCGGCGAAGTCCTGCGCCTCGTTGCCCACGAAGCTGAACTGGCCCGATGCCTTGAGGTCGGTGGCGACGGCCTGGCTGATCCTGGCCAGATCCTCGGGGGCGGCCCCCTCGATGCCGATCAGGACCAGCGAAGCCGCCGCACCCGAGCGCAGCTCGTCGAGCAGCAGCCTGGTCGCCGGCGTCTGCCCCGGCGGCAGGAAATCCGTCATGTCGGCCCGTATGTCGATCGCCCGCGCGAACAGGCCTGCCCCGGCTACGGCCAGGGCCAGGAGAACGGCGAGGACGGGCCAGGCGTGCCGGAACGTCACGGTGCTGCCGGCTCGATGGTCATCCGCGAGACGTCGCCGTTGGCCTCGACGGTCTCGACCTGCCGCAGGTCGGTCGCCCGCCCGTCGATCCGCACCGATGCCAGGACGCTCTCCACCCGTCCATCGACGGGGATCAGCGTCAATTGCCAGTCGGCGACCGACCCCGACATGCTGACGTCGTAATATCGGCGCAGTCCGTCGAGATCGCCGGCCAGCGTGCCCCGGACCGCCTCGACCAGGCCGCGCAGCTCCGGCGCCTTGGCGAGGCTCATGGTGTAATGGGTGCCGTCGGTCGGCTTGGTGTAGGTCAGCCACTCGCCGTCGACGACGATCCGCTCGTCGATGGGTGCTCCCGTGCGCTTCTCGAGATGGCCGGGCGCGTCGTAGACGAGCGTGCCGCTGCTCTCGAGCGGCGCCGTCAGCCCGGCCAGCTCCTTCTGCTCACGAAAGCTGCTCCGGACTTCGCGAACTCGCGACAACGCCGTCATCAGCGCGTCCAGATCCGCCGCGGACGAGGTCGGTGAGCCGGCCCCGCCGCAAAGGAGCACCATCGCCACGACGCTGCCGGTCCGGCGAGCTACTGTCGGCCACCGCAGCTCCATCTCGGCCACCCCAGAAATCATAGAAATTGAACCAGTTGTAAGGATAGGCCCTGGCCACGCTTGCGACGCGGGCGGCGTAGCGTTGGGCCCAGGCGGTCAGGTCGACCGTCTTGGCACCCGGCGTGAGCTCGACTCTCTCGGCGAACGGCTCGAAGACGATGTCGTAGCGCCGATTGCCGCGATGGATGCCGAAGAAGAGCACCACCGGAGCCTTGAGCACGCTGGCCAGCACCATCGGCCCCACGGGCAGCAGAGCCGAACTGCCGAGGAAATCGACGGCCACCACCTTGTCGCCGCTGGCGATCCGGTCGCCCAGCATGCCGACCAGTTCGCCCGCTGCCAGTGCTTCCTTGATCCGCAGCACCGATTCGGCGCCGCCAATCGGGATCACCGCCGCCGCGCGCTCCGGATTCAGCCGGTGGAACACCTGGCCGATCAGGGCGGCGTTGGATTCGTACATCAGCGCCTTCACCGGCACCGGGCAGCCCTGATCCGCCAGTGCCCGCAGCACCTCGAAGCTGCCGATATGCGCGCCCAGCAGGATGCAGCCCTGCTGGGCGTCGACACGCGGCTTCAGGTGCTCGAGGCCGGTGACCCGGATGTCGTAGCCCCGCAGCCGCCCCGTCAGCAGGAAGACGCGATCGAGCAGCACCGAGGAGAAGGTGAAATGATGCCAGAACAGATCGGCCAGGCGTGGCCGGCGGCCCAGTGCGGTCAGGAACTGTCGCGATGCGGCACGCGAGGCCGGCGAGGCCAGCAGGAAGTAGGCGGTGATCGGGTAGAGCAGCGCATGGCCGACGTGCCAGCCAAGGGCGAGGGTCAGCCTCACCATGAACCGCATCAGGAACGGGCTGCCGCGCTCGGGCTTCCTGGCCCAGCTCACGTCAGGGGCTCCTTGTCGGGCGCACCGAACCGCACCACCGCCGACAGCACGGGGCGGCCGTCGGCCATGCACGAGAAGCGCACCGTGCCTTGCGCGGGCGGAGCGGCCATAACCGTCACTTCCTGGCCCGACCCGACGGGCGCCATGAACTTGACCCGCAGCAGGCGAAATGGCGCGGCGAGATCGAACGCGCGGTCGATCGCCGCCAGCGCCTCGTCCAGCAGCACGACGCCCGGAACGATCGGGTGCCCCGGAAAATGCCCGGGCAACGCCGGATGATCGGCGGCAACCGCAAAACAACCGAGCCTTTGCATGGCCGCTATCGGCGCCGCTGCACGGCACCGCGATGGAGCTCGACGAGGGCGGAGCGGGCGATCTTCCCCACATCGTTGCGCGGCAAGGCCGTTACCCGGATCACGGGACGGGGCAGGAACGGCGCCTCGACCCGCGCCCGCAGTGCCGCGAGGATATCCTCGGGAGAACGGTCGGGCGCCACCACGAACGCGCTGAGACGGGCTCCAGGATGGTGGTCCAGATCGTCGGGAGCGAAGAACGTCCCGTCCTCGACCCCGTCGATCGAGCACAGGATGGCGTTCAGGCCGGCGAGCGACGCCCGCTTGCCGGCGCGCTTGACCAGATCGGCGCGTCGCCCGAGCAGCCGGAACGAGCTCGGGTCCAACACCTCGAACCGGTCGGCCAGCAGCACTTCGCCGGGCAGATGCGCGACCGTGACGGCGACACCATCCTCTTCCTCGGGCCGTAGCCGGACGGTGCGGTAGGTCTGCCAGCGATCACCCCTGATCGTCCGCCTGCTGGCGATCGAGCCGACCTCGGTGGCACCGAAGATCTCGAGCACCCGGGTTCGCCAGGCCGTCTCGGCCTGGGACGCCAGCTCGACAGGAAGGGGTGCCGTCGCGGAGATCACCATCTCGACAGGCGGCAGCTCCTGGCCGGCGGCGAGCAGCGTGCGGATCTGCAGCGGCGTCGTCACCAGGACACGTGGTGCTGGCACCGCCTGCAGCGCCTGGGCGATGTCGTAGGGGAAGAAATTGCTGCCGGCATAACTGGAGGCGCTGCCGTGCAGGGGCAGCAGCACGGTGGTCTCGAAGCCGTACATGTGTTGCGGTGGGACCGTGCCGACGATGGACGCTGCTGTCGGGCCAATGAGCCCGAACCGCTCCGCCGCAGCCTCGGAGCAGGCCACCAGGCCGCCCCATGGCTTGCGGTGCAGCATCGGCGCGCCGGTGCTGCCGGACGTAGCGACCACGGCTGCGGTCTGCGTGGCCGGAATCAGCGGAACGTCGACCGCACCGTGCCGGTGCTCCGGCAGGACCAGCGGTGTGTGCTCGAAGCCGGGGATCGGGTCGCCACCGTCGCCGATGGTGTAGGCCTCGGGATAGGCTGCGGCGAGTTGCTCGAGCCAGCGCGGTGAGCGATCGCTGGAGAGCAGGTTGATCTGTCCGCGCACCAGTGCCGCCGCGAAGGCGACCAGAAAATGGTAGCGATCGCTGCAGAGATTGAGCGCGTAGCGACGCTCCGGCAGACATTCCGCGGTGGCTGCCACATGGAGCAGGAACTGCTCGCAGGTGACGACCTCACCGCCGGACCGTCGGAACAGGATTTCACCCGACCCTCGTCCAATCAGCGGAAGGTGATCGACGGTAGCCTTGCCAGCCGCACCCTTGCTCATGCAACCCTCTTCCGGTTCAACCCGGTGGCGATCCGGCCGGTGAAGTCCGGCGCAGCGCGATGTGGTTGCTGAGGCTGCGTAGCGAAGCGAAGATACGATGATTCTGCGCGTCGTCCGATTTAAGCTCGAAACCATAACGCTGGGAGATCGCCAGCGCTATCTCCAAAGCATCGATCGAATCGAGGCCGAGCCCGTCGCCGAAGAGCGGTGCCATGGGGTCAATATCGGCTGCGCTCATCTCGAGGTGCACCGTGTCGATCAACAGTGTTGCAACCTCGAGTTCCATCGGCGACAAGGAACCCAACCAAAATCTCCTAGCCCCCGTGTCGGGGCCGAACGCGCCTGATCTTCCCATCGTGCCAATGCCGCAGGTCTTGATGGGCCAGCTTGGCATGGCTGGCTGGACCCTATCCAAGTCGCGATCATCTCGCAAGGCTACCACCTGCAACGATCGCTGCGTTCGATGTGGAGGCTGGACGACGGGTGGTGATATCGGGGAGATAGTGTGGCTGTGACGCACGGGTGGCAGCGGGTGAGACCACCCGGTCCTCGGGGGAAGGCGTGGCGGGAGAGAACGAAATGACGGCAGGCGGGTTGCCCTCGCCCCGACCCGCGGTGATGCCGCCGGCTGCACCCGGTGTGGCGCCGCACCCGTTGCTGCCGCACTATTACGGCTCGGCGGAACAGCGCCCGGCCTATGTCCGCGAGCTGTTCGACCGGTCGGCTCGGCATTATGACCGCATCAACGCGGTGATGTCCTTCGGGGCCGGTCGTCGCTATCGCCGCGAGATGCTGGTCGAGGCCGGCCTACGGCCGGGGATGCGAGTCCTCGACGTGGCGATCGGCACCGGTCAGGTGGCCCGCGAGGCGCGGCGTCTGCTCGGTGGTCGTGGCCTCGTCGTCGGCCTCGACATCAGCTCGGGCATGCTGGAGCAGGCGAGGCGCACCGGCGCCGCGGATGCGCTGGTGGGCGGCCAAGCCGAAGCGCTGCCGTTCGCGTGCGACAGTTTCGAGCTCGTGAGTGTCGGCTATGGTCTGCGCCACGTCAGCGATCTGAGCCTCCTATTTCGCGAGCTCGCGCGCGTGCTGCGTCCCGGCGGCACGCTGCTGGTGCTGGAACTCAGCCGCCCGAACGACTGGTGGAGCCACGCCATGATGCGGCTCTATCTGGGCCGGCTGCTGCCCTGGATCTCGTTGCTCACGACCGGCAGCAGTGACGCGAAGATGTTGATGCGCTATTACTGGGACACGATCGACGGTTGTGTCTCGCCGGAGGTCATCCTTGCCGCGATGCGGGGTGCGGGCTTGGGCGAGGTGCGCTCCACGGTGCAGTACGGCATCCTCCGCGCCTATATGGGATGTCGCGCATGACGCCGGAACAGGAGTCGGTGCTGGAGCTGGAGCCCAAGAGTAAGGACTTCGAGCACCAGCGCGGGCGACGTCCGGCTTTTCTGACCTACTTGTACGAGTTGGTGTTTTACTACGGTGCTCTGCTCGCTTTTGCTGTGATCACCGGCGTCTGGAGCCTGGCCGGCTCGATCCTGTACGCGATCCTGCCGTTGAAGGTGAGCCAGGCGATCGGACCGCGCATGGTGATGGGTGCATCGAAATGTTTCATGGCCGTCCTTTGCATGGGCGGCAAGGTCAAGGTGGATCTGGCCGAGTTGGACCGGCTCTACCGCGACGGCGGCATCATCATCGCCCCGAACCATCCGACGATGCTCGATGCGGTCATGATCATCTCGCGCCTGCCGCGGATCGTCTGCATCAGTAAGGCCGAGCTGTGGGACAACCCGCTGCTGGGTGGCGGCATGCGAATGGCGGGGTTCATCCGCAACGACACCCCAATCAAGCTCACCAAGCTGGCGATCGACAAGTTGCAGGAAGGTCAGCAGCTGCTGCTCTTCCCTGAGGGCACGCGAACCACAGCTTGGCCGGTGAACCCATTTCGCGGCGGCTTCGCGCTCATGGCGAAGATGGCGGGCGTTCCGGTCCAGACCGTCTTCATCGAGACCAATTCTCCGTTCCTCAACAAAGGCTGGCCCTTGCTCAAGAAGCCCGACATGCCGCTCGAGTATCGGGTGCGTCTCGGGCAGCGCTTCGAGGTCGACGGTGACGTCAAGCAGTTCGTGGGCAAGCTCGAAGGCTACTTTCGCGACGAGCTGAACGCATCACGCCGCGGGCGGCCGACCTTCCATTGACCCAGCCTTCCAGGACGCATCTCGTCCTCATCCCCAGCTTCAACTCCGGGCCCCGGGTCGTGGATACCGTTCGCGAAGCGCGGCGGTACTGGGACCCGGTCTGGGTCGTGGTCGACGGCAGCACGGATGGCACCGGCGAGGCGCTGCAGGCGCTGGCGCGCGAGGATCTCGGCCTCACCGTGCTCGTGCAGTCGCCGAACCAGGGCAAGGGTGCGGCCGTCCTCCGCGGCCTGGGTGAGGCGCAGGCGCAAGGCTTCAGCCACGCCCTGACGATGGATTCGGACGCCCAGCATCCGGCCGCCAGCATTCCCTCGTTCATGGCCGCGTCCGCGGCCCGACCCGAGGCCATGATCCTGGGGGTACCGGTGTTCGATGCCGCGGCCCCGGCGCTGCGGGTCAAGGGCCGCAGGATCTCGAACTGGTGGGCCCGCCTGGAGACCCTGGGCGGCGAGATCGGCGATTCGCTGTTCGGCTTCCGGGTCTACCCGATCGCCCCGCTGGCCGAGATCATGGCTGGCAGCCGATGGATGCGCCGGTTCGACTTCGATCCCGAAGCGGCGGTCCGCTTGTTCTGGCACGGCGTGCCGCCGGTCAACCTGCCGGCCCCGGTGCGCTACCTGCGCGCCGACGAGGGCGGCGTCTCCCACTTCCATTATGGCCGCGACAACGTGCTGCTGACCTGGATGCACATCCGCCTGGTCGGCGGGACGCTGGCCCGGCTGCCTAGGCTGCTGCGCCGGCGGTGGGCGGATCGAACGGCCGCGCCGCGGCGCTGAGCTCGGCCAGCAGGTCGCGGAAGGCGGCGGTCCTGCGGCCGCGCAGGATGACGTCGAGGCGGTGCAGGGTCAGCCCGCGATTCCACCACAGGAAGAAGCTGGACGCGAGGCTTCGCCCGGGCAGCCGGCGGAACGGCTCCTCGGTGTCGAAATCGTACGGGTGGCAATAGGTCCACATGACGTCCGTCGAGCGCGAGCGCGAGGCCTGCCGCAGGCGCCAGGGCGGCAGGTAGCGCAAGTACATGCCGCCCAGGAACGGTAGCCGGAACACCGCGACCTTGCCCACGGGGCACGGCAGCTCGAGCAGCCCGTTGCGCCACAGGAAGGGCTCGCTCGGCGCTCCCGGCCAGCCGCAGCCGATACTTTTGCCGGGGACGATGCTGGACGAATAGGTGAAGCCGGCCTCGGCCAGCGCATCGAGGGCCCAGGCGGAGGCCGGCACCAGCGAGAACTGCGGCGCGCGGAAGCCCTGCACGGGGGCACCGGCGAGGTCCTCCAGGTGCTTGCGGCTGCCGGCCAGGGCCACGGCGAAGCCCGCGTCGCGACGGTCGGGCAGGATGACGTGGCGGTGGGAATGCGAGGCGATCTCATGGCCCCGCGCGGCGATCTCGCGCACCAGCCCCGGCGTCCGCTCGGCGATGTCGCCGACGATGAAGAACGTGCCGACCGCCTGCCGCTCGGCCAGGAAATCGAGCACGCGCCGGGTCATGGCGACGTAGCGTGGCGTATCGCCGGTAGCGCCGACGTGGTCCTCCACATCGACCGTGAAGGTGATGCGCTCCGGCAGCGGTCGAAAATCCTGGGTTCGCATCAGGGGGGTGGAACCAAACTTGCAATGAGCCTAGTGATCGCGCCGCGCGGCCTGATATTGGTCGCCGGCCCGGCCCGTGACAAGCGCGCGGGCCGCCTTGCCCATTCACCCCGCCGGAGGACGCCGGTGCCTGTCAGCCTCGCCCCCGAGCAGCTCGGCCAGACGCTGTCCCGCGAGCGGATCGTCTCCCTGCTCGCCGCCCGGGGTGCCGCCCAGCAGGCGCTGTTCGCGGCCGCACGCGAGGTCCGCGACACGGCATTCGGGCGCCATGCGGTCGTGCGCGGCGTGATCGAGGTAACCAGCGCCTGCGTCAAGGATTGCCACTACTGCCCGATGCGGGTCTCCAACCGGATCGAGCGCTACTACCGCCAGGGCGACGAGCTGTTGGAATCGGCCCGACGGGTGCGCGAGGCGGGGCTCGGCATCGTGGCCTTCCAGGGCGGCGACGTCCCGCGCACGACCCGGACGGTGGGCGAGATCATCCCGGAAGTCAGGCGGGAGTTCGGTGGCGCGGTCGAGGTGCTGCTGTGCCTCGGCGACAAGACGCACGACGAGTACGCCTACCTCCGGCGGCAGGGAGCGGACAGCTACATCCTCAAACAGGAGACCTCCGATCCGGACCTGCACCAGGCGATGCGCGGCTCGTGCCTCGACGTCCGGCTGGCCGCGGCACGGGATCTGGTGGCGCTGGGCTTCCGCCTGGGCCTGGGCACCATCGTCGGCCTGCCGGGGCAGAGCATGGCCTCGCTGGCGGACGACATCCTGCTGGCCCCCGCGCTCGGCGCCAGGATGACCAGCGCCAGCCCATTCGTGCCGGCAAAGGACACACCGCTCGCCGACGCCGACGCGGGCGACATCGACACCACGTTGAACGTCCTGGCGGTCATGCGGCTGGTCAACCCGGCGGCCCTGATCCCGACCGTGAGCGCCCTGGAGACGCTGGCGCCCGGCGCGCAGGTGCGTGGGCTCGATGCCGGGGCCAACATCATCACCATCAACTTCAGCCCCGAAAGCGATCAGGCGCGCTACCCGATCTACGGCCAGCAGCGCTTCGTCGTGCGCCGCGACCACGCCTTCCGCACGCTTGAGGCCGCCGGTCTCGATCCGCTCCTGGGTGAGGCGGCCTCCAGCTTCTGGGGCGCCGAAGAAAACCGCGTCTGACGGCGGCTGCCCGCGAGGCATGGCAGGAAATTCAGGCCCATGTAAGATGGGCCGCATGAAGAACAGCGCGCCCCGCGAGAGTTTGGCCGCCGAGCCGGAATCGGGTGGTGTCGCGCTGCCGGCGCTGCGGCAGAGCCGGTTGATCGGCCTGCTGCAGGAGCGTGGGCAGGTCACGGTCACCGAGCTGGTGGCCCTGTTCGACGTCTCCCGCGACACCATCCGCCGCGACCTCGACCTGCTGGAGCAGCGTGGCCTGCTGGTCCGAACGCATGGCGGCGCCATCGACAACAGCCACCTGGTGCAGGTCGACACC
The DNA here is from genome assembly GCA_049292515.1 of Geminicoccaceae bacterium. Lineage (GTDB taxonomy): Bacteria > Pseudomonadota > Alphaproteobacteria > Geminicoccales > Geminicoccaceae > Benzoatithermus. The sequence continues at coordinate 9,414 of JBATRI010000760.1, forward strand.
ACCATCGGCCTGCGCATGGACGCGCATGTCGAGGCCAAGCGCCGGATCGCGCAGCATGCGGCGACGCTGGTCCGCGACAGCGAGACCCTGATCCTCAATGGCGGCTCGACCACCTGCTACTTCGCGGCGGCTCTGGGCGACCGCCGCAACCTGACCGTGGTCACCAACAATCTGCGCCTGCCGGCAGTGACCCCGGACAGCTGCGTGCGCGCGATCCACATCCTGGGCGGGCTCTACTGGGGCATCTCCCAGGTGACCATCGGCCCGATCAGCTTCCCCTCGGTGGCCGGCATCAGCGCCGACACCGCGGTGCTGGGCGTCACCGGCCTGTCGGCCGCCGGCATCTCGATGGGGCGCCTGGAGGAGGCCACCGAGACGGCGGCCATGATCGACGTCGCCAGGCGCACGGTGGTGCTGGCCGACAGCAGCAAGTTCAACGTCAACGCCTTCGCCACCATCGCGCCGTTCGAGCGGATCGATCATCTGGTGACGGATCAGCCGCCGCCGGAGGACATCCAGGCCGCCCTCGACCGGGCGGGGGTGCAGCTCCTGGTGTGCCCCGGCTAGCGCCCGGCGAAGACGAGGCTCGCGGCACCCACGAGGCCGGCCCGGATACCGAGCCGCGCCGGCACGACGGGCACGTCCCGATAGGCGGGCATGGCGCGCGCGCGGACGACGTCGTCGATGCCGTCCTGTAGCAGCTCGAGGCAGCTGCCCAGGCCGCCGCCCACGATCACGCGCTCGGGCGAGTAGAGATGGAGCAGGTTGACGATCCCCACGCCCAGCCAGCGCGCCTCGGTGGCGAGCAGGGTCTTGGCCTGCGGATCACCCT
>JBATRI010000761.1:0-3296 GCA_049292515.1 Geminicoccaceae bacterium
GACCGCCACCGGCGTGGGCGGGCCGCCGCTGGCGCTGCTCTACCAGCACCGCCCGCCGGCCACGCTGCGGGCCACCATCGCCTTCTGCTTCCTCGTCGGCGAGCTCGTCTCGCTGGCCCTGCTCGCCGCCTCCGGGCGCCTGGGGATGGAGGCGGTGCAGTCGGCCGCCGTCCTGCTGCCCGCGGTCCTGGTCGGCAGCAGCGCCAGCCAGCTCGTCCACGGCCATATCGGCCAGCGCCAGCTGCGCACCGGCGTCCTGCTGTTCTCGCTCGTCTCCGGCGTGGTCCTGATCGCGGTTCGCTGACCGGCGGCAGCGTCTACCGGCCCCCGCCGGGCGAGCGCTGCTGGCGCAGGACCGCCGCCTGCGCCTCGAGAAAACGCACCAGGCGCTGCAGGTCGGGATCGTCGATGGGGTCGATCAGCAGCAGCTCGCAGCGCCGGTTGCCCTGCTCGACGGTGATCGCGTAGTGCCGCCGGTCGGCGCCGGTTGTGGCCGGCGGGCTCGCAGGCGGCCGCTCGAACACCCTGGCCGCGGTGACCAGCGCCTCGAGCTCGTGCGCGTCCAGCTCGGCCAGCCTGGCCGCATCGATGATCACCGGCCGGGCCAGACCAGGAAAGAAGCCAAGGCCGGTCGACGGCATCGCGAAGGTCACCCGCATCGGTTCGGCTCCTGCTGGCGTTGTGGCACTGCCGTCCGCGCCGATGAGCATGGCCAGCGCACCCACGACGGCGCGGCGCCGCCCGGCCGGCCCGCTCAAGCCACCTGCACCACGCCGACCTGGGCCCAGGCATCGGCGACCGCCTGCTGCTCGACGCCGGCGGCACCATAGAGCTGGCCGGCCACATCGGTGGTCAGGCGCGCGAACTCCGCAAAGCTCGGCTCTGTCGTGAGCCGGTTGTCGCGCAGCGTCTCGTACCAGATCCGGCCGAGCCTCTCCCAGGTGTAGCCGCCGAGCGCCAGCGCCGCCAAATGGAAGGCGCGGTTCGGGATGCCCGAGTTGATGTGCACACCGCCATTGTCCTGCCAGGTGGTGACGAAATCGTCCATGTGCCCCGGCTGCGGGTCCTTGCCGAGCACCGGATCGTCGTAGGCGGTGCCGGGCTGGCTCATCGAGCGCAAGGCCACGCCGTTGACGCCGGGGGCCAGGAGGCCGGCGCCAATCAGCCAGTCGGACTCGGCCGCGGTCTGGTTCTGTACCCGCTGCTTGATCATGACGCCGAACGCGTCCGACAGATGCTCGTTCAGCGCCCCCGGCTGGAACATGTAGACCAGCCCTGCCTCGTCCTCGGTGACGCCGTGGGCGAGCTCGTGGCCGATGACGTCGAGTGCGATGGTGAAGCGGTTGAACAGCTGCCCGTCACCGTCGCCGAAGACCATCTGCCGGCCGTTCCAGAACGCATTGTTGTAGTTCTGGCCGTAATGGACCGTGGCGTTGAGCGACATGCCCTCGTCGTCGATCGAGTTGCGGCCGAACAGGTCCTGGTAGAAGTCCCAGGTATGGCCGAGGCCGTCATAGGCCTCGTCGACCGCGACGTCGCCCGAGGGCGCCGTGCCTTCGGCCCGCGCCAAGCTGCCGGGCAGGGTTTCGGCGTTGTTCGCCGTGAAGATGCTGCGCTGTTTGGCGGCGGTGAGGCCGAGCACACGCCGCCGCCGCTGCGCCATGGGGATCTGGGCGGCCAGGCTCGCGCGCAGCGCGCGGAACGTCTGGTCGCTGGCCAGCGTGGCCATGGCGGCGGCCCGCTGCGTCGGGGAGCCGTTGCGGGCGATGGCACCCAAGAGATAGGGTGGCAGGATGCAGAAAATCGAATGGCGGTGTGGCTGCGTGCACATGCGTCTTCCCCTCTGCCTGATCCTTGGACCAGATAGAGTACCCGAGCTGTGCGCCACTGGGTGTGACTTTCCGCACGTTCTCGATCGATGGGCCGCCGGCCAGGTACCTCAAGAGTAAGAGCGAACCGGCCCCGCGTCCCCTAGCCGCGCGGCCGCCACGGCAGCATGGACTGCAGCACGCCGTCCCGGAACACCAGACCGTGCAGCAGGGCTGCGCCCAGGTGGGCGAGGATGGTCAGGAACAAGAGAAACGCCAGGGCGGTGTGGGTGGAGCGCAGCCAGGCGTAGAGCACGACGTCGTGCGGCAGGATCGGCGGCAGCTGCCAGGCGCCGTAGAGCACGATGGGATAGCCCGCCGCCGACAGCATCCCCCAGCCGACGAGCGGCAGGGCTACCATCAGCGCGTAAAGGACGGCATGCGAGCCATGGGCGACGAGCCGCTGCCAGCCGGGCATGCCTGGGGGCAAAGGCGGTGCCGGATGGAAGAGGCGGTTGAGCAGCCGGATCGCCACGAGGACGAGGAGCAGCATGCCCAGCGGCTTGTGGATCGCGACCAGCCGGGCATAGTCGGCGAGCGAGCCCACCATGCCGATGCCGATGAACAGCATCGCCAGGATCAGGGCGGCCATCAGCCAGTGCAGGAGCCGCGAGAGAAGCGTGAACTGCGGGTGGCTCGGCACGATCAGGGGCCTTTCGCGGAAAATTCGGTGACCTGGACGGCGCTTGGGGTCTTGGGCTCGCCGGCGCGCCGCGTGAACGAGGTGGCGTAGGCGGCCGAGCGGGCGCTCAGGAGCGGGTCGTCGGACGGCTCGATGCCGGCCGGCAGCACCAGCGGGTCAAAATTGATGTCGCGGCAGTTGCCGGTGGCCTCGCTTTCCAGGTGGTCGATGGTGAGCGTGCCGACATCGACCCGCTCGCGCGTGTCGGGCCAGGGCAGGGTGGCGTCGTTCGTGGGATCGCCCGGCTGGCCGAGCGTGACCACGAGGCGCCATTGCAGCGGGCCCTGGGCCAGCTGTGCGGCGAGGTCGTCGAACAGGTAGTTCTTGTCGGGCGACGCCGCCTGTGCGGGCGATTCCGGCACGTAAGGCTGGATGGCCTCCATCGTCCAGCGGACGGGCGTCGCCTTGCCGGCCGCGTCGACGAGGCGGAAGGCGTTCAGGCTGTTGTAGCTCGCATTGGCAAAACCGGTCGCGAAGGTCGTGGCCTTGATCCGCTGGAGTGCTTGGGCGCTTGCCGGATGGTCGGTGAGGAAGGCCTGCATACGGGCCGGGTCCGGCTTGCCGGTGGCGGGGTCGGGGCGCCCGGCCGCGAGCAGGTCGTGGAAGCCCTGGGCCGTGGCTACCGGGAAGACGGGAATGTCGTTCATGCCGGTCCGCCACTCCTCGCCCTGTGGCGGACGGAAGCTCAGGGCCAGGCTGCGCACGGCCGCCGGGCCGTCGGGCACGGCCGGATCGCCGCCGGCCAG
>JBATRI010000762.1:0-3240 GCA_049292515.1 Geminicoccaceae bacterium
CTGCTGGCTCGCGAACACCGTGAGATCAAGCCGCTGGACAATCGACAACGACCGAGCAGTCATCCAGGTTCGGGCAGTACTCAGGCCGCGGCCGGCTGATGCCAGGTGGCTGGAACGACGATGACGGGTCGGCGGGCGCGGTGGGTGAGGGAGTAGCTGGTGGAGCCGAGGACTCGGTTGGCGAAGCTGCTGCGGCCTGTGGCGCCGACGACGATGAGGTCGCTCTGTTCCCGGTCGGCGGCGTGGATGAGCCCAACGGCGGGTGACTCGTCCTCGACGAGGACACATCGGTGCGGGACACCGAGCTCGGCGAGAGGCGCTACCCAGTGGGTGTTCAGCTCGCGCTCGAGTTCGCGTCGCCAGTTCGTCATGGTGTCCGGCGTGAGGTCGCGGAAGAGTTCGCGGTTGTAGGTCAGGACGTGAACGGCGCGAATGCTCGCGCCGCTGGACTTCGCCAGTCGTGCTGTCCACGCCATGGCGCGCAGCGCGCCGTCGGAGCCGTCGGTTCCGACGATCACCACCTGGAGGAACCCTTGGTTGTCGTTCATGTCGATGTCTCCTTCCGTGAGCGGAACCGCATGTTGCCCTTGAGCCGCGACACGAGCCCGCTTTGGCGGCGTTCCTGGTCGAGTTGGCGGCGGCGGACCTTGAGCAGGTCGGTGCGGGTGCAGATCCCGACGAGTTGGTGGTCGGCGTCGACGACGGGGACGTGTTCGACGTGCTCGTCGACCATCACCCGTAGCGCCGTCTGGGCGGTGTCAGCGGCTTCGACGGTGAGCACCTGGCTGGCGGCGTGGTCGATGAGGGGCTGGTCGTCGTCGTCGCTTTCGTGGCGGAGCACGTCACCGCGGGTGACGATGCCCACGAGCCGTCCGGTGTCGATGATCGGGTAGGCGCCGTGCCCGTCGGCGGCGAATCGATCCCGGGCGTCACCGATGGTCGCGGTGTGGTCCAGCGCGGCGACCTCGGCGGTCATGATCTCCCGTACCCGGACACTGGTGAAGGGGTCGACGCCGTAGTGACGTCCGATGTGCAGCCCCCGGCGACGCAGCTTCTCGGTCATCAGGCTGTCCTGGTTCACCGCTGAGTACACGAGGTCGGCGAGGACACTGGCCAGCATGAGGGGCAGGATGACGTCGTAGTCCCGGGTCAGCTCGAACACGAACACGATGGCGGCAAAGGGGGCCTGGGTGGCAGCCCCGAAGGTCGCGGCCATGGCCACGATCGCGAACGCACCGACACTGGTGTCAGGCCCGGGCAGCACCTCGTTGAGGCCCGCGCCTACCACGGTGCCGAACGAGGCGCTGATCAGCAGGATCGGCGCCAACGTCCCGCCCGAGGTGCCCGATCCCAGGGCCAGCCACCAGGCGACGAGCTTGCCGACGGCGAGGGCGGCGACGGTGCCGACGGCGAGGCGGGCGTTGAGGACGTCGTCGATCGCCTCGTAACCGACCCCGAGCGCCCGGGGCACAAACAACCCGACGGTGACGAAGCAGAGGGCGCCGATGGCGGGGTGCCAGAAGTCGCTGATCGGGAGCCGCCGGTACAGGTCCTCGACGAAGAACAGGCCACGACTGATGACGATGGCCAACACGCCGCAGGCGATCCCGAGCAGCACGAAGGCCGGGAGCACGTCCAGGCCGGCGAAGTCATGGACCGGGACCGAGAACAGCGGCCCGTCACCGAAGAGCGCCGAGTGCATCCCTCCGGCGATCGCTGTCGCGACGACGAGGGGGACGAACGCCCGGACCGAGAACTCGAAGAGCAGCAGCTCGATGGCCAGCACGACCGCGGCGAGCGGCGCCCCGAACGTCGCCGACATGCCCGCCGCCGCGCCGGCGGCCAGGAGGATCTTGCGTTCCGAGGGAGTGACCGGCAGGACTTGACCGAGCAGCGACCCGATCGACCCGCCGGTAACGATGATCGGCCCCTCGGCACCGAACGGTGCACCGGTGCCGATGGCGATCGCGGCGGATATCGGCTTCGCCACCGCGGTGCGCGGCGCGATGCGGCTCTGCTTGCTGAGGACGGCCTCCATCGTCTCCGGTATGCCATGACCCCGGATCACCGGCGCCCACTTCGCCAGCAGGCTGATCACGATCGCCCCCCCGACCGCCACCGCGTAGGTCGACCAGTTCACGTCGAGGGTCTCCATGGGGGGCACGTCGGTGCCCCACTGGTGGAAGAGCAACAGGTTGGTGAGCAGCTCGATGAGATGGACCAGCGCCCACGCCGCTCCTCCCCCCACGAACCCGAGCAGCGCCGCCAACCCGGCCAGCAGGGCCAGTCGCTTCGAAGGTGTCCGAACAATCATCGTGAGACGATAGTATCGTGAAGCGATATGACTGAGCGAACGGTGAGGCTCCGAGACGAGGACTTCGCCCGGCTGCTGGCGTTCAGGGACGGGCTGCGCCGATTCCAGCACTGGAGCGAGGGGCAGGCGAAGGCCGTGGGTCTCACTGGTGCGCAGCACCAGTTGCTGCTCGCCATCCGGGGGCACGGCGAGGCGCCGTCGATCCGGGATGTGGCTGAGCACATGCTGTTGCGGCACCACAGCGTCGTCGAGTTGGTCGACCGGGCGGTGACGGCAGGCCTTGTCGAGAGGATCGGCGACGCCCACGACCAGCGGGTCGTGCGGCTCCGGCTCACCGACACAGGAGAGGCACGCGTGGCCGCGCTGGCCAGCGTCCACCTCGAAGAGCTCTCTCGGCTGCGTCCCCGATTCGACTCGCTGTGGGCGGACCTGCCCAGCGGATGACGACACCAAGGAGGTCACCATGGACACCGCGCCCAGGAACCCGGAGACCGAGGACCGGGAAACCGGCGGGCACCACCGTCGCCGGGTGATGGTGGCCATGGACGGACCGCGGACCTCCCGTCGGTATTCGGAGGAAGGGCGCCGCTCGGTGTGGCGGCCCGGTCGGTGCCGACCAGGGGGTTCCGGATGTCCCGGCCTGGGCCGGGCCGAGTGCCTGAAGGCGGGCGTCGAACTGACGGATGCGCTAGCTAGCTCACGGGACCACCACTCTTGCCACGCCCCTCGGGTCCCGACGGTCGGAACCTGTGGGAACAATCAGTAGGAGAGCTGCACATCAGGTGCTGTCTACCGCCGTCCACTCGAAGCCGAACACGTGCTTGGCCATACCGCGCATGAGCACTGCCGCGTGGGTCTTTGCCTTCTCGGCGCTGGGTCCGGTCCAGCTGTCGTCGATCGTCGAGCACCAGAGCGCGAACCAGCGG
>JBATRI010000763.1:0-1562 GCA_049292515.1 Geminicoccaceae bacterium
GACCGCAGGTGCGTAGCTTAATCCTTGAGCAGAAGCTCCGTTAGGACTAAATATAGCATATAACGGTCCTCTGTCAGCAAGTGGATCCAGTGCTTCAGGTATTGTATCAATTCCAGCCAATGTAGAATCCAAGGTATTTCCTAGGCTATCACGGGTGTAATCATATCGGTTGATATATCTAAATTTGGGCGCAGTGACATCGGATGAATCACCTGCATTCATGGCTTTTAATTTTCTATCAGCCGTTCCAAAAGATTCAAAAAGTCCCGGATCGCTGATTCTGTATACATCCCAAAATTCCAATTTAGCAGATGCTTGAAGGAATTTTCTGGCTCTCTCAGGGTTATCCACTCCAGGTAGTTCCACTAGAATCATGTCTCTGGCTTTGTCCAAAGAAATATTGGGTTGGATAGCACCAAATTTATCAATTCTTTTTTTGATTCTATCAAAGGTGAGATCTACGGTTTGATCAGCCATTTCACGGATGATTCGGGTCACATCTGCTTCACTAGAATTGATATTTATCCTGTCTTTTAAAGTAGCACTTCTTGCAAAAACCGAGGCAAGGGACTTATCTGGAGAAGCTTTTTTAAATTCTTCTGCAAACAAGGTGATATAATCTGCCTGACTGGTTTTTAGTCTTTCATTGGCAGAAACCACTGCTGATTTAAAAGCCGGATCTTGGCTATTCCCTGATAATGAAATAAGGAAATCATTTAAATCGATCTGCAAAATGGTACTTAAACCGCCTTTTAAGTCAAGTCCAAGAGCGAGTTGTTGCTTTTTTAGATCGTTGTATGTATAATCTTTTAAAAGTGGGATGCTGAACACCGTTTGATCAGAAATGGAATCTAAATAATCAATGCGCCCTTGTTTTTCGGCCTGATAGGCCACTTTATCATCTGTGATTCCTTCACGTTTTGAAATACCATAATCCTTGGCATCGCGCTCTATGCCAATTGTGGGAAAATAATACATCAGTTGCATAATACAAACTGCCAATAAGGCAATCAATACCCACTTAACAAATCCTTGCTCTTTCATAAATTAAAGTAGATTTTTAGAAAAACTCCGCAAATATACGCGGATTCATGGTACTTGGCTTGGATTATTTTTTATTGGGATTTCATTAAATATTAAGATTATGAATTATTTATATTGAACTGTATATAAATAGATTATATGAGATTGATTTCATAAATTCCCCATTTCATGGACGAATTTAAAAAATATTCATTGCTTGCGTTTGGGTTTGTATTATTCTTAAAAAGGCATTTATACTTTGATTTACTTTCCAAATTACCACATTAATTCTTAAAATTTTAGACTAAAAGTCGATAGTTTATTCATTTGTATAATATTTAGCCAATTATACTGAAAGTTGTACTTTTACTTTTCAAACACACAAGAAAATTCAATATTAAAACGATGACGAAGACACAAGAATCTTGGGGCTCAAGGGTTGGTTTGGTTTTGGCCATGGCTGGAAATGCAGTAGGATTGGGTAATTTTTTGCGCTTTCCGGTTCAAGCCATCCAAAATGGTGGAGGATCATTCATGAT
>JBATRI010000764.1:0-7130 GCA_049292515.1 Geminicoccaceae bacterium
TCGCCCAGCGGCGTGAAGCGTAGATGGCCCGGGTCCTCCTGTGCCCATTCGAGCCCGGCCTGGTCGCCGTAGACCCGGATCCTGAGGCTGTTGCCGTGGCCCGTGGCGATCTGGCTCGCCCACAGCATGCCGGTGACGCCGCCCGTGAAGCGCAGCAGGACGTGGATGTTGTCGTCGACCCGGCGGCCGTCGACGAACACGTTGACGTCGGCCGCCAGGGCGTCCAGCTCGAGGCCGGTGATGAAGCAGGCGAGATTGATCGCATGCGTGCCGATGTCGGCCACGGTGCCGCCCGGGCCGGAGCGGGCAGGATCGGTGCGCCAGTCGGCCTGCTTCTGGCCCGTCTGCTCGAGCGGCGTCGCCAGCCAGTCTTGCGGGTACTCGACCTGGACCACGCGCAGCCGGCCCAGCCTGCCGTCCGCGACCATGGCCCTGGCCTCGCGCACCATCGGGTAGGACGGGTAGTTGTGGGTCAGCACGAACACGCGCCCGGAGCGCTCGACCAGCCGCACCAGCTCTTCGGCATCCGCAACGTTGGTGGTCAGTGGTTTGTCGCACAGCACGTGGATGCCGGCCTCGAGGAACGCCCGTGCTGCCGGCAGGTGCAGATGGTTGGGGGTGACGATCGCGACGACGTCGATGCCGTCCGCCCGTTCACGCTCCTGCTCGGCCATCTCCGTGAACGTGGCATAGGCCCGCCCCGCCGCGACGCCGAGTTCGGCCGCGGAGGCGCGCGACCGTTCCGGCGTGCTGGAGAAGCACCCGGCGACCAGCTCATAGCGGTCGTCCATGCGCGCCGCGAGCCGGTGCACGGCGCCGATCAGCGCCCCCTGGCCGCCGCCGACCATGCCCAGGCGCAGGCGGCGCCGATGGCTCACCGGTCAATGCCCAGCATGCGGCGGTTGGCGGCCTCGTCGCTGGCGCCGCTGGCAAAGTCCTCGAAGCTGGTCTCGGTCACCCGGATCAGGTGTGCGGCGATGAACTCCGCCCCCTCGCGGGCACCGTCCTCGGCGTTCTTCAGGCAGCACTCCCATTCGAGCACCGCCCAGGAGCCGTAGCCGCAGGTGGTGAGCTTGCTGAAGATGCCGCCGAAATCGACCTGCCCGTCGCCCAGCGAGCGGAAACGCCCGGCCCTGTTCTGCCAGTCCTCGAAGCCGGAAAAGACGCCTTGGCGGCCGTCCGGGTTCAGCTCCGCGTCCTTGACGTGAAAGGCCTTGATCCGCTCGTGGTAGAAATCGATGAACTGCAGATAGTCCAGCGCCTGCAGCACGAAGTGCGACGGGTCGTAGTTGATGCAGCAGCGGGGGTGGTTGTCGACCTTCGCCAGGAAGCGCTCGAACGAGGCGCCATCCAGCAGATCCTCGCCCGGATGGATCTCGTAGCAGACATCGACGCCCTGCTCGTCGAACGCATCCAGGATCGGTCGCCAGCGTTTGGCGAGCTCGGTGAAGGCGGTGTCGATCAGCCCCTTGGGCCGCGGCGGCCAGGGATAGAGGTAGGGATAGGCCAGGGCGCCGGAGAAGGTGACGTGCGCGTCCAGCCCCAGATGGCGCGAGGCCTTGGCCCCCCACATCATCTGCTGCACGGCCCACTCCTGCCGGGCCTTCGGGTTGCCGCGCACCTCCGGTGCCGCGAACGCGTCGAAGCCCTCGTCGTAGGCCGGGTGCACGGCCACCAGCTGGCCCTGCAGATGCGTGCTCAGCTCGGTGATCGCGAGCCCGTGCTGTTCTACCGTGCCCTTGATCTCGTCGCAGTAGGCCTTGCTCTCGGCCGCCTTCTTCAGGTCGAACAGCCTGCCGTCCCAGGACGGGATCTGCACGCCCTCGTAGCCCAACCCCGCGGCCCAGCCGCAGATCGAATCCAGCGAGTTGAACGGTGCCGCGTCACCGGCGAACTGGGCCAGGAAGATCGCCGGTCCCTTGATGGTCTTCATGGTCGAGCTGCTCCTTGCGCGTCGATGGGTTCAGGCCGCCGCCCAGCCGTCCCGGATCACCTCGTAGCCGTGCCGGTAGACGTCCTCGCGATCGGGGAAGAAGTCGCGCCACACCCGGGTCGCGGCCGCCAGCGCCGGCAAGGCGCGGCCGAACGCCTCGATCGTCAGCCAGCCGTCATAGCCGCCTTCCTTGAGGGCGGCGAAGATCATGCTCAGCGGCACGTGGCCCCGGCCCGGCGTGCCGCGGTCGTTCTCGGAGATGTGGACATGGTTGATCTGGGCGAGATGCGGCCGGATCACGCCGATCGGGTGCTTCTCTTCAATGTTCGCGTGGAACGTGTCGTAGAGCAGCCCGTAATTGGGCCGTCCGACCCGCTCCACGATCGCCGCCGCATCGGCCACGGTGTTCAGCACGTAGCATTCGAACCGGTTCAGCGGCTCGATCGACAGCGCGATCCCGGCCCCGGCCGCGTAGTCCGCGGCCTGGATGTGCACCTCGACCAGCCGGTCCAGCTCCGCTGCCGTCGGCGGGTCGCCGGTGAACACGCCCAGCGGCTGATGGAACGGGCCGGCCAGCAGCGTGCCGCCGCAAGCGTGCAGGCAGTCGACCGCCCATCTGATCCGGTCGAGAGCACCCTGCCGCGAGGCCGGGTCCGCGGCTATTGCCGAATGCGCCTCGTCCGGCAGCACGGTGACCCCGGTGGCGGCGAGCCCCTGGTCCGCGAGCACGGCGCCGATGGCCCTGAAATGCGCGACATCGCCCTCGAACAGCGGCACCTCGACCCCGTCGTAGCCGGTGGCCTTGAGTGCCTCCAGGATGGGGTAGTGCGCCTCGGTGACGTGCGTGGTCCACAGCAGCAGGTTGAAGCCGATCCGCATCGTCTCAGCTCCCGTACCTGGCCACCAGCCCGTCCAGCGCCGTCTTGCACGTGGCGGTGGCCTCCCAGGCATCGGGCCAGAAGCACAAATCCACCGTCCACCAGTCGTGGCCGACCCGTTCCCGGGCCAGCAGCGGCACCAGGGTGTCAAAGTCGAGCAGGCCCTGTCCGAACGGCGGATGGGCGCTGGTCTCGTCGCTGCCGTCGGCCGCCTTGTGGCAGCTGTTGTCGCTGTCGATCAGGTGGATGTGGTTGATGCGCCCCGACAGGCGGCCGATCAGCTCCTCCTGCCCGCCCTTCAGCGTCTCCGGCTTGCCTTCCTGCCGGGCGCCGACCACCGCCACCATCTGGCCATGGCAGGTGTCGTAGAGCACGCCGAAATTGTCGTGTTGCAGCTTCTCCAGCACGCGCTGGATGTCGGAAGGCTTGTTGAATGCGAAGCCCGGCTCGAACTCCCAAGCTACATAGAGGCCCTGGTCCGCAGCATAGCCGATGCAGCGGTCCCAGGTGGCGACCAGTCGCCCCAGCAGGTCGCCATAGTCGGCTTCGCGATGCAGCGTCGGCGGCTGCACCGTATCGACCCGGATGCCCTTGATGCCGAGATCGACCGCGAAGTCGCAGTTGGTCTTGAAGCTCTCAACGTAATGGGAGGTGTCGCGCGTATCGAGCAGATGCTCGCTCCACAGATCCTGCGCGAAGCCGGAAAACGCCAGGTTGTGCTTCGCCACCTGCGCCTTCAGCCGGTCGCGATCTTCCCTGTTCGGATGGTTCTGCGGATTGGGGTAGCCGTTGAAGCCGCCGAGCTCGAGCCCGTCGAACTTCAGCTCCTGCAGGGTCGCCAGCACCGTCTCGAACGGGATCGGGCTCTCGCCGTAGGGGCCCACATTGTAGGCCCAGGTGCCGATCGAGGTCCGCTTTGCCATCCTGCCCCCTGAAGCTGCACGACAACAGGAAGCGAGAAGCCGCCACGACCGACTCCTTCCGATCGCACGGCCAAGCCGCCGACCCGCCTCCCTCGGCCGCATTCTCGCTGGCGGCCTGACTGGTATGCTCACTAGCCGAAGACGCGGCCGAGCGGAACAGGGAAAGCGCGCCGGGACACGCGGACGCCGACAGGGCGAGATGGCAGCATCGATTACTCTGATCATCTGGTCGGCGAGGAGATTGCGGTCACTGGAACGAGTGTCGCGGAGGTCGACCTCTTCGAGCAGGCTGCTGGGCAAGGTGGTCCAGACCATGCCTCGAACCGATGAGGCAGTTTGGTGAAAAACAGCAATCGACTGTAATACGCCGTAACATTAACAATCGTTCATTAGCAAAATAATGTCAAATAATTTGAAGATTATGATCTGGATGCCATTCTATTCTTAGGAAAATGGCATAATAATTCTGAATATCAATTGAATTTACTGTTTGTCTTGGTCGGCTCATCTCTCACTCCTCGGCCGGATTCAGGTTGTCGACAGCAATCCGATCAACACTGTCGGCCACTACGTCATGGTCCAGCTTGACGGTTTCGCCTTATCCTTTCACAGTCGCCTCGGCGCCTCAGCGAACAAGACGAACATTGGAGGGAAGGGCCTCATGGCCATTCGCGAATGGGCTGACGCGCGCACCGAATCGATCTCTGGCCATAGGCGGCTTTCGGGTCTGCTGTGGCGGCTGACGCTGCTGCTGGCGGCCTCCGTCATCCTGCTGCACACGCCGCTGGCGGTGGCGCAGCAGGTCAGCCTCACCGTCCGCAACGTCACCTATCAGCCGGTCGATCTCGTCTGGCTCGACGATGCCGGCGCGGAGGAAGCCCTGGGGTCGGTCGATTCGGGGCAGTCGGTCACGCTCGACGCCGCCGTCGGCTGGTCGTTCCGTGCCCTCCAGGGCGGTCAGCGCATCGCCGAGCACACGGTGACCGGCGCTCCCGGCGAGAGCTGGGAGGTGAAGGCCAGCCCGAACACCGCAACCGCCGAGCCCGCCCCGCACGTGCAGGTCGATACCGGCAATCCAGGCAACGTCCCGGTCGAGCTGATCACCATCGAGCCGGACGGCCGCGAGGCCTCCCTGGGCACGCTGCCACCGGGCGGCATCGGGGCGACGCTGACCACGCCGGGCACCGCCCTCGCCTACAAGCGCGACGGTACGGTCGTCGCCACCTATGTCGTCGCGGGCACGCCCGGCGAGAAGTTCGTGGCCCCGGCGCCGCCGGCCGGCCCTGCCGCTGGCGAGCCCACCACCTTTGCCGCCGCCAACCCGACCAACGCCCCGGCGGAGCTGTTCTGGGTTCGCGACGACGGCACCGAGGTGACGATGGGCATGCTGGCTGCCTCCAGCGGCATGATGATGAAGACCGCCGTCGGCCACAAGTTCGTCTACCGCCGCGATGGCGAGGTGGTGGCGACGCACGCCGCCACCGGTGACGCCAACGACCGCTTCGAGGTCCCGGAGCTGCCGGCGCCGCCCGCGGGGCAGCCGACGACGCTGGCCGTGGCCAATCCCACGATCGACCTCGTCGACCTGTTCTGGGTCCGCGGCGACGGCACCGAGGTGCCGATGACCTCCATGGCCCCGCGCGCCGAGACCATCCTCAGCACGACGGTCGGGCACAAGTTCGTCTACCGCCGGGGCGGCGAGGTGATCGCCTCGCACACGGCCACTGGCCGGGCCGGCGACCGGTTCGTGGCCCCGGGCGACCTCGCCCCGCAGCTTGGCGCGCCGGCGGTCATGGCCGCGGCCAACCTCACGGCCGGGCCGGTCGAGCTGTTCTGGATCAGGCCCGACGGCGGCGAGACCCGCATGCGGCAGCTGCAGCCGGGCGAGGAGTTCAAGGATCTGGGAACCAAGGTCGGCAACCGCTTCGTGTTCCGGCGCGACGGGCAGCAGATCGCCGAGCACAGCGCCAGCGGCCTGCCGGGCGACCGGTTCGTGGCCCCGCACATGCTGACGATCGCCAATTACTCGTCGCAGCCGGTGGAGCTGTTCCAGGCGGGGGCCGGGGGCCGGGAGATCTCACGCGGCCAGGTGGCACCCGGCCTGCGCACGGCGATCGCGGTCACCGAGGGCGACATCTACCTGTTCAAGGACAACGGCCAGGAGATCGACCGCCACGTGGCCGCGGACCGTCCCGGCAACCGCGAGTTCGCCATCGGCGAGCGGCCGCCGGGCAACCCGCAGGTCGCCATCGCCCCAGGGGGCACCTCCGGCGTGCTGACGCCCGCGGTCGACCAGCTGCTGGAGGACCAGAAGAAGCAGGCGTTCCAGACCTACTTCACCCGCAGCGGCAACGTGCTGCTGCAGCAGCAGCTCACCGACGGGCAGCTGGCCAACCTGACCGTCCGCGCCGACGCGGTGACTTATCTGGGCGATGGCGGCAAGCGTCTGTACGTCCGCCTGGCCACGGTCGACGGCAGCGGCCTGACCCTGTTCCAGAACGGCCGGCCCTCGGCCACGAGCGGCGGCTCGGACCGCAAGTGGTTCATCGGCAAGGTGACGGCAACCGTGCGGCCGAGCAACTTTGCTGCCTTCGCCGACACGATCTGGCCCCGGGTCGAGAACGACTACACCAGCGTCTCGATCACCGACACGACGAGCTGGAACGCCACGCTGTCGGCGAACGCCGCCGGTGGCGCGTTCCCGAGTGTGGGTGGCGGGCCGAGCTTCGGCATCGGCGGCTCGTCGAGCAAGAGCGTCAGCAGCAACGTCAAGGACTATCCGCCGGTCGGCGCCGACGCCAACGGGCCGGTTCGGTACGAGTGGACCGCCTGCGGCATCTCGGACAAGCCCAAGACGACCGACAGCTGCTCCTACCGCGGCCCCGCGGACATCTACGACGAGACCAGCGCCAATTTGCGGACCCTGAAACCGATCAGCCTGATCTGGCCCATCCTCGCCACCGACACGGTGTTCGTCGTCGAGACGCCCAAGGCGGCGCTGCCGGACTGGCTGACCATCGATCTGGACGTGGCCATCCGCTACGACCGGGTCTGGCTGCAGGCGAAGAACGACGACGCGATGGAGTTCGCCAGCGGCTTCGCGCTGGTGTTCCGGCCGGACCAGTGGGGCGGCGACAAGTCGCCGGCCTACCTCAAGCACGCCAACCAGGACGTCAAGTCCGAGGGCACCGTCAGGAGCTCGAGGCTGACCGTGGCGCTCGATATCCGGGACCTGAAGCGCGAGATGAAGTAGCGGCCGGCGCCGTCGCCGGGTCGGTCGGGAGCGAGGGAGACTGGAACCATGACCATGAGCTGGAAACGGTGCGCGGTGGCGCTGTGCTGCGGCACCCTGTCCGTGCCCCTCGCCCAGGCGCCGGCCTCGGCGCAGCTTCACCT
>JBATRI010000765.1:0-1822 GCA_049292515.1 Geminicoccaceae bacterium
GCGGCCAGCGGCATCTACCTCGCCTGCTACTTCTTCGGCGGCCTCGTCGGCACCGCCGTCCTAGGCCAGCTCTATGACCGGCTGGGCTGGGCCGCCTGCGTCGCCGGCATCGCCGCGTCCCTGGCCCTGGCGGCGTGGCTGGCGGCCGGCTTGAGGATGCCGGCTACTCTCAAAGCCTCGTGACTGCACGGATACAGGCTTGTGAGTGGGATGGCGTGTGAATCGCCCCTACCTGTTAGAACACCGTCATCGAGCCCCGCAGGAGCACGGCACATGCCGAAGACCCATACGCCTGACCTCCGGCCGTCCGAGATCACACCCCGGGCGACGTGGCTCCGACGCCGTGAGCTCCTGGCCGGGGCGGCGGCACTCGGGATCGCCGGGACGATGGCCAACGCGGCACGGGCGGACGCGCTCAAAGGCATCGCCAGCCCCTTCTCCACCGACGAGAAGCCGACCCCCCTCGCCGATGTCACCAGCTACAACAACTTCTATGAGTTCGGCACCGGCAAGGACGATCCGGCGGCCAACGCCCACACGCTGACCACGAGCCCGTGGAGCATCAAGGTCGACGGCCTGGTCGCCAAGCCCGCCGACTACCAGCTCGAGGACATCCTCGCCCCCGAGACGCTCGAGGACCGCATCTACCGGATGCGCTGCGTCGAGGGCTGGTCGATGGTCATCCCCTGGGTCGGCTTCCCGCTGGCCAACCTGCTGAAGCGAGTCGAGCCGCTGGGCAGCGCCAAGTACGTGGCGTTCGAGACCCTGGTCCGGCCCAAGGAGATGCCGGGGCAGCAGGGCTTCCTGCAGGTGCTGAACTGGCCCTACGTCGAAGGGCTGCGGCTGGACGAGGCCATGCACCCGCTGACCATCCTGGCGGTGGGCCTCTACGGCGAGACGATGCCCAAGCAGAACGGCGCGCCGATCCGGCTGGTGGTGCCGTGGAAGTACGGCTTCAAGGGCATCAAGTCGATCGTCCGGATCAGCCTAGTCGAGGAGCAGCCACCGACGTCGTGGAACCTGCAGAACGCCAGCGAGTACGGCTTCTATTCCAACGTCAATCCCGAGGTCGACCACCCGCGCTGGAGCCAGGCCACGGAGCGCCGCATCGGCGAGGGCGGGCTGTTCGCCAAGCGCATCCCGACCCTGCCCTTCAACGGCTACGGTGATCAGGTGGCCAGCCTGTATAACGGCATGGACCTGCGGCAGAACTTCTGACATGGCCACCATCCGAGCCCCGCAGGCGCGCGCCCTGCCCTGGTACCAGTGGGTCCGGCCGGGCGCGCTCTACTTCGTCGGCATGATCCCGGCGGCGTCGACGTTCTACCTCGGCGTCACCGACCAGCTCGGCGCCGACCCGATGAAGACGCTGGAGCGGACGCTCGGCCTGTGGGCGCTGCGCTTCCTCATCGTCGGCCTCGCCATCACGCCCTTGCGCCAGCTGGCCGGGGTCAATTTGCTGCGCTACCGCCGCGCCATCGGCCTGCTCGCCTTCTTCTACGCCGTCCTGCACCTGACCACGTACCTGGTGCTCGACCAGGGCCTGGACTGGCACGCCATCTGGATGGACATCGTCAAGCGCCCGTTCATCACCGTCGGCATGGGCGCCTTCCTGATCCTGGTGCCGCTCGCCGCCACCTCGAACAATGCCGTCATCCGGCGCATCGGTGGCCGTGTCTGGACCAGGATCCATCGCTGGGTCTACGTGGCTGCCGCGGCCGCCGCGATCCATTTCGTCATGGTCGTCAAATCGTGGCCGCCGGAGCCGCTGATCTACGCCGCCTTGGTCGCCGTTCTGCTGGCCTGGCGCCTGGTCGTCCGC
>JBATRI010000766.1:0-13734 GCA_049292515.1 Geminicoccaceae bacterium
TGTCGGGCCCGGGCGCGCGGGTCACCGAGGACCGGCTGGCGACGCTGGGGGCGCTCACCGCCCGGGTAGCGCGCGAGCTGTCGGGCGAGCTTGGCGGCCATTCCGCGGCCAAGCGCTGAGCATTCCACTTCCGGGTGCCGCTAACCAGTTGGCCGAGGCCGACTTTGTGGCTCTGTTTCCACCATGCGGAATGGCTTCCAGAACGGATTGCCGTGTCTTGTCGTCGGGCGCTAATCTGCAATGGTGCGTTGAATACCAAGCAGGGAGAGCTGGAATGCCGAAGATGACGGCCGTGCAGGCGGCGGTCCGGGTGCTGGAGCGCGAGGGCGTCAGCGTCGCGTTCGGCGTGCCAGGGGCGGCGATCAATCCCTTCTACGCGGCGATGCGCGAGCATGGCGGCATCCGCCACATCCTGGCCCGCCATGTCGAGGGCGCCTCGCACATGGCCGACGGCTATACCCGGGCGGTGGCCGGCAATATCGGTGTGTGCATCGGCACCTCGGGGCCGGCCGGGACCGACATGATCACCGGCCTTTACGCCGCCATCGCCGACTCCCTGCCGATCCTGTGCATCACCGGCCAGGCGCCGCGCGCCCGCCTCTACAAGGAGGACTTCCAGGCGATCGACATCGAATCGATCGCCAAGCCGGTGACCAAGTGGGCGGTGACGGTGCGCGAGCCGGGCCTGGTGCCGCGGGTGTTCCAGCAGGCGTTCCACATCATGCGCTCGGGCCGGCCCGGGCCGGTGCTGATCGATCTGCCGATCGACGTGCAGACGGCCGAGATCGAGTTCGATCTCGACACCTACGAGCCCCTGCCGGTCTACAAGCCGCGTGCCAGCCGGCGCCAGGTCGAGAAGGCCATGGCAATGCTGAACGCGGCGGAGCGGCCGCTGATCGTGGCCGGCGGCGGGATCATCAACGCCGACGCGTCGGACCTGCTGGTCGAGTTCGCGGAGGTCACCGGCGTGCCGGTGATCCCGACGCTGATGGGCTGGGGCTGCATCCCCGACGACCATGAGCTGATGGCCGGCATGGTCGGCCTGCAGACCAGCCACCGCTACGGCAACGCCACCTTCCTCAAGTCGGATTTCGTGCTCGGCATCGGCAATCGCTGGGCCAACCGGCACACTGGCACCATCGAGAGCTACACCAAGGGCCGCACGTTCGTGCATGTCGACATCGAGCCGACGCAGATCGGCCGGGTGTTCAACCCCGATTTCGGCATCGTCTCCGACGCCAAGGCGGCGCTCGAGCTGTTCGTGGCGGTGGCCAAGGAATGGAAGGCCGACGGCAGGCTGCCGGACCGGGACGCGTGGGCGCACGAGTGCGAGCATCGCAAGCTCAACATGCTGCGCAAGACGCATTACGACCAGGTGCCGCTGAAGCCGCAGCGGGTCTACGAGGAGATGAACGAGGCCTTCGATCGCGACACCTGCTACGTCACCACGATCGGCCTGTCGCAGATCGCCGGGGCGCAGTTCCTGCACGTCTACAAGCCGCGCCATTGGATCAATTGCGGCCAGGCTGGCCCCTTGGGCTGGACCCTGCCGGCAGCCCTGGGCGTGCGCGCCGCCGACCCCGACCGCAACATCGTGGCGCTCTCCGGCGATTACGACTTCCAGTTCATGATCGAGGAGCTGGCGGTGGGTGCGCAGCACAAGCTGCCCTACCTGCATGTCGTGGTGAATAATTCCTACCTCGGCCTGATCCGTCAGGCGCAGCGCGGCTTCCAGATGGATTTCGAGGTCAGCCTCGCCTTCGACAACATCAACAGCGAGGACGTGGGCGGCTACGGCGTCGACCATGTGGCGGTGGCCGAAGGGCTGGGCTGCAAGGCGGTGCGGGTGAAGAGCCCCAACGAGTTCAAGGAGGCGTTCGCCACCGCCAAGAAGCTGATGCAGGAGCATCAAGTGCCGGTGGTGCTGGAGTTCATCCTCGAGCGGGTGACCAACATCTCGATGGGCACCGACCTGCACAATGTCAGCGAATTCGAGGAGATCTTGTGCCTCGACCCGTCGCTGCGGTTGGACCAGGTCTCGGGCTCGGTGCTGCAGGCCGAGCCGGCCGCGCGCTAGGCCGTGAGTCGGCGGGGCCGGGGAGGCCGGTCCCCGGTTTGCCGCAGGTGCCGGATTTGACAGAAGGGCTACTGTGCCGATACAGTATTCGTAAGGCTGAGCAGGTAGATGGCAGGCAGGCTACGACTATTGATGGAGTCGCTGGACAAGTGCCTTGGCTGAGAATGGCGCTGCGTCGAGCGGCGGCCTAATGCCCACCGCCCGACAGGATACCGATGACGCGGTAGGGTCGGCCGGGCGCGGCCGGCCGTTTCGGATCGATGCCGCCGCACTCGAGTCGCTGGCCGAGGTCCTGCGCATCATGGAGCTGCGCCTGAGCATCGAGGTCGAGGCTGCCGGCCTCGCGGCACAGCGTGGCAGCAAGGCCCGGCTCCGTACGATCGAGCAGCGGCTGGTCGACATCGACGACGCCATCGGCCGTGAGGAGAATGCGGTCGAGGCGGATTTCGCGTTCCATCGCGCGATCTGCGCCGCGGCCGATAACTCCTACTTTCTCCGCTTTCTGGAGTTCCTCGGCCATTTCATCATTCCGCGGCAGAGCATCCGTATGCAGGGCGCCGAGCAGAGAGCCTATCTGCAACAGATCCAGCGGGAGCATCGCGCCATCTACGAGGCCATCAGCGCGGGCAATGCCGAGGCGGCAAGGGATGCCAGCAGGGTGCACCTGAGTGGCAGCATCGATCGCTATCGAGAGATGGCGGCAACCGCAGAAGGCGGCCAGACACACCCCTAACTTGCGGTCAGCGGGTCGTACGCCGGTCGAGGGCTCGGCGCGTGAGCTGCTCCAGATGGTCGATCAGGCGATTGGCGCTGGCTACGGCGCCGTCGGCATCGCCGGCGATGATGGCGGCCAGCGTCGTCGCGTGAATTTCGGAGTTCTCCGGGAAGCCGCCGGTATCCTCGATGTAAGCGTACCAAAAGCGGCGTGAAAGACTGTGGATGACGGAGATGCTGCTGGCGAGCACCGAATTGTGGGCCGCGCGCGACAGGACCTCATGAATGGCGCGGGTGGCGTGCAGATAGCGAACGGCCGCCATGGCAGCGGCCGCGGCGCGGATCTCCTGGGCCAGGCCGCGCATTTCGGCGCGCTCGCGGTCAAAGGCGCGCACGGCAGCCATCCGCGCCACCAGGGTCTCCAGCGGACGGCGGACCTCCAGCAATTCCAGCTGCTTGACGACGTCGATCGGCGTCACCAGCACGCCGCGTCGCGGATGAATCTCGACGAAGCCCTCGAACTTCAACCGTTGCAGCGCCTCACGTACCGGCGTCCGACCACAGCCCAGCTGCTCGCTGAGCTGGTTCTCCGAGATCATCGAGCCCGGCCGCAGCTGACGGGTGACGATCATCTCCTCGAGCTCACGATAGGCGATCTCGGACAGGGAGCCACCGGTCCCTTCAGCTGGCCGAACTTTCAACTCTAGCACGGGCTTGTCCCATCCGATCCGAGGCCGCGCGGCGGCGATGCGTGCAGCCCCAAGATAGCGATTGACCCTCTGAACGCCAATTGATATGTCAGTTGTCGACAAAGAGAAACAGCCTGCCGCTGCGGCGTCCGGCTCGGGCTAGAGGCGAGACGCCGACTGCATTCGCGGTGGCCTGCCGGGAATAGTGCGTTTCGTACACGAACTCGTGTATTCAGGGTGCAATGCGTCCAATCGAGGCCAAGGACGCTTGTGGGAGGTCAGTTACGATGAGATTTGCGTTCCGATCGCTGCTGCTCGGTGCTTGCGTCATCATGGCGTTGCCGGCAGATGCGCGCGATTTCCGCTCTGCGGACATTCATCCCACTGATTACCCGACCGTCGAAGCGGTCCGGTACATGGGCAAGCTGCTGGGCGAGCAGTCCGGCGGCGAGATGGAGGTCAAGGTCTACCCCAACGGAGCTCTGGGCAACGAGCGCGACACGATCGAGCAGCTGAAGATCGGTGGGCTCGACATGATGCGGATCAATGTCGCGCCGCTCAACAATGTCGTGCCCGAAACGATCGTGCCGGCGCTGCCGTTCCTGTTCCGCTCGGAAGAGCACATGCACGCCGTGCTCGACGGGCCGGTGGGCGACGAGATCCTGGCCGCGATGGAAGCGCAGGGCATGATCGGGCTGGCGTTCTACGACAGCGGCGCCCGCTCGATGTACACCGCGACCAAGCCGATCAAGAACCTGGCCGACGTCCAGCACATGAAGATCCGGGTCCAGCAGTCGGATCTGTTCGTCGCCATGGTCGAGGCGCTGGGCGCCAACCCGACGCCGATGCCGTTCGGCGAGGTCTACACGGCGCTCAAGACCGGCATCGTCGATGCCGCCGAGAACAACTTCCCGTCCTACGAGTCCTCGCGCCAGTTCGAGGCGGCCAAGTATTACACCTTGACCGAGCATTCGATGGCGCCCGAGGTGCTGGTATTTTCCAAGGTGATCTGGGACACGCTGACGCCCGAGGATCAGGCGAAGATCCGCAAGGCCGCCAAGGACTCCGTGCCCTACATGCGCGGCCTCTGGGACGAGCGCGAGGCCAAGTCCGAGGCGACGGTCAAGGCCGGCGGTGCCGAGATCCTGCCGCTGGAGGACCGGCAGGCCTGGGTCGACGCGATGCAGCCGGTCTATGCCAAGTTCGCGAACACGCCGGAGCTGCAGAGCCTGGTCCAGAAGGTTCAGGCCACGCAGTAACACCGACCGCGGGGGGCGCTGCGCGCCGCCCGCCAGTTCGGGTGCCATTGGCGCGTCGGTCTCCGCGGAGGAATAAACATGAGCTCAGAAAGCAGCCTCGATCCGCACGTCGAAGACATCATCAACGAACAATTGGGCGGCGCACCGAAGTTGAAGGGACCGCTGACGCGGTTCAATGCAACCATCGCCCGCTATGGCATGTATTTTTCGGTCGCCGGTCTGCTCGTGATCGTGGCGATCGTGTTCTATCAGGTATTCGGCCGGTATGTGCTGAACAACTCACCGACGTGGGCCGAGAACCTGGCACTTGTTCTGGTGCTCTACGTGACCCTGATCGCCGCCGCCGTCGGAGTCCGCGATGCCGGGCACATCGGCATGGAATCCCTGCTGGTGCTGCTGTCGGATCGCATGCGCGACAAGATCGAGCTCGTGATCCACGTCTGCATCCTGCTGTTCGGCGTCGCCATGGCCTATAATGGCTGGATCCTGGGCAAATCGGTCATGCACTATAAAATTCCCAATCTCGAGCTGACCGAAGCCGTCCGCTACGTGCCGCTCTCGCTCTCAGGCATCCTCATCGTGCTGTTCTCGATCGAGCACATCATCGCCCTCTTGCGCGGCGAAGAGGTAGAGCCGTCATGGCACTGACCATCCTGGGCGTCACGTTCTTCGGCTTCCTGATCCTGGGCGTCCCCGTCGCCTTCGCCATCGGCCTCTCGGCCCTGTGCACGATCATCTACGAGGGACTGCCGGTCGCCGTCATCTTCCAGCAGATGATGTCCGGCATGAACATCTTCTCCTTCCTGGCCATCCCGTTCTTCGTCTTCAGCGGCGAGCTGATGCTGCACGGTGGGATCGCCGAGAAGATCGTGGCGGCCGCGCGCACCATGGTCGGCCACATCCGCGGTGGCCTCGGCATGTCGAACGTGGTGGCCTGCACGCTGTTCGGCGGTGTCGCCGGCTCACCGGTCGCCGACGTCTCGGCGATGGGGGCGGTGATGATCCCGATGATGAAGCGGGAGGGCTATCACGCCGACTATGCGGTCAACGTGACGACGCACGCCGCCCTCGTCGGTGCCTTGATGCCGACCAGCCACAACATGATCATCTATGCGCTGGCGGCCAGCGGGAAGGCCTCGATCGGCTCGCTGATCCTGGCCGGCATCGTGCCAGCGGTGCTGCTCTCGGTGTGCAACCTCGCTGCCGCCTACTACGTCGCCGTCAAGCGCGGCTACCCGGCCCTGCAGGCGGCCACCAGCGAGGCGATGTGGCGGGCCATCGGCGGCGCCGTGCCGGGCCTGCTGGTGATGGTGATCATCCTGGGCGGGATCATCTCCGGCATCTTCACGGCCACGGAATCGGCGTCGGTCGCGGTGATCTACTCGATCGTGCTGACCTTCTTCCTCTACCGCACGATGACCTGGGATAACTTCCTGCATGCGGCCGCCAAGGCCTCCAAGACCACCGGCGTGGTCCTGCTGCTCATCGGCGTGTCGACGATGTTCCAGTATCTGATGGGGCTCTATTCGGTGGCCGACCTCGCCGGCGAGGCGATGGCCAGCATTTCCGACAATCCATGGGTCGTCTTCTTCCTGATCAACCTGATCCTGTTCATCCTCGGCACGTTCATGGACATGGCCAGCACGATCCTGATCTGCACCCCGATCTTCCTGCCGATCGCCATGGCGCACGGCATGGACCCGGTGCAGTTCGGCATGGTAATGCTGATCAACTGCGCCCTCGGCCTCAACACGCCGCCGGTCGGCACCACCCAGTTCATCGGCTGCGCCATCGGCGGCATCTCGATCGGCGAGGTGATGAAATCGATCCTGCCCTTCTACACCGCCCTGATCGTGGCCTTGATGCTGGTCACCTACGTGCCGGCCTTCAGCCTGACGCTGCCCCACCTGTTCGGTCATTGACGACCAGCCCAAGAAGGAATCGAGCGATGACCAAAGTGGCTTTGTCCGGAGCCAGCGGCAATGTCGGCCAGGTCCTGCGCCCGGCACTGCTCGAGCGCGGCGTCGACCTGCGCTCCGCCGGCGGCCGGCGGCCCCTGACACCGCTGCGGCCGGGCGAGGACGTCATGCACGGCGACCTCACCGACTCGGGCGTGGTCGACCAGCTGCTCGAGGGGGTCGACGTGCTGCTGCATCTCGCCGGCACCAGCGTCGAGCGGCCGCTGCCGGAGATCATCCAGAACAACCTCGTGGGGCTGCACGCGGTCTACGAGGGTGCTCGCCGGCACGGCGTCAAGCGGGTGGTGTTCGCCAGCTCCAACCACACCATCGGCATGTATTCGGTGGACGAGAAGCTGAAGCTCGACTGCGCGTTCCGGCCCGACTGCTTCTACGGCCTCAGCAAGGTCTGGGGCGAGGCGATGAGCCGGATGTATTGGGACAAGCACGGCATCGAGGGCATCAACCTGCGCATCGGCAGCACGCTGCCGCGGCCGACCGAGCCGCGCCACCTCGCCACCTGGCTCGGCCACGAGGATCTGCTGCAACTGATGATGCGCTGCATCGAGGCCGAGGACATCGGCTACCTGGTCTCGTGGGGCGTGTCGAACAATACCCGCAGCTACTGGGACAATAGCGGCGCCGAGCGTCTGGGTTATCACCCGGTGCAGAATTCCGAGGACTACGCGGCCGAAGTCCTGGCCAAGCCCGATCCGCTCGATCCGGCGGCCCGGCAGTATCAGGGCGGCAGCTTCGTCCTGCACGACTTTACGCCGCCCGAGCAGCGGCCGGGAGCTTGAGACGATGACGATGCTGACCTCCGAGACGCGCGAGCAACTGAAGGCCATCAGCACCGCGACGCTGACGAGCTGCCTCTTCAAGCGGGGCCTGCGCAACCAGTTCATCCAGGACGTCCGGCCGCTGAACCCGAACGCGGGCACCATGGTCGGTGAGGCGTTCACCTTGCGTTACATGCCGGCGCGCGAGGATCTCAACCCGATGACGGTGTTCCAGAACCCGGACCACCCGCAGCGCCAGGCGGTCGAGCTGTGCCCGCCCGGAGCGGTGCTGGTGATGGACAGCCGCAAGGACGCGCGCGCGGCATCCGCGGGCTCGATCCTGATCTCGCGCTTGATGGTGCGCGGGGCGGCCGGGGTCGTGACCGACGGCGGTTTTCGCGACTCCGCTGAGATCGGGCGGCTGGCGATGCCGACCTACCACCACCGCCCGTCCGCGCCGACCAACCTGACCCTGCACCAGGCGATCGACATCAACGTGCCGATCGGCTGCGGCGACGCGCCGGTGTTCCCGGGCGACGTCATCGTCGGCGACGCCGACGGCGTCGTGGTGCTGCCGGCACACCTCGCCGCGGAGATCGCGGCCGAGGCCGTGGGCATGACCGCGTTCGAGGACTTCGTCACCGAGGAGGTGCTGAAGGGCCGCTCAATCATCGGCCTCTACCCGGCGACGCACGAGCAGACCCATGCCGACTTCGCCGCCTGGCGGCAGGCCAACGGGCGATGAGCGAGGGCCGGAACCGCACGTCCGTTTGAATGGCACGGCCGCCGAGCAGCCGGGCCGCGACTGCCAACGGCAGTCAGTCAGAGAGGAAGAGCAGATGTTGAGAAGAAGCGTACTTTCGAGCCTTCTGGCCGGCAGCGCCGGCCTCGCCCTGGCGCCGCGACTGGCGCTGGCGCAGGATGCCGCGGCCGACTATCCGAGCCAGCCGGTCACGATCATCGTGCCGTTCGCGGCGGGCGGCAACACCGACGCCTTCGCGCGCATGGTGGCCGAAGAGCTCGACAAGTCCCTGAACCAGCGCTTCCTGGTCGACAACAAGCCCGGCGCCGGCGGCAATCTCGGTGTGGGCCAGCTGGCCCGGGCCGAGCCCGACGGCTACACGCTGGGCATGGGCACGGTCAGCACGCACGCGATCAACCCGACCCTGTACAAGAACCTGCCTTATGACCCCGACACGGCGTTCGCCCCGATCTCGCTGTTCGTAACCCTGCCCAACGTGCTGGCCGTCAACCCGGCGCTGCCGGCGAAGACAGTCCCGGAACTGATCGACCTGATCAAGGCGAAGCCCGACACCTACACCTTCGCCTCGTCGGGCGTCGGCACCTCGATCCACCTGGCCGGCGAGTTGCTGATGGCCAAGACCGGCGCCCGCATGATCCATGTGCCCTACAAGAGCAGCGGGCAGGTGATGCTCGACCTGGTCGCGGGCCACGTCGACATGGCCTTCGACAACATCCCGACGGTGGCCCAGCAGGCGAGCGCCGGCAAGGTGCGCGCGCTGGCCGTGACCAGCCTGGATCGCGCACCGCTGATGCCGGATGTCCCGCCGATGGCCGACTTCATCCCGGGGTTCGAGGCGACCTCGTGGCACGGCCTGTTCGCGCCGGCCGGCACGCCGCCCGCGATCATCGACAAGATCAGCGGCGAGGTGCAGCGGATCATGCAGCAGCCCGCGATGCAGGAGCGCCTGCGGGGAATGGGCGCCACGCCCGTCGGCAGCACGCCGGCGGCGTTCGCCCAGTTCATCGCGGTCGAGCGCGAGAAATGGGCCGTCGTGATCAAGGACGCGAACATCAGCATCGACGGCTGAGCGCGGCCGGCGCCGTCGACATGCGGCGGCGCCATTTCCTCCTTTCACATTGAGATCGAGATGAGCAGGAAGAAGCCGGAAGAGCTGCGCAGCCACCGCTGGTACGGGGTGAAGGACCTGCGCTCGTTCGGGCACCGCTCCCGGACGGCGCAGATGGGCTACGACCGGTCGGACTATGCCGGCAAGCCGGTGATCGCGATCATCAATACCTGGTCCGACATCAATCCCTGCCACTCGCACTTCAAGCAGCGGGTCGAGGAGGTCAAGCGCGGCATCTGGCAGGCGGGCGGCTTCCCGGTCGAGCTGCCGGCGATGTCGCTGTCGGAGCCATTCCAGAAGCCCACGACGATGATGTACCGCAACTTCCTCGCCATGGAGACCGAGGAGCTGCTGCGCTCGCACCCGGCCGATGGGGCGGTGCTGATGGGCGGCTGCGACAAGACCACGCCGGCCCTGATCATGGGGGCGATCTCCATGGATCTGCCGGCGATCTACATGCCCGGCGGGGCCATGCTGCGCGGCAACTGGGGCGGGGCCACGCTCGGCTCCGGCAGCGATACCTGGAAATACTGGGCCGAGCTGCGCAGCGGCAAGATCACCGAGGAGGACTGGGGGGAGATCGAGCAGGGCATCGCCCGCTCGCCCGGCCACTGCATGACCATGGGCACGGCCTCGACCATGACCGGTGCGGCCGAGGCGCTGGGCTTCACCCTGGCGGGCGCCTCGTCGATCCCGGCCCCCGACTCGCGTCATGCGGCGATGGCGACGCTGACCGGCAAGCGCATCGTCGAGATGGTCTGGGAGGATCTCAAGCCGTCCGACCTGCTGAGCGCCGCATCGTTCGACAACGCGGTGACGGCGGTGCTGGCGCTGGGCGGCTCCACCAACGCCGTGGTGCACCTGATCGCCATGGCCAGGCGGGCAGGGGTGCCGCTCGATCTCGACCGCTTCGACGCCCTGGCCCGGCGCACGCCGCTCCTGGCCAACATCCGCCCGTCGGGTGCCTTCCTGATGGAGGATTTCTACTACGCAGGCGGCCTGCGGGGCATGCTGGCCCAGCTGGGCGACCTGCTGCATGCCGAGGCGCGCACGGTCAACGGCCGCACGCTGGGCGAGAACATCGAGGGTGCCAAGGTCTTCAACGACGAGGTGATCCGGCCGCTCGACCGGCCGCTGGTCGCCGGCGACAGCCTGGCCGTGCTGCGCGGTAATCTGGCGCCCAACGGTGCGGTGATCAAGCCGCCCGCCGCCGAGGTGCGGCTGCACCGTCACGTCGGTAGGGCCGTGGTGTTCGACAGCTACAACGAGATGGCGGCGCGGATCGACGATCCGGGTCTCGACGTCGATGCGAGCTCGGTGCTGGTGCTGCGCAATGCCGGCCCGCTGGGTGCCCCCGGCATGCCGGAGTGGGGCCAGCTGCCGATTCCGCAGAAGCTGCTGCAGCAGGGGGTGCGCGACATGCTGCGGATCTCCGACGCGCGGATGAGCGGCACCAGCTACGGTGCGTGCGTGCTGCACGTGGCCCCCGAGGCGTTCGTCGGCGGACCGCTGGCGCTGGTGGTCGAGGGCGACCTGATCGAGCTCGACATACCGGCCCGAAAACTGACGCTGCAGGTCGGCGACGAGGAGCTGGCCCGGCGCCGGGCTGCGTGGCAGCAGCCGCCCAAGCCCTATGCGCGCGGCTATGGTGCCATGTTCGCGCAGCACATCACCCAGGCCGACGAAGGCTGCGATTTCGACTATCTGGAGCGCGGTGCGCCCATTCCCGACCCCGAGATTCACTGACAGAACGCTGGAGGAACAGACGCCATGGACGTGCCCGCGAACCATTTCAAGCGTGCGATCAAGGCCGGGCGCTCGCAGATCGGGCTCTGGTGCAGCCTCGCCAGCAACATCTCGGTGGAGATCGTCGCGGGCTCGGGCTTCGACTGGCTGCTGCTCGATACCGAGCATTCGCCCAACGAGCTCAACATGGTCTACAGCCAGCTCCAGGCGGTGATGGAGAACAAGGTGCAGCCGATCGTCCGGCCGCCCTGGAACGACCAGGTGATGATCAAGCGGTTCCTCGACGCCGGGGTGCAGACGCTGCTGGTCCCGATGGTCCAGACCGTCGAGGAGGCGGAGCAGGCGGTGGCGTCCACCCGCTATCCGCCGCGCGGCGTCCGCGGCTTCGCCTCGGCCTCGCGCTCGTCGCGCTTCGGCCGGGTCAAGGACTACCACACGCGCTGCGAGGAGGAGATCTGCGTGCTGGTGCAGATCGAGACCAAGCAGGGGCTCGACAATCTGGAGGCCATCGCCGGTGTCGAGGGCGTGGACGGCGTGTTCATCGGGCCGGGTGATCTGTCGGCGGGCCTCGGCTATCTCGGCGACCAGGGCAACCCCGCCTTCCGCCCGGTGCTCGAGGACGCGATGCGGCGGATCAAGGCCACCGGCAAGGCGCCGGGCATCCTCACCGGCGACGAGGCGCTGGCGCGGCGCTGCATCGAGCTGGGGTGTCTGTTCACCGCCGTCGGCGCCGATTCCGGCATCCTGGCACGCGGCTCGGAGGCGTTGGCCGCCAAGTTCAAGGGCGCATCCCCCGCCTGAGCGCAGCCGCGTTGCCGGCGCCGCCGCGGGCGCCTAGTCTCGATCCGCCAAGGGAGGACCAGCCATGCCGAATTTCGCGGCCAATCTCACCATGCTCTACAACGAGGTCGACTTCCTCGACCGCTTCGCCGCCGCGGCCAGGGACGGGTTCGCCGGCGTCGAGTTCCTGTTCCCCTACGCCTACCCCAAGGAGGAGCTGGCGGCCCGTCTGAAGGAGCACAAGCTCGTCCAGGCCTTGCACAACCTGCCGGCCGGCGACTGGGCCGGCGGCGAGCGCGGCATCGCCTGCCATCCTGATCGCGTCGAGGAGTTCCGCGCCGGGGTGGCCAAGGGGATCGAGTACGCCACGGCACTGGGCTGCAAGCAGCTGAACTGCCTGGCCGGCAAGGCCCCCGAGGGCGTGCCCGAGGCCGAGCTGCGGCGGACCTTCGTCGAGAATCTGCGCTACGCCGCACCGGAGCTGGCCAAGGCCAGGATCAGGCTGCTGGCCGAGCCGGTCAACAACCGGGACATTCCGGGCTTCTATCTGAACAAGTCGGCGCAGGCGATCTCGATCATGGACGAGGTCGGCTCGGACAATCTCTATCTGCAGTACGACTTCTACCATACGCAGATCATGGAAGGCGACCTGACGACGACCTTCCGGCGGCTGAAGAACCGGATCGCCCACGTGCAGATCGCGGACAATCCGGGCCGCAACGAGCCCGGCACGGGCGAGATCAACTATCCGTTCATCTTCGGGATGCTGGACGCCGAGGGCTATGCCGGCTGGATCGGCTGCGAATACAAGCCCGCGGCCGCGACCACGGCCGGCCTCGGCTGGTTCGCCCCTTACGCCAAAAGCGCCGCCTGAACCGCGGCACCGCAGGAGTTCCACGCATGAAAGTCGGTTTCATCGGTCTGGGCATCATGGGGCGGCCCATGGCCCTCAACCTCAAGAACGGCGGCCACGACCTCTATCTGTTCTCGCGCAGCGGCGTGGCCCAGGCGCTGCTCGACGCCGGTGGGGTCGCCTGCGGCTCGGCCAAGGAGGTGGCCGAGCAGGCCGAGGTGATCATCACCATGGTCCCGGACACGCCGCAGGTCGAGGAGGTGCTGTTCGGCGAGAGTGCGATCGCCGCCGGCCTCTCGGCCGGCAAGATCGTGGTCGACATGAGCTCGATCTCGCCAATCGCCACCAAGGAGTTCGCGAAAAAGATCAACGAGCTGGGCTGCGACTATCTGGACGCCCCGGTCTCGGGCGGCGAGGTCGGCGCCAAGGCGGGCTCGCTGACGATCATGGTTGGCGGCCCCGAAGCGGCGTTCGACAAGGTCAAGCCGCTGTTCGAGCTGATGGGCAAGAACATCACGCTGATCGGCGGCAATGGTGACGGCCAGACCACCAAGGTCGCCAACCAGATCATCGTGGCGCTGAACATCGAGGCGGTGGCCGAGGCGCTGGTGTTCGCGTCGAAGGCGGGTGCCGATCCGGCCAAGGTGCGCCAGGCGCTGATGGGCGGCTTCGCCAGCTCGCGCATCCTGGAAGTGCACGGCGAGCGGATGATCAAGCGGACCTTCGATCCGGGCTTCCGCATCGAGCTGCACCAGAAGGACCTGAGCCTGGCCCTGGCCGGCGCGCGCGCGCTCGGCGTGAGCCTGCCCAACACCGCCACCGCCATGGAGCTGTTCAACGCCTGTGCCGCCAATGGCGGCAAGGGCTGGGACCATTCGGGCATGGTCAAGGCGCTGGAGCTGCTGGCCAGCCACGCCGTCGCCGGCGACTGAGCGGCGCCATGGACCCGCGCCAGCTCCTCCGCTCCCTGTTCGACGCCGCGGTGGCGGCGGCCGACCCCGCCACCGT
>JBATRI010000767.1:0-4230 GCA_049292515.1 Geminicoccaceae bacterium
GCACCACCCAGTCCCGCCGCGGCACCGAGCACCGCGCCGTAGGCGCCGTCCAGGCGGAAGCCGTCCTGCCACTGCAGCGCGCCGTCGCGGCGCACCTCGATCCGATCCAGCAGGAATCCGGCCCCGATATCCTCGCCCGACGCATGCCGGCCAAAGACCAAGACCTCGCCCAGCATGGCCCGTGCGTCACCCGCAAGGTCGAGCCGCAGGGTGCGCCGCAGCCGGGCCCGCTCGAACAGGATCGTCTCCTGCGGGCACCATTCCAGCCAGCCGCCCTGCCCCACCGTCAGCTGCGTGCGCACGCGACAGTCCGGCCCGGTCGACCGGTAGACCTTCTCGGCGGCCTGGCTGGTGACGAGCACGGCCGCCTCCGGGCCGACATCGACCGCGATCGAGGCACTGTCGCCGGCCACCAGCCCGCCGCCGACATTGATCAGGGCCGCCACCGGCAGATCCCCGGCCTCGTGGCGCGGGAACAGGGCGCGCAACGGCGTGCGCTGGTAGAGGCCGGTCAGCCGGGTACGGTCGTCGCGGCGGGCGAAGGCCAGCCTTACCGCCGCCGCGCGCTGATCGACGCCACCCGGTAGTGCCGAAGGCTCAAACGGTGAGATAGCGTCGTACATCCGCGTCATCGAGCTGGTCGGGCTTGCCGGACAACACCACCTGGCCCCGGTCCAGCACTGCCAGCCGGTCCGCCAGCGCCTTGGCGAAGTCCAGATACTGCTCGACCAGCACGATGGCCATCTGGCCCTGACTGCGCAACAGCTCGAGCACGCGGCCGATATCCTTGATGATCGACGGCTGGATGCCCTCGGTGGGCTCGTCGAGCACCAGGAGCTTCGGGCGCATGATGAGCGCCCGGCCGATCGCCAGCTGCTGCTGCTGGCCGCCGGACAGATCGCCGCCGCGCCGGCGCAACATCGTCTTGAGGATCGGGAACAGCTCGAAGATGTGCTCGGGAATGTGGCGCTCGCTGCGCGGCACCGCGCCGAAGCCCGTCTTGAGGTTCTCCTCGACGGTGAGCAGCGGGAAGATCTCGCGGCCCTGCGGCACGATGGCGATGCCGCGCCTCGCGCGCTCGACCGTGGACAGCCCGGTGATGTCCTGCCCGTCCCACAGGATCTTGCCGGCCGAGGTCCTCACCTGCCCGACGATCGCGCGCAGCGTGCTGGTCTTGCCGACACCGTTGCGCCCCAGGACGCAGGTGATCTCGCCGGTGACGGCCTCCAGCGAGACGCCCCAGAGAGCCTGGCTGGCGCCGTAGTGGAGGTCGATGCCTTGAACCTGCAGCATGCTCAGCGCCCCAGATAGACTTCGATGACGCGCTGGTCGTTCTGGACCTGCTCGAGCGAGCCCTCGGCCAGCACGGAGCCTTCGGCCAGCACGGTGACCTTGGAGCCGAGCCCACGGATGAAGTCCATGTCGTGCTCGATGACCACGACCGAATGGCTCTTCGCGATCTCACGTAGCAGCTCGCCCGTGGCTTCCGTTTCCGCGTCGGTCATGCCGGCCACCGGCTCGTCCACCAGCAGCAGCTCCGGGTCCTGCACGAGCAGCATGCCGATCTCCAGCCACTGCTTCTGGCCGTGGCTGAGATCGCCCGCGAGCCGCCTGGCGGAATCGGTCAGGCGGATGATGCCCAGCACCTCCTCGATCCGGCTGCGCTGCTCGCTCGACAGCTTGAACACCAGCGAGCGGAACAGATCGCGCTCGCCCTTCAGGACGAGCTCGAGATTGGTCCAGACGGTGTGGCTCTCGAACACGGTGGGCTTTTGAAACTTGCGACCGATCCCCAACCGCGCGATCTCGGTCTCGTCGTGGCGGGTAAGGTCGATGCTCTCGCGGAACAGGACAGTGCCCTTGTCGGGCCGGGTCTTGCCGGTGATGACGTCCATCATCGTGGTCTTGCCCGCACCGTTCGGCCCGATGATGGCGCGCATCTCGCCCTTGTCGATATAGAGCGAGAGATTGTTCAGGGCACGGTAGCCGTCGAACGTCACCGAGACGCCGTCGAGATAGAGCATCGAGCCCGCGGCGCGGCCGTCATGGACAGTGGTGGTGACGACGCTCATGGCTTGGCTCCCTCGCCCACCGGCAGCGCCCGCGGGGCCGTCGACACGGCGGGCCGTGGACGGCGCATGGACATGAGCAGGCCGGCGATGCCCTTGGGCAGGAACAGCGTGGTGGCGATGAACAGGGCGCCCAGCGCGTAGAGCCAGATCTCCGGAAAGGCGCCGGTCAACCAGGACTTGATCGCGTTGACGCCGAGGCCACCCACGATCGCACCCCAGAGCGTGCCACGGCCACCGAAGGCCACCCAGATCACGGCCTCGATCGAGTTGGCCGGGGCGAACTCGCCGGGGTTGATGATCCCCACCTGCGGCACGTAGAGGGCACCGCCGATGCCGGCGAGCACCGCCGAGAAGGTCCAGACGAACAGCTTGAAGTGCTCGACGCGGTAGCCGCAGAATCGGGTCCGGCTCTCGGCGTCGCGGATGGAGACCAGCACCTTGCCGAGACGCGACGTCACGATGTAGCCGCAGGCGAGATAGGCCAGCGCCAGCATGATCGCCGAGGCGGCGAACAGCGCGGAGCGCGTCGTGCCGGCCTGGATGTCGAAGCCCAGGATGTCCTTGAAGTCGGTCAAGCCGTTATTGCCGCCGAAGCCCATGTCGTTGCGAAAGAAGGCGAGCAGGAGCGCGAAGGTCATCGCCTGGGTGATGATCGACAGATAGACGCCGGTGACGCGGCTGCGGAAGGCGAACCAGCCGAACACGAAGGCCAGTGCCGCCGGGACCAGGACCACCATCAGCATGGCGAACCAGAACATGTCGAAGCCGTGCCAGTACCAGGGCAGCTCCTGCCAGTTCAGGAACACCATGAAGTCCGGCAGGTCCGGGTTGGCGTAGACGCCGCGGGTGCCGATCTGGCGCATCAGGTACATGCCCATGGCATAGCCGCCGAGGGCGAAGAAGGCGCCGTGGCCCAGGCTGAGAATACCGCAATAGCCCCAGACCAGATCGAGGCTCAGCGCCAGGATCGCAAAGCACAGATACTTGCCGACCAGGCTCACCACATAGGTCGGCACATGCCAGGCGCTCGACGGGTCGGTGGCCAGGTTGAGCACGGGCACGAGGATAGCCACCGCCAGCAGCAGCGGCACCACGACCCAGGTCGCGGCAGGGAACGACTTGAGCATCGACTCAGCTCTCCACCGCGCGGCCCTTGAGGGCGAACAGCCCGCGCGGGCGCTTCTGGATGAACAGGATGATGGCGACCAGGACCAGGATCTTGGCCAGCACCGCACCGACCGTGGGCTCGAGCAGCTTGTTGACGATGCCCAGCGTGAACGCCCCGGTGAACGTGCCCCAGAGATTGCCGACGCCGCCGAACACCACGACCATGAAGCTGTCGATGATGTAGCTCTGGCCGAGATTGGGGCTGACATTGTCGATCTGCGACAGCGCCACGCCGGCGATGCCGGCCACGCCCGAGCCCAGGCCGAAGGTCATGGCGTCGACCCAGCTGGTGCGGATGCCCATGGCCGCGGCCATGCGCCGGTTCTGGGTGACCGCGCGCATCTCCAGCCCGAAGCGGGTCAGGCGGATCACGGCCAGGAGTGCCGCGAACACGACGAGGCAGAAGATGACGATGATCAGCCGGCTCTCGGTGATCGTGAAGCCGAAACCCAGATCGAACGAGCCGCTCATCCAGGACGGCGTGGAGACCTGCCGG
Source organism: Geminicoccaceae bacterium (assembly GCA_049292515.1). Taxonomy (GTDB): domain Bacteria; phylum Pseudomonadota; class Alphaproteobacteria; order Geminicoccales; family Geminicoccaceae; genus Benzoatithermus. The sequence goes on from JBATRI010000767.1 coordinate 3,736, forward strand.
TTGTTCGGGCCGAAGATGCTGCGCACCAGCTGCTGCAGGATCAAGGAGACACCCCAGGTGGCGAGCAGGGTCTCGAGCGGGCGCCCGTAGAGCAGACGGATGACGCTGCGCTCGATCAGCACGCCCATGGCACCGGCCACGAGGAACGCCAGCGGGATGGCCACCGGCAGCGACCATTCGAGCCCGGCCGGGAAACTGGTGCGGCAGAACTCCTGGATGACGAAGGTCGTGTAGGCGCCGAGCATGACCATCTCGCCGTGCGCCATGTTGATGACGCCCATCACGCCGAAGGTGATGGCGAGGCCGATCGCCGCCAGCAGCAGGACCGAGCCCAGGCTGATGCCGTAGACCACGTTCTGGGCGGCCGCGATCAGCTTGAGGCGGCTCTCGATGGCCGCGATCTCGTCGGCAGCCGCACTGCGCACGGCATCGGGTGTGGACGCCGGGAGCGAGGCCAGGATGCCCAGCGCTTCCTGGTCGCCGCGCGTGCCGAGC
>JBATRI010000768.1:0-8244 GCA_049292515.1 Geminicoccaceae bacterium
AAGCCCTGGGTCGGGCTCCAGACGTCGTAGAGGAACTGCCCGGTCTGCGCGCCGTCGCTGTTGCTGCCGTAGCTGAGCACGCGCCCGTCGGGCAGCAGCACCGCATGGATCGGGATCAGCGGCCAACGGCCCAGGCCCGACCACGCGCCCACCCCATTGTCCGCCGCCGCCGGAACCGCCACGCCGGCCAGCAGCGCGGCCAGCCAGAGACGGGCTTGCCGACGAACCGACGCCAGCCGAACCGCATGCAGCATGGGAGCTTCCCGCAACGATATGATGCCAGAGCCAAATAGTACATTAATACCATAGATTGAATAGATTTATATGCAGAGAGGATGGTTGGCAAGTGTCACAGGAGGGCACCTCGACGGGGGCCGGAACTCGAGGTGGGCGCGGGGCGGCCGATGCTGGCGGCGACGAAGGCGCGTGAGCTTGGGGCACGATGTCATCAGCGCCTCCATCGGGGGTGCCGCAACGTTCGGCGCCCGCGGAGCAGGGCATGGGCTCATCATCATCAATAAATCTATATATTTTCTATTGATTAAATAGTGATAGCGCTTAGACAGTTACCGTAGCCTTCGTAAGCATTGCCGCGTCGCACAGCTGAGTTGCGGCCCATCGGGCTGCGGTCGGCCGCCAGGAGGAGCCTGCGCGGGACAGCGCGTCGCCGCGAGCCCCTTCGCCGCCCGATTGCGACCGACGACCGCGCCGAGGAGGTCGCCACCTCGGCCCGGGCACGCGCAACGCGACGCTGGTGGTGCCTGCCGGCATCAACCCGCCTCCCCAGCTGCCGTGAGGAACGTGTCCACCCCTTCCAGACCCTATACCGAGGATGCGGATGCGTATGTCGGAGCCCAGATCCGTGCACGCCGGGCAGTACTTGGTCTCTCGCTGACACAACTCGCAGCCATGCTCGGCATCCGCCACCAGCAGCTGCAGCGCTATGAGACCGGCGGCAACCGCATCTCCGCCGGTTGCCTGTTCCTTGTCGCCAGGGCGCTGGGGGTAGACACGGAGTTCTTCTTTCGTGGCCTTTCCGACCAGCCGTATCTGCCACCCGAGGTAAGGCAAGCCCAAGACGTCAGCCTGCGGCTCGAGGACTTGGCGCAGGACTTTCTGCGCATCACCAACCCGCAGTACCAGGAAGCGCTTTGCCGCCTGGCCCGAGCACTGGCCGAACGCGCCGAGGCCAGCAAGGATGGGAGCTGAGCGATGGCCGGCCCGGTCGACCCGATGCGGCGCGCGCCCCCCTGCCCCAGCCGCAGCCAGCCGGCCCCGATCCACCGCATCGGGGCTCGCCCTCGATGACGGACGCTACACCGAGCAGCCGAGTGGCACGAGCTCGATCACCTGCACATGATCCGGCACGCTCAACGGGATCGAGCCGATGCCGCTGGCACTGGCGTAGGTCTTCACGGGGCTGGACGAGAGCGAGGGCTCGTAGATCCTGGCCGATGTGACCTTGGTGCCGAGATTGAAGGTCAGCGCCCGCCGGGCGGGCTCCACATCCCGGATGCCGCTGTCGCTCGAGGTCAGGCTCGAGCTCAGCACGCCCTGCCAGACCGCGAGATAGAAGCGCCCATCGCGCTTCTGGAACAGCATCTGCTGGATGCCGGTGCTCACCCCACTCAGCGTGTAGGCGAGCCTGTCCGGTACGAACGCAGCCCCCGGATCCTTGAACAGCGCGATGAGGTTCTTCAGCGCCGTGAACTGCAGCCGTGGCGAGCCGTTGCTGTTGAGCAGCGCGAAATCCTCGGCATTGTTGTTGATCAGCTGATAGCCATAGAGGCGCGGGGCGCCAAGCAGCATGTGGCTGAGGATCTGCCGAGGTACGTACTTGGCGGCAGCGCGCTGCGTGACGGCCGGGTGGCCAGTGCTGCTGCGGGACATCTTGTAGCCGTTCTCCGAGGCCCACACGGCTTTCGTGCTGCCCATGCGCTGTCGCGTGAGCGCCTCGCTCAGGCTGATGCCATAGCCGCCGCCACCGGAGCCTTCCGGGTCACGGCCGCAATAGCTGTGGACGTTGCCGCAATCCATGTACTTGGCGGCATCAGAGAAAGCCGCCTGCAGACGACGGGCCGATTCCTTCGTGTTCGCGAAGGACGGACCGAGGATCGTGATGCTTCGGGTGGCGGTATCGGACTTGTAGCGGGCGTACAGCGCCTGCATGTAGCTGCGCATCTGTGCCGGCATGCCGGTGCCCCAGGCATTGTCGCGCTCGTTGGGCGGCTCGACCGCTTCCACCACCCGCACGCCGCTGCCGTTCAGTGACTTGACGTAATCGATGTCCTGGTCGGCCGTGCTCCAGGTGCACAGCAGCAACCGTATCCCGCTCCGGGCCAGCTCGATGTAGCGGCCCTTGGTCCTGGCATCGGAATCGCCGCCCGGATTGTCGCGAATGTGGCGGATCCCCAGCTCCAGCAGACGCGGCTTGACGATGCTCGCATAGCCCGTGTCGTAGATCGTGCGCAGGTAGTTGATGTGCGTGTTCACGCCGGGCGCATCGGCCACGCTGTCGGCCATCAGGGCCTGCTGGCCACTGCCACCCGGCAGGCAGAGGCGAGCCAGCGACGGTGTCGACGTCGCCAGCTGGGCCACGGCGCTGCCGGCGAGACCGACGCCGCCGCGCAGCAACCGACGTCGGCCCATCCCGTTGTTCGCGGCCCCAGGCTTGGTCACGATCGCTCTCCTCCGGCTTGTTCTGGCTGGCTTGTGCCGGTCACCCCCGGTGTCCCTGTCGGGGCGGATGCTGCCAGCAACCGGCACGCATCAGCAAAGACGGCGGGCTGGAAAGATCTATTCCGGTATTGGGCCAAAATTCTGAAATTTTTATTTCACTCGGCAAGGAATGGCGTCGAGTGGGTTTAGTTACCCGAGGCGAGATCAACCGATTTTATTGATAACTCGACGCGAGCCGGCTCACGAGACCTTTCAGGTTCTATTTTTATCTATTAGATAAATAGATTTTATAGAAATTTGTGTCCAGCCTCGTTCCAGGACTTGCCCGCGACAAGCCGCCCGCCGCCGGCGCGCAGCTTTATCATCTTTGGGTTGAAAATTTGCACGCGGGAGGCTTGGCACGCGGCGACCGGGGCGTCACCGTCGCCGCCCCATCGCCCTCCTGCGGCCTCAGCGCAGGCCATGATCGGACGGGCCGTTCGGCCGCGCGCAGCGGCGGCAGCGCCGGTCGCTCGCGGCGGATGACGCGCGACCACCGCAAAAGTTCTTGGCATTCTACCGTATGATCAACTATATAGTGTCTAATTCAGGACATTAGCTACCTTCGATAGAATCTAGTAACCTGATGGGTTTTTGAGGGTGTCTCGCCGCACCGCCGCTCGGTGGTGGTGCTCGTGCGCGACGTTGCCAAGGAGGCAGGGGACAACGATGCCGAATCACAATCACAAGGCGAACGAAATGATCGATCGGCGCCAGGTGCTCGCCGGGGCCGCGGCGCTCGTCGGCGCATCGGCGCTTGGTCGGCCGAGCGACGCCTGGGCCGCAGGCTGTGGAAGCGGCTCGGGAACGACCGGCGTGCAGGCACTGATGGCCGACCTGGCCGCCAATCTACCCGGGGTCAATACCCATATCAACTACCTGGGCACCGTATACGACCGGTCCTACAACTCGATAATCAAGCCGCGTCTGCTCGAACTCGGCATACGGCATATTCGCGACAACCCAGCGAGCGATACGAACATCACCGTCAAGAACCGCTATGTCGAGCTGGCACGCGCCGGAATAAAATTACTTATGGTTACTTGGGATACGGCCAACTGCGATCTGGACTATGTCAAATCTCTCAATAGCAGCGGTCTCCAAGTGGTCGAAGCCGTCGAACCGCCAAATGAGCGCGACCTTGCCTGGGGCTCGAGCATGCCAACGCAAATGTTCAGCTACATGAGAAATTTATATACGAAATATAAAAGTGACAGCGCCACGAAGAATATAACCATACTTGGACCAGCCTTTGCCAACACGAGAGATGCTGCGCGAAATCTTTATTCCATATTCAGCAATTCATCCAAATACATGGACGTTGGAAATGTCCATGACTATTGCGGACGCGACCCGGAGGGAAGTTTCGGCGGCGGCTGGGGCATTAGCCTGTCTGACGCACTTGACAGACAGAAGTTGGGTAGCGCCAAGCCCGTATGGGCTTCAGAGAATGGCTACAAAATGTCCAATAGCAATACGGGCCACCCTGCCGTCACACAGCGTGCTGCGGCAAAATATCTGCCACGTCAATTTCTTAGCCATATGCAGCGCGGCACACCAAGAATGTATATGTATCAACTTATAAATAACAACGATGAAGATTTTGGCTTACTTAACAACAATGGAACACCTCGTCAGCAATTTTATGCGGTCAAAAATTTTATCCGTCTATTCAGCGACCGCGGAGCAACATTCACACCCGGAACATTAAAATACAGCTTGACCGGTAACCTTAGCGGTATACAGCAGGTATTGCTGCAGAAGCGGAGCGGGCGCTTCTATTTGGCCGTATGGCAAGGCGTACAGAGTTCCAGGGTGACCACCATTGATAGCGGCATCGGTGATATGGAATATTCGCGCCGTGCACTAAGTTTGCAGCTGGGGTTAAAAATTACGGCGGCGACCGTGTACGAACCGTCTTTCTCAAGCGCCTCGGTCAAGACCTACACCAACCCGGCTGGCATCGCCTCCATCCCGCTGAGCGTTCCGGATCACTTGCAGGTCATCGAACTCATTCCGGCAGGCTGCACTTAGCTTAGCACTACCTTCGCAGAGCCAAGAGTTGATCGGTGGCGCCGGCATAGTTGATCAGCTCGACGTCGAGATTATGGTTGGCAAAGATGCCGTTCTGTGCGGCTGCCGTCACTAGCGACAGGCAGATCGCGGTGGCGTTCCAGGAGATCTTGAGCTGCTTGGGCGGGCACGGATGGCACCGTGCCGGTCGCAAACTCCGCCCGGCAGCTGCGGCCGCACAAACGTGCCTACCAGGGCGCTGCCGCCAAGCGGGTCCAGCGAGCCCGGCGCCGTCGCCATGGGCGGGGGCCCAACGCGGTGACAGTCCGGGCAGCGTCGTCGTCCGATGGCGGAGCTGTGCGCCGCTCAGCCGCTGGCACTGTACCGGGCGACGGCCGGGTTGAACGACGCATCGAATGCGTCGGCGGCCGCCACCCGCTTCTGGATCACGCCGAAACGGGCATAGTTGTCGATCGTGCGCTGCTGGTCGGTGACCACCCGCTCGTCGATCAGCACGAACTGGGTCCGCGCCCGGCCGAGCCACTCGCGGCCGACCTCGGGTGGGATCCCGATCAGCTGGGCCAGCGTCGCCGCGAACTGGTCAGTGTGATCCAAGGACCAAGCGCGCGCCGCCGCGAGCCGGCCCAGGAAATCCTCCAGCACGGCCCGTTTGGTCGCGATCGCATGCTCGTTGGCGACTTGAAAGCCGAGGCCGGTGGTGATACCGTGCCCGTCGGCTACGACCGTGGCCCCATCGACCAGTCGGACCAGCGAGGTGTAAGGGTCCCAGCTCGACCAGGCGTCGATCGCCCCGGACACGAACGCCGCCTTCGCATCGGCCGGCAGCAGGAAGACGATCTCCGCGTCGGACGCCGAAAGGCCGGCGCTCTCCAGCGCCACCAGTACCAGATAGTGGCCGATCGAGCCCTTGCCGGTGGCGATCCGCTTGCCCTTGAGGTCGACCGGCGTTCGGATCGGCGAGCCCGCCGGGGCCACGATCGCGGTGCCGACCGGGTCGGAACGCCAGGCGCCGATCGCCTTCAGCGGCACGCCCGCGGCCTGGGCGAAGATCATCGGCGCGTCGCCGACGATGCCGGTGTCGATCGCACCGGCATTCAGCGCCTCCAACAGCGGCGCCGCAGCCGGAAACTCCCGCCACTCGATCGCGTAGGGCACGCCCGCAAGCACGCCCGCCGCCTCCATGAGCGCGCGCGAGCCGCCCTTCTGGTCGCCCACCATCAGCGTGGCGCCAGCGAGATCGGCGGCGCGGGCGCTACGGCTCGCCGCCACGCCCGCAACCATCAACGAGGCCGCCGTGCGCCGGGTAATATGGGTTGCCATGCCCGTCACTCCGCCGCAGTCCGGGCGGCGTCACGGCGCGCCACCTCGTCCCGGACCAATGGGATGAGCTCACGGCCATACTGCACCGCGTCCTCCAGTGGGTCGAAGCCGCGGATCAGGAACGTCGTAACGCCCAGATCGTAATAGTCGAGCAGAGCGTCGGCGACCTGCTCGGGCGTGCCCACCAGTGCCGTGGTATTACCCTTGGCGCCGGTGGCGGCGGCCATGGCCGTCCACAGCCGCTTGTCCAGCACCGTGCCACGGCTGGCGGCCTCGAGCAGGCGCTGCGAGCCGACATTCTGTGGCTGGGAGGCGGGATCGCCCAGCATGGCAGCACCGCGCAACCGCTTGGTCTCGGCCAGGATGCGCTCCGCCCGTGCCCACGCCGCGGGCTCGGTCGCAGCCAGGATCGGCCGCAGCGACAGGCTGAAACGCACCGTTCGTCCGTGCTGCGCTGCCGCGGCACGGACGCGGGCAATGGTCTCGCGGACTTGATCGTGGGTCTCCCCCCACAGCGCGAAGATGTCGGCATGCTTGCCCGCGACGCAGATCGCCGCCTCCGACGAGCCACCGAAATAGATCGGGATCTGGGTCTCCTGCAGCGGCTTGACCTCGGCATAGGCCTGCTCGAAGCCGTAATACTTGCCGTGATGGCTGACGGGCTTCTGGCTGCTCCAGATTTTCTTCAGGATGTCGAGATACTCGTCGGTCCGCGCATAACGCTCGTCGTGGCCGAGATAGTCACCGTCACGGCGCTGATCGGCATCGTCGCCGCCGGAGATGATGTGGACCGCGGCCCGGCCGCCGCTCAGCTGGTCGAGCGTGGCGAGCTTGCGCGCGGCCAGTGTAGGTGCCATGAAACCCGTCCGGTGCGCCAGCATCAGGCCCAGTTGCTGGGTCACGAACGCGGCCCGGGCAGCGATCAGAAACCCATCCGGCGCTTCGGAGAAATAGCCAATCAGGATCCGGTCGAAGCCACCGGCCTCGTGCGCCCGCGCAAACCGATCGATATAGTCGATGTCGATCACCGGCCCCTCGGGCGGGTGGATCTCCGAATAGTGGCGATGGCCGATCATGCCGATGAAGTTGACGCTCATCTTACTTTCCCGGTATGCGCGTTCAAGCCAGGGCGAGAGCCTGCCTGCCCGCGGTGAGCAGGACCGAGTCGTCCTGCGGAGTGTGGATGCGGCTGCACAGCACGTCGCGAAGGTGGCGCTCGAGCGGGTTGCGCCGGCTCAGCCCGTGATTGCCGGTGAGCGTCAGTGCCGCCTCGACGGCGCTGACGGCATTGCCGGTGATAGCCCGCTTGAGCAGACCCAGCTCGGCCACAGCTGGTGGCCGGCCGCGATCGACGTCGGCGCAAGCGCTGGCCAGCAGCCGCGCGTTGACGGCGAGGTGGCCCTCGATCTCCCCGACCACGCTCTGGACGCGTGACAGGCTGCTCAGCGGGACCCCCAGCGCGGACGGCCGGCGATACTCGACAAAGCCGTGCAGCCAAACCTGCGCCGCTCGCGCGATCCCGTCGTAGACCGCGCCGATCAGCAGTGTGTTCCATGCCCAGGCCTCGGGCTCGAGCGCCCAGTCGGCAGGCGCACGGATGTCGACCGCGTGATCAAGCGGGATTTCCACGCCGTCGAGAACGACGTCGTGACTGCCGGTGGCGCGCATGCCTAAATGATCCCAGCTCTCCACGATCCGGATCCCGGGCAGGCCGGCGCGCACCAGGAAATGGCCGACACGCGGCTCTTCCTCGTCCGTCTTGGCCCAGACCAGATACCAGACCAGGATCGGCGCGCCGGTGGCGTAGATCTTGTGCCCGGACAATCGCCAGCCTTGTGCCGTGCGCGTGGCGGTGGTCGCAGGCAGACCGCCGCGCGCTGGCGTGCCCAGCTTGGGCTCGACCCGCAGCGCGTTGATCAGCGCCACGGCGCTGGCGGCCTCGCGCCCCAGGCGCTCGGCCAAATGGCGCGGGAAGTGGCTCGAACGGGCGATCAACGCATGGTGCGTGAACTGCATCGCCAGCACCAATGCTGTGGACGGCTCGCCGGCGGCGATCGTTCCGACGAGCCGTGCCGCCTCGGCAAGGCCGGCAGCATTGCCACCCAGATGGGTCGGCACGGTCAAGGCCAGCAACCCGGCCTTGTGCAGCAGCGTGAAATTCGCGAACGGGAA
>JBATRI010000769.1:0-1856 GCA_049292515.1 Geminicoccaceae bacterium
GTGCCGGGCGCCCGCTTCGCGCCCATCGACCTGCCCTTCGCCGAGGCCGCGCGCGGCGTGCCGATCATCGGGCCGATCTACGCCGAGGTGATCAGCGGCCACAACATCCTGGTCTACCTCACCGCGCTGATCGTGCCGGCCGTGGCCTGGGTGATCTACCGCACCCGATTTGGCCTGCGCCTGCGCGCCGTCGGCGAGAATCCGGCCGCGGTCGACACGGCCGGGATCTCGGTCGAGGGGATGCGCTACCGGGCGCTGATGGTCACCGGGGCCTTGTGCGGGATCGCCGGGGCCTATCTGTCGATCGCGCAGGGCGCCGGGTTCACCCGCGACATGACCGCGGGCAAGGGCTATCTGGCGCTGGCGGCCCTGATCTTCGGCAAGTGGCGGCCGGTGCCGGCGCTGCTGGCCTGCCTGCTGTTCGCGTTCACCGACGCGCTCCAGGGGCGGCTGCAGGGCGTGCCCCTGCCGGTGGTGGGCGTGGTACCGGTGCAGTTCATCCAGGCCCTGCCCTATCTGCTCACCATTTTCCTGCTGGCGGGCTTCGTCGGCAAGGCCGTGGCTCCGAAAGCGATCGGCATCCCCTATATCAAGGAGCGCTGATGGCGCGCCGATCGCACCCTGGACGCAACCGACCGTGAATCCCGAAGAACTGTTCGCCGCAGCCCGCGCGGTCCGGGCCAACGCCCACATCCCCTATTCCGGCTTTGCCGTGGGTGCCGCCATTCGCGGCGCCAGCGGCCGCATCTACGTCGGCTGCAACGTCGAGAACGCCGCCTACCCGCAGAGCCAGTGCGCGGAGGCGTCGGCGATCGGCGTCATGGTCGCGGCCGGCGAGACGGCGATCGCCGAGGTCGCGGTGGTGGCGGGTGGCGAAGCACTGTGCAGCCCGTGCGGTGGCTGCCGGCAGCGTCTCGCCGAATTTGGCCGGTCGCAGACGACGATCCATCTATGCAGTCCCGAGCGTATCAGAACCAGTGTCTCTCTCGGGGAGTTGCTGCCAATGGCCTTCGGCTCGGACAATCTGGGCTCGTCGGGCGTGCCACGCGCCGATGCGTCGGCGACGATCCGGGAGCGCGCGAACGGCCGGGCGCCGGTGGTGGCAATCGTGCTGGGCTCCGGGCTCGGTGCCGTCACCAAGCAGATCGCAGACCCTGTCATCATCGACTATGCCGACTTGCTTGGCTTCCCGCGCCCGGGTGTCCAGGGGCACGCCGGACACATGGTGCTGGGCAAGCTCGGTGGCGTGCCGGTCGCCTGCCTCTCGGGCCGGGCCCACCTCTACGAGGGCGGCGGCGTGGGCCCGCTCAACATGATCGTCCGCACCATGGCGGCAATCGGCTGCCGTGCGCTGCTGCTGACCAATGCCGCCGGCTCGCTGCGCCCGGAGTGGCCGCCCGGCTCGCTGGTCCTGATCGAGGATCATATCAACCTGCAGGGCACCAACCCCCTGCTCGGGCCCAATGACGACCAGATCGGCCCTCGCTTCGTCGACCTCACCGAGGTCTATGCGCGCCGCCTGCGCGAGCCGATCATCGCCGCTGCCGCCGCGACCGGGATCGAGCTCGGGCGCGGCGTCTACCTCGCCACGCTGGGCCCAGCCTTCGAGACCCCGGCGGAGATCCGCGCTTTCCGGACGCTGGGCGCCGATCTGGTCGGCATGTCGACGGTGCCGGAGGCGATCAGCGCCCGCCATGCCGGGCTCGAGGTCGCCGCCCTGTCGATCGTCACCAACCTCGCCTCGGGTCTGGCCGCCGAGCCGCTGACCCATGGCGAAACGCTGGCCCGCTCCGCCGATGCCGCCGAGCGGCTGGGCGTGCTGCTGGCCGCCGCCCTGCCGGAGATCGCTCGTGTCC
>JBATRI010000770.1:0-4066 GCA_049292515.1 Geminicoccaceae bacterium
CCCTCGGCAACCCACCCTTCTCCAATCGGACGGTGCGCGGCCAAGACCCTGCGGGACGCTTGGGCCTGGCGCTGCACGACTGGTTCATCGCCCGCTCGCTCGAGCTGCTGCGGCCGGGCGGGCTTGCTGCCTTCGTCACCAGCCGCTGGACGCTGGACAAGGAAGACGCCACCGCCCGCCTGCATCTGGCCGGCATGGCCGACCTGCTGGCAGCGGTGCGCCTGCTGGCCGGGGCGTTGCGCGCTGCCGCCGGCACCGACGTCGTGGGCGACCTGCTGTTCCTGCGCAAGCGTCTGCCGGACGAGATCGAGGCGCGGCTCGCCGCCCTCGCCGATCGGACCAGCCGCAGCAAGAGCTTCTGCGTCCGCGAGCATCTCGACAAGCTCGAAGACTACTACTTGGCCGTATAGCGCCTCGAGGAGCGGCTGCCGACCATTCCACTCGACGAGGTGGAGCGGCGGCGTGGTTTGGCGGATTGAGTTCGAGCGATGGGCGCTCAAGGAACTGGAAGCCCAGGACCGGCAGGTCCAGCTCCTTTTGCGAGCCAGAAAAGCTGCCTAACCCCATTAGCTTCTCGCGCCAACCGCGATCGGTAAGCTGGATGGCGTGCGCATTGGCAATCTGGTTCGACGGGCACGCCTGCTTATTCCGTTGATGCATCCATGGCTTTGTATCTAAATAGAGTCAGATTCAGGAGGGTGGTAATGAGTGGTTCTGAAATTTTGCGTTCGGCGATAGCGCAGGCTCAACCATACGAACAACGGCTTTCCGGATTGACTGAAGAGAATGATCTCTTTGCAGCGCTCGGCATGGAGACTGAGAGCCAAGCGCAGGGCAAGTCGGCCTTTGCCGGCATTCCGCGCGTCGTGTCCAGCGACGATCTCAACCAATCTTCGGCCCTAGTGTCGGCAGGAAGGCGGATCTTCGCGCGCTGGAACAAGACGCTTCACGAGTTTGCCTGCAAGTCCGACGAGACGGACAAGGAGCTGCAGAGCGATCTGTTGCGCGCGCTCACCGGCAGGGAAGGCGGAACCGCGCTCATCGCCGGCGTACTGGTCGCGGCCTTCGGGATGTCGCTGGTTCCGGCCACGCTCGTCGCCACGCTTCTTCTGAAGATCGTCATCGTCCCCGCGGGGGCGGAAGTCTGCGAGATTTGGGGAGCGGCAATCGCCAAAGGGCAGGCCTGAGTGGGCGGCCCATGCGGATCTTATTTCTGGGATCCAATCCGACCACAGCGTCCACGCTGCCTTTAGCGGAATTCTTCCAGGAAATTGAGGAGAGCATCGCGCTCGTACATGGAGGCGCTGTGGACATCCAGCGCTTCCCAAAACTGCCTCTCGAAGAATTGCCAGGGCGGCTCAGCGACTACGAACCAGACATCCTCCATATCACGGCGCACGGCGAGACAGAATACCTTGAGATGTCGCGCGCGATCGGCGACCCAGTGAAGCTCTCCGGGACTCAGTTGTCGAAGCTACTGCCCGCCAAACCGCCTCGGATTGTCTATCTTAGCGCCTGCAATGCGGTCGAGGTCGCAAGATCGCTCGCCAAAACTGTGCCCATCGCGATTGGCTGCTCGACGACGATCAAGGGGGTGAACGCCCGGCACACCACTATCGTGTTTCTCCAGCGGATACTTGCAGGAAGGACCGTGGCCGAGGCGTTCTCCACCTGCAAGGCCTTTCTTGAAGCCGCCCAAGGGGGTAAGGCCAAAATACACCTCTTCAAAAGACCGGATGTCGACCCCAATACCCTGCGCCTATTCCAGCCGCTGGAGATCACCGCCCGGTTCGAGGGGCCGACATCGGATGGCGGGGAAACGATCCGATTTGGCGTCGTGGGATGTCCGGACGGGGTCCGGCAGGTCGTCTTCTTCACCGACGGCGGTTTCCAGGATAGCGTGGAGGATCGAGCAACCCGCCTCTGCCAGGTCACCCGCGGCACGCCTAGCGGCGGGCGCCTCTGGGCAGAGGAGCCCTGGGGTGCAACCGGTTCAAATTTTCAGGTCTTCTGCAGCTGCGTCCAGCGTAGACGGGTATATAGCGCCTCGGCGACCCTCAAGGAGGCTCTTACCCGCCACTATGAAGAGAATGACCAGGATCAAATGACGCGCAACATTCGCAAAGCGCGGATCGGACGATTCCAATGACCGCTCAAGCATCGGTTCCCCGCCGCTAACCGCCGGATGAGCGCGTGCGCACCTGCCCTTTAGCTTCCAGACTAAAGGCGATTTCCAGGGCGCTAATGAGTTTCTGCATAAACGCCAGAGCAAGTGTGATCGCGTATCCGAGGAAGAACGGAATAAGGAGCCCGATTCCGTCCGAGAAATTCTCGCGCTGAATTACGGCCTCGAAAAACTGGCTCACATCATGCGCGAGGATCGTGACCGAAATCACCATACTGAAGAGGCTGCCCAAAACGATCCTGCCGTTGACCTCGAAAGGATCCGAAGCGATCAGCGTTTCAGTAGGCACAAGCCGCAAGTATATCGAGAAGAGGTTAACAACGGCACCGAGCCCTCCAAGCGCCAGTGACCAAAACGCCGTAAGGAACAACTCTGGCGCAAGCTCTTTTCCGCCGTTTGGCGACAGGCGGGAATTGATGGCCGGCCAGAAGACGCACGTAACGAGAACGAGAATGAGAACGCACAACAATACCCCGCTCCAGCGGGTGAGTGATTGCCGGATGCGATACCTTGCATGTTTGGCCCGAAGGTTCGTCAATGGATGGAAATCATTGAGTGTGCGTGGAACACCGGCCGCATGTGCAGCACTTGCAACATCGCGGCTGCATTGGTCGAGCAGCGTGCGTGCGGCGGCGCTGGGGAGAGGCATGGTGGATCACTCCCTGAAGGGTCGGTGCGTGTCTAAGGAATTGGTCGCCAGCGTTGGAGTGGCAGACGTGTGCGCATAGCCCTCGGACATCTTGTTCTCAGCGGCCCTGCTGGCCCAGCGCGTGGCAATCATCTCCGCAGACTAATATTAGACCGCACTAGCATCGGCTTCCTGAATACCACGGGCCCTGTATACCTCGGCAATGCCGGCGAGGCGATTTATTATGTCATCTCGGAAGTCGGAATACAGAACATTGATACAGTCGATCGTATCGTCGGACAGGGGAACGCCATTTGCGAGCAAGTATCCCTTCATGTCGTGCGCCGCGATCAGGTCATCTAGGAATATGATGTCCGCTGGCCCGTTAGACCCCTCGGTCAATTTTCCGCGATCGTGGGCGCGACGCCCCTGTTGATCGCCGGCCTGTGATTTTCCAGAGGTCGCATCCGCGTCTGGAACCATGCCTGAACCCTCTCTGGTTGCTCAGAATCCCCCGACTTTTTTGAGGGTAGCAGTCGCGTCCTGTGTGCGCAACATTGCATGCTTTCGGTCGCGCGGGAGGTATTTAGGGAGAAATGGGGACGGGATTGGACCGCATTCTGGGAGAGCGTTCTGCTGCGCTTGTTTTACCTAAGGCACGGTTTTCAGAACGCATCCAGGCGGTCGGCGGTGATGAAGATGCAGGCAGCGGCCAGCAGGGCGGCGATGATGTGCCCAAGCCTGTCGTGTCGCCGGTCGAGCCGCTTGTTGGCCAGGAGCTAGGCACAGTCGTGCTCGACGATGCAGCGAATTCCGCCCAGCCCCGAGCCGTGTGCCGCACCAATCTTGCGGATCTCGGGCTGAATGCCGTCGTGCCGGCAAAGGTCGCGGTTCTCGGCACTGTCGTAGCCCGCGTCGGCATACAGCTTGCCGATGGCGGCACAGGCGACCTGGGCCAGGCGCAGCAAATGCCGAAAGAGCCGCGTGTCGTGGACATTGGCGGCCGAGGGGACGGCGCCCAGCGGCAGACCGTCGGTGGCGACGACGACATGGCATTTGCTCCCAGGCTTGCCGCGGTCGGTGGGGTTGGCGCCGGTCAGCGCGCCGCCGCGCTTGGCCCGCACCGAACAGCTGTCGACCACCACGTCCCAGCGGGCGGGCTCGGGTCCGGCGCGGACCATGCGGATCAAGGCGAGGTGCACGCGCCGCAACAGGGCCGTGCCGGCCCATTCACCCAGGCGACGGCGCAAGGT
>JBATRI010000771.1:0-7810 GCA_049292515.1 Geminicoccaceae bacterium
CCGGATCCGCGCGCGCCGCGCGAAACCGATCGACCAGCGCCGCCGTGAGCGATGGATCGGAGACGGCGGCGCTCAGCCGGCCGGCCGCAGGGTTGCCGCGATACGATGGTCGAGGCGGGCGTCCTCCACGCCGGCAGGCTCCTGGTGCAGGATCACTTCCGCCGCGGGGAAGGCCGCGAACAGCTCGGCCTCGATGGCATCGGTCACGTCGTGGGCGGCGCGGACGGTCATGCCGCCGTCGACCTCCACGTGCAGCTCGATGAACTGCGTGCTGCCGGCCTCGCGGGTCCGCAGGTCGTGCAGCGACTGCACCTCGGGATGGGCCAGCACGATGTCCTTGATCCGCTGCCGGGTCGCCGGCGGCAGCTCGTGGTCCATGAGGACGTGCACGGCGCTCTGGATGATGAGGTAGGCGTTCCAGCCGAGGTAGATGGCGATCATGGCCCCCATGGCCGGATCGAGCCAGAGCAGACCCAGGCGCTGCGTCAGCAGCAGCGAGGCCACGATCGCGAGGTTGGTGAACAGGTCCGCACGGTAGTGGAGACTGTCGGCGCTGATCGCCTGCGACCCGGTTTGCTTGATGACGTGGCGCTGGAACGCCACCAGCAGCAGGGTCGTGACGATGGCGAAGCTCATCACCGCGATGCCGATGGAGGTGGCCTGCACCGGCGCCGGCTCGCGGATCCGGCCGGCGGCGTCGACCAGGACGAAGATCGCCGAGCCGCCGACCATGGCGGCCTGGGCCAAGGCACTCAGGCTCTCGGCCTTGCCGTGGCCGAAGCGGTGGGCGCGATCAGGTGGCAATTGGCTGATCTGCACCGAGACGAAGGTGATGCCGGAGGCCACGATGTCGGCCAGGCTGTCGATCAGCGACGACAGCACGGCCAGCGAGCCGGTGGCGAGGGCCGCACCCAGCTTCAGCACAGCCAGCAGGGTCGCCAGGCCGAGACTGGCGCCGGCGGCGACGCGACGCAGCCGCGCCGGATCCGTTGGCAGCAAGTTCCGCATCCCATACTCCAGCCGGGATTGGTGCTGGCGGGGTTCTAGCCGAGGCCGGCCCGACTGCCCACCACCGTCGCTCGCTGCTGGTGCCGGCATATCGCGATACGCCGGACGTGCAGTTGCGGCCTGTCGTTTACCGGGCGGTCGCCGGCGCTGGCCAAATTGGGCCGCATGTGGCGTTTTCGTCGTCACGACGCCTCGACCAAACGGGTGCCACCATGACCTGCAGCCTGCGCAAGCGGCCGATTCCGTTGCATGCCCTCGACGAGGATGATCTCAATCTCGATTTTGCCCACCGCTGGTGGCATGCGCGGCGTCGTGGTGGCCTGCTGCCGCCGCGGTCCGCCGTCGACACCCCCGAGTTCCGCCTCCTCGTCAGCGGGTCGGGCTGGATCGACGTCAGGTCGGCGGAGGCCGAGTGCTGGGAGCTCGGCCCGCTGCTGCCAGCGCTCACGGGCCTGACGGCAGAAGCTGCGGCTGCCGCGACCGCCAGCCTATGTGCGGACCTGCTGGCTATCCGCTTCACGGGCGCCGTGCTGGTTCAGGATCTGATCGTGCCTGGGCTGGGCGGCGTGCCGATCTGGCGCCAGCTCGTGCTGCCGCACGCCGACGATGGTGTTCGGGTACGCGAATTGCTCGTGGTGGTGGGCAAGCGGCGGATCTCCCATCAGCCGGATGCGAACTCCAGCTCCGCCAGCGCCGGCTCCGCACCCGGCTGAAGCGGCACCGGGCACCGGCGATGGGTGGGCAGGGCGGCGATCCGGGCGGCGAACTCGGCCCGCCCGATCCAGCAGAGATAGATCCGCTCCTCGTTGCCGAGGGGCGGGAAGTAGCCGTCCAGCGCCAGCTCGATGTGGCTGTAGCCGTAGGTCTCGCTGGGCACCGAGGTGCGGTAGAGGCTGTCCTTGACGATGCCGGTGTTGAAGGCCGCCGCCAGGTTGCGAAAGCTCAAGGCGCGGGTCAGCCAGGTCATCAGCATGGCGAGGCTGGCCCCGCGCCAGTCGGGATGCACCCAGGTAGAGCCCGAATGGCCCACACGGCCGCCGATCCGCTGCGACAGCGGCAGAACCTGCAGCGGCGTCGCGGCCGCAATGCCGGGAAAGCCATCGGCGTACCAAAGGCCACCGCCCGCCAGCAGGCAGGTGAAGTCGTCGACCTCGAACAGCCGTTCGGCCGAGCAGGCGATCGCACGCCCTTCCGGCTCCTTCAGCTGCACCCAGAAATCGACTGGCCCCAGCCGGCTAGTGCCCGGGTCGTAGGTCGGGTTGGCGAACGTCCCCTGACCGTTCAGGAAGTCGCGCAGCTCGCCGAAATCACGCTCGATCGACAGCGAAAGCCCCAGGCTCGCGATCTTCTGCGTGATCGAATCGATGGCGAGCTGGATCCGGCCCTGCTCGCTGTCGGTGCCATCCATGTCCTTACCCCACACCTATGCCATTCCGAACGCCGGACATGACGAGCGACGGTGTGAGACCCCGGGTCCATATTAGCCAAAAAGTAGAAGAATTGGTTAACGCAATATGACCGCTGCTTTGGCGGCCGCTACGGCCGCGCCGGACGCGGCCCGGTCTGCAGCAGCGTGGCCGCAGGCGAGGTGGGCAGGGCTGCGCCCGTGCGCCAGGCGTCGATGTCGTCCAGGACCTCCTCGAAGCTGCGGCTCTGTAGCAGCAGATGGGGGGCGTCGGGATAGCGGATCGCGGTCACCAGCGGGCTCAGGTCGCGGACGGCCTGCTCGAACAGCCGCTGCGGGATGATGCCGTCGGCGCGCCCGTAGAGCAGCAGCGTCGGCAGGCGTAGCCGCCGGGTGCTGGCCGAGGCGGCGTTGGCCAGCGACAGCAGGCCCTTGTAGGCGTCGGCCCGGATGTAGCGCACGATGCGTGGATCGCTGCCGAGGCGTTCCCTGGCCGCGGGCGTGAACTGGGCATGGGTCCCCCTGATCAGCCGCTTCGAATAGCCGGGCGCCACCAGCGCCAGCGTGCCGAACGCCATGTCCCACATGATACGCCAGCGGAAGCCCCGCCTGACCGCGGGCTCGACCAGGATCAGGCCGTCCACCGGCTCGGGCCGGAAGCGGGCCGCGGTCACCAGGGCCACGGCCCCGCCCAGGCTCTCGCCGAGGAGAAAGACGCGGCTGCCGTCACTCGGCCGCAGCATCTGGATGATCGCGCGCAGGTCGCGTACCAAGCGGCGGTAGCCATGCCAGCGGCCATTGCCGTCCGTGTCGCCAAAGCCGCGCTGGTCATAGGCATGGACGCGCAGGCCACGCCGGGCCAGGGCCGGACCGGTCTCCTCGAAGGCCAGCCGGAAGTCGCCGAACGCATGCACGGCGATCACCGTGGCGCTGGCGGGGCCGTCGGGCTCCCAAGTGAGCATCGGCAGCCGGTAGCCGTCGGGCATCACGAGCATGCCGGGTCGGCCCTGGGCCGCCATCGGCTCGGTGCCGGCGGTGTCCCGGTGCGAAAGTTGGATGAGACTCATGGCTTCTCGGCTGGGCGGAAAATCGGCACTTGCGACGCGCTCGGACCGGACAATCTAGGGCAGTCATGTCCCAGCCGTCGACTGACGAACGAGTGTCCAGCGAACCTGCTCCGTCCTTGCGCTCAATCGCCGATCTCGTGGCGGCAGAGCTGGTGCCGCCCGATCGGCTGGCGGCGCTCGAGCAGGTGGCGGCCCGCTACGCCGTGGCGATCACGCCCGCGATGGCCGAGCTGATCGATCCCGCCGACCCCGCCGACCCGATCGCACGGCAGTTCGTGCCCGATCCCGCCGAGCTGGTGACGGCCGCTGTCGAGCTCGCCGACCCGATCGGCGACACGGCGCACAGCCCGGTCCGCGGGATCGTGCACCGCTATCCCGACCGCGTGCTGCTGAAGCCGGTGCATGTGTGCCCGGTCTATTGCCGCTTCTGCTTCCGCCGCGAGGTGGTCGGCCCCAACGGCGACGGCACGCTGACGGTGGCGGAGCTGGACTCGGCGCTGGCCTACATCGCCGGTCGGCCCGAGATCTGGGAGGTGGTCGTCACCGGCGGCGACCCCTTCAGCCTGAGCCCGCGCCGGATCGGTGAGCTGATCCGCGCCCTGGCCGCGATCGAGCATGTCCGCATCGTCCGCTTCCATACCCGCGTGCCGGTGGTGGACCCGGAGCGGGTAAACGGGGCGCTCATACGGGCGCTACGCGCCGAGAATGTGACGGTTTGGGTCGTGCTGCACGCCAATCACCCGCGCGAGCTGGCACCGGCGGCGCGCGCGGCCCTCGACCGCCTGGTCGATGGCGGCGTACCGCTGCTCAGCCAGTCGGTCCTGCTGCGCGGCGTCAACGACGACCCCGCCGTGCTGGGCGCGCTGATGCGGGCGCTGGTGGAGTGCCGGGTCAAGCCCTACTACCTGCACCATGCCGACCTGGCCCCGGGCACCGCCCGTTTCCGCACCGGCATTGCCGAGGGCCGGGCGCTGATGCGCGCCCTGCGCGGCCACTATTCGGGCCTGTGTCAGCCGACCTATGTTCTGGATCTGCCGGGCGGCCACGGTAAGTCGCCGATCGGCCCGAGCTATCTCGACGAGCGCACGGGGACGATTTGCGACTATAATGGTGCTGCGCATACTTATACTGGCGAGTGACGTGCCCGACGCTGCGTTTGAGATCACACCTGTCAGATCAGCCGCCGATCTCGAAGCGACGGTGCAGCTGTTCAAGGCTTACGCAGCGTCGCTCACGATCGACCTTGCCTACCAGGATTTCGCGGCGGAGCTGGCCGGTATGCCGGGCAAGTATGCGCCACCGGCGGGTGAGCTTCTGCTCGCGCGTGACCTGCAGGGAAGGCCGTCCGGTTGCGTCGGACTGAGGCCACTGCCCCCCGACGGTTGCTGCGAGATCAAGCGGCTTTACGTTCCGCCCGCGGGGCGCGGCCGTGGTCTCGGCAAGAGGCTGATCGACGCCATCATCGAGACGGCGGCCAGGATTGGCTATCGCGACATATTGCTGGATACCCTGCCAGAGATGGTGGAGGCGATCACTCTCTACCGGAGGTCGGGATTCGAGGTCATCGCGCCCTATTACGAAACCCCCATCGCCGGCACGACGTTCATGAGGCGGTCACTCGTCGATTGAGCAGACCGAGATCATGCCTCGACGGCACGGCCGGACGAGGCTTGCAGCCGGCCGGCGATCGCTGCCATGGTCCGGTGCAATGATGCCGAGGGGAGAGGCGAGATGCGATCTGCTGTCATGGCGTGTGCGCTGGTGGTCGGCTCGATAACGAGCATGTCGGCCTGGGGTCAGGAAGCCGTCCCGGTCGGGCCGGAAGAGGTGCAGCGCGAGCTGGTCGGCAAGGTGTGGAACGTGGAGCTGCCGAACGGTCGCCCTGCGGTCGAGCACTTCAACGCCGACGGCACGGTCACCATCACCGGCGGGCTCAACGACCGAGGCTATTGGCGCCTCTCGGAGAACGGCTACTGCACGCAGTGGTTTCGGATGCGCAACGGTGCCGAGCGCTGCTTCACGCTCGACAAGACCGCGGACGGCAAATACCGCGTCTACAAGCCGGACGGCGAGATCTCGATGACGATCATCGACTACAAGTCACCCTGAGCTCGCCAGCCGGCGGATGGTCTCGGCGAGATCGGCTTCCGTCGTGGTGGGGTTGATGGTGCACAGGCGCAGGACGCTGCGGCCTTGCAGCGTCGTCGAGGTGACCGCGGCATAGCCGCTGTCGGCCAGCGCCTTGGCCCGCGCCGCGTGCAGGGCCGCATCGCCGCCGCGCAGAGCGAAGGTGACGATGCCGAGCTGGGCTGGGGTGACGATCTCCCAGATGTGCGGGTCGCGCCGCAGCAGCGCCTCGGCCTGCTCGGCGAGCTCGATGCCCCGGGCCACGGCTGTCCGCAGCCGCTCGGCGCCGTAGACGCGGAAGGTCAGCCACAGCTTGAGCGCCCGCGAGCGGCGGGTCAGCTCGAGGCTGCGGTTGCGGAAATCGACCTCGCCGGTCGTCCCCATGACGTCCTTGAGATATTCCGGGTTCATCGAGAACGCCCGCTCGAGCGCGCCCGGCCGGCGCACCAGCACGCAGCCGACATCGTAGGGCTGGAACAGCCATTTGTGCGGGTCGAGGACCAGCGAGTCGGCCAGCTCCATGCCGGCGAGATCGGCCCGGCCACGCTCGCACAGGGCGCCGGGCGCGCCGTAGGCGCCGTCGACATGGAACCACATGCCTTCCGCGCGGCACAGCTCGGCGAGCTCCGGCAGCGGATCGACCGTGGCGGTGTTGGTGGTCCCGGCCGAGGCCACCACCATCATCGGCTGCCGCCCGGCCGCGCGATCCGCCACGATCGCCGCCACGAGCCCGGCCATGGGCATCCGCAGCCCGGCGTCGCTGGGCAGGATGCGCACCTGCTCTGCAGGGAAGCCCATGGCCAGCAGGTCGCGTGCGAGGGACGAATGGGTCTGGTCGGTGAGATAGGCCACACCCTGGCCGAGCGTGGCGCGGGCGGCGGCAAAGGCGGTGAGGTTGGCGAGCGAGCCGCCGCTCATCAGCACCCCCTCGGTGCCGGCGGGCATGCCCATCAGCTGCCGCAGCCACTCGATCACCACCAGCTCGACCGCGGCCGGCCCGGAGCCGCCGCCCCAGGAGGCGCAGATCGCGTTGTGGCCGGTGCCGAGCCACTCGCCCAGCACGGCGGCGAACGAGGACGGCCCCGGCACCCGGGCGAAAAAGCGCGGATGGTCGCCGTGCTGCATGTGGGCGAGCGCACCCACCAGCACGTCCATGGCGGCGTCGGGATCACCCGGCCGTTCCGGCAGCGGGCCGCCCAGGGCCGCCTCGAGATCGGCGGGCGAGCCGGTCAGGATCGCCGGGCGCTCCGCCTTGTGCTGGAAGTGGTCGAGGACGAGGTCGACCATCCGGTAGCCGAGACGTCGCATCTGCTCGAGCTCGAGCCCCAGCGTGTCGGCCGGGTGGGACAGGGGTTCGCTTCGGTCCGCCCGGTCAGCCGACATCGAACCTGATCCCCTGCGCCAGCGGCAGTGAGCGCGAGTAGTTGATGGTGTTGGTGGCGCGGCGCATGTAGGCGCGCCACGCGTCGGACCCCGACTCGCGGCCGCCGCCGGTCTCCTTCTCGCCGCCGAACGCCCCGCCGATCTCCGCACCGCTCGGGCCGATATTGACGTTGACGATGCCGCAGTCCGAGCCGCCGGCGGACAGGAACCGCTCGGTCTCGCGCAGGTCGTTGGAGAAGATGCAGGAGGAGAGGCCCTGCGGCACCGCGTTGTGCAGCGCCAGCGCCTCGTCGAACTCACCGTAGGCCAGCACGTAGAGGATGGGGGCGAAGGTCTCGTGGCGGACGACCGCGCTCTGCTCCGGCATCACGGCGATGGCGGGGTGGACGTAGAAGGCGCCCGGGTGGTCGTCGGCCCGCACGCGCTCGCCGCCGTGGACCGAGCCGCCTTCGCTCCTGGCCTGGGCCAGGGCCGCCTGCATGGCCTCGAAGGCGGCGCCGTCGATCAGCGGGCCGACCAGGGTGCCCGATTCCAGCGGGTCGCCGATCGGCACCGAGCCGTAGGCGGCGGTCAGCCGCGCGAGCACCGCGTCCTTGACGCTCGCATGCACGATCAGCCGGCGCAGGCTGGTGCAGCGCTGGCCGCAGGTGCCGACGGCCGAGAACAGGATGGCACGCACGGCGAGGTCGAGATCGGCCGAGGCGGTCAGGATCATGGCGTTGTTGCCGCCGAGCTCGAGCAGCGAGCGGCCGAAGCGCGCCGCCACCTTGGGCGCCACGGCCCGTCCCATGGCGGTCGAGCCGGTGGCCGAGACCAGCGG
>JBATRI010000772.1:0-18520 GCA_049292515.1 Geminicoccaceae bacterium
GTGCAGGTCCCGCGTAGCCTCGTCCAGCCGAGCACGCTCCATCGCCGCCTCGGTCCGCACCGGCGCCTGGTCCGGGTCGGCGCCGACGGCTGCCGCGATCTCGTCGTCGCTCCGGCGCGGTGGTAAGCCCTTGTCGCTGTGCATCCCTGTCATCCATGCCACCTCCAACAGTGGCACTCCTCGGCGCACATCGTTTTCCGAAACGAGATCCGCTTCACCGCGTTCTTACCGCTTCCCGTTAACCTGGGACGGTGAACGGAAGAAAACTGGGCCGGGTCTAGGCCCGGCCCAGTTGACAGTTTCCTTGTACAATATCTAGGGAAGGTATAGACAGCACTAGGATCGTGGCGCTTGGAGCCAATACCGGTGAAGATTTTCCTACCGAACAGCGCCAATCTCCAGAATATCACGGGATTGATCAAGGGCGTGGACTTTTCAAGTCCTCGAACGTTAGAATTTTCGATGCACCCGAAGTGGGTTGCTGTGCATCCCGTGGTACTGGCAATGACTGCATGTCTTGCTATGAAATTTCGTGAGGGTGGCGGCACCATTGTAGGAAATGCAACGCCGGTTCCGACGCTAGCGTATCTGATCAGAATGGGTCTTTTTAAGTTTCTCGGCATAGATCCAGAAAAGCATATCAAAGAGCACGACGAGAGCGGGCGCTTTATTCCCCTTACTCAGATACGTGATACCAATGAACTCAAACAGGCGATTGTAGATCTCGTACCATTGCTGCATGCCCCAGCATCTGTTGCCGATCCTATCAAGTATGTATTCTCGGAAATGGTTCGAAACGCTTTAGAACATTCCGGATCTTCTGTTGGCGCTTTTGTATGTGCCCAATACTATCGAGAAAGCAAGCGGATAGTGGTAGGTATTGCCGACGCCGGAATTGGTGTCCTCAACTCTATGCGGCGCCATCATCCGGTTAGCACATCAGAATCTGCCTTGCGCCTTTGTCTTCAGCCTGGAATAACGGGAACCACCAATAGAATTGGCGGAAATGAATTTAACGCTGGGGCCGGATTGTTCTTCACTAAATCTATCGCGGTACTATCACGAAATAGGTTCTTTCTCTATAGCGGGGACAGCATGTTCCGCCTGATGAAGACTAGACTAAGACATACGCCGGAACTTCATGCAGACCCTGCAAATGACCCACATAGCTTTGATTCCTCTCCAGCTTGGGGCGGAACAATTGTCGGTATAGATCTAAATATCGAGCAAGGAATTGAATTTTCTTCGCTGCTGAAGCAGATTCGACAGGCCTATTTTATTGATGTAAAGCGTCGAAAGGATTACACAGGAAAGATTAGATTTTCATCATGAACATAGCCATGTATGAGATTGTTGGCGATTTTGGTGAAGATAAAGATGCGGCAGCGAAATTACGAGAAGAATCACTTAAAATTTTTATTGAACAAAGGGAAAATGTTACCATAGATTTTGAAGGAGTTACTCTAGTTACGCAATCATTTATTCACGCTCTTATTAGCAATATACTTCGCACAAATGGGGAAGTTTCGTTAGAATATCTTGAGTTCAGAAACTGTAATGACTTGGTTCGCGGCATTATTTCGACCGTTGTACAATATTCACTAGATACTATAAACACTTTACCGTTCGAACAAGATGCGCCAGATTTGACTTGATAGATTTCCGTCATTCAGATGCTCGTGGCTTGAATTCCAAGACTCATTCATCGTGCAGTGATTGCCATCACAGGGTTACCGTTCAGCCCAGCCGTGACCTAGCGAGTACACTGAGGAGGCATCGTATTGACCAATCGGGGGTTTGATCGCGGCGCAAAGGAACCTGCGTGGGTGAGCTGTCTGCCATCAGCGCGATGGTCAGCGTGTTGCTGCCGATCCGCTCGTTGCGCACGTGTTCGTCGGCATCACGCTGATGGCCTATCAGGTTACCCGCGCCACGCCAATATCGGCAAGCTCGGTAGCTGCTACTTGCCGGTCGTCAAACTGAGCCAAGCGTGCCACGATCTCCTCATCCGCTAAAAGTCGGCCTGTCAATTCGACAGCCTCTCTCAGGCCCACGCCGCCGTCGCGCAGCAGGCGGGTGAAGCGCACCTTATCGAAGCCCGGACGCCAGCCGCGTAGGCGCAACTCAACGCCGGTGGAAGACAATCGGCGGCGGGAGCCGGCCCGGGTTGGCTCCGGTAGTGCGAACGAAACCACGGATCTCCAACGCGGTGACATCGGTTTGCTCCATCAGCTCCTGCATCGCCGCCCGCAAACGCCCTGGCCCAACCAAGGCTCTGCCCGGGCCATCCACATGTAGATTATATAGAACTAGGCGATCGCCGTCCAATCGAACGCAGCAGATGACGGTCAGCGTACCGGCGGGCGTGGCGAGCGTCGCCTCGATGGTATCGCCGTCCAGATCGCAGATGGTGAAAGGCATCTTAGTGTGCAGGGCAATCCAGACAGCGGCGACTAAGCTCAACTTTGTAACATCGGTCACCCGAATTCAACTTAATATTGAAATTGTGGCCGCAACGTGTTCGGTGATGGGGTCCCAAGGCAGCAGTTGCATGCTCCAGCCCAGACCCCTTGACTGCGCCATCACTTACCAGTCGATAGCCATCGCCGACGCTGACGGCCTGATCCGCTACAATCCTCCCGCAAGAGAGCCCACATTAACCGTTCGATGCCCCGCCTGCATGATCGCCGACGAGTTCATCACCTGGGCGATGACACAGCCGGAGGGCTGCCGCTACGAGCTGGTCGCCGGGCAGGTGTTGGCGATAACGCCCGAGCGGCCCGGCCACAACGAGGGCAAGCTGGAGGTGTACATCGCACTGCGGCAGGCGATCCGGGCCGCCGGCCTGCCCTGCCGGGCCCATACCGACGGCATGGCGGTGCGGGTCGATGCGGACACGGTCTACGAGCCCGACGCGCTGGTCCGCTGCGGCGCGCGGCTGGGGCCAGATATCGTGGAGGTGATCGACCCGGTCATCCTGATGGAGGTGATCTCGCCCAGCACGCACAAGGTCGACACCACGCAGAAGCTCGGCGACTATTTCAAGGTGCCGTCCGTGCGGTACTATCTGATCGTCAACACGAGTCGGCGGACGGTCATGCATCACGAGCGGGTCGCCGACGGGTCCGTGCGGACGCGGATCGTGACGGGTGGCGCGCTGGACCTGCAGCCGCCGGGGTTGACGCTGGAGGTGGCGGAGCTGTTTCCCGACGGGCCGTGAGGCGGTCTGGTCGGGCTCCGAGTGGCCCTGCTCCCCGTTGCACAGCATGCCGGTAGGTCATCGTCCAGCCGGGCATCCAGTCGTGGCTCGCGCCCTTACACGGTTATCGAGCCGCTGTCGTTTTGTCGGGGAACGGACCCACCGTCCTAGCGTTCTGTCTTGAGCACGAAGCTCCAGGCAAGGATCGACCAAATGTTCATGCGTATCGACCGATTGCAGACGGAGCTGCCGGCGCCAAAGCGGCAAGATCCGAATGCCGCCGCCGCACTCCAAGAACTGCTGGGCGGCAAATATGGCGAGATGTCGACCCTCGGCAACTACATGTTTCAGAGCTTCAATTTTCGCAGCAAGGCCAAGCTTCGGCCGTTTTACAGCCTGGTCGCCAGCATCACGGCCGAGGAGCTGGGCCATGTCGAGCTGGTGTCGAACGGTGTCGCCATGCTGAACGCGGGGCCGGACAAGCCCGACGGCGAGGTAGGCGGTCAGGACATCAGCGGCGCGCCCTACGAGCCGATGCAGGATGCCCGGCTGGCGGCGGCTTTCCTGTCGAATGGCGGCGGGGCGACGCCGGTCAACAGCAACGGTGCTTCCTGGAACGTCGACATGGTGACGTCCACGGGCAACGTGGTCATCGACCTGCTGCACAACTTCCATCTCGAATGTGGTGCTCGCATCCACAAGCTGCGCGTCTACGAGACCATGACCGAGGCCACCGGCCGCGAGGTCTGCGGCTACCTGCTGGTGCGCGGCTCGGTGCATGCCCACGCCTACGCGCTGGCGCTGAAGAAGATCACCGGGGTCGCCATCGAGAAGATGCTGCCGACGCCGAACATCAACCTCGACAAGATCCCCGAGTGCCAGAAGTACCTCGACGAGGGCTCGCACCGCCGGCTCTATCGCTTCAGCCCGGACGACTACAGCGACATCGCCGGCATCTGGTCGAACGGCGAGGTGGCGCTGCCGGGCGACCCGCCAGGTGAGCTCGAGGTGGTCGATGGCGCGCCGGAGGGCGGGCGCATCCACGACTTGATGGGCGACGCACGCGCGTTCAGCCCGGAATATGCGCCGGAGGAAATGTTCGAGATTGCGAGCAAGCTGTACAAAAAGTCGCGATAAGACTGTGTGGTGCCCTGGCTCGCCCGGGGCACCGCAAGGCCGTGCCCTTTCGGCTGCCCGGCTGGAGCCACTCGATCGGCCATGCCGCATGGAGGCTGCGTTCCAGCGGCTAAGTCTCCCTGATTATCGGCAGCGGGGGCAATCCTGGTGCCGGCAAATCGGCCGAGCTGCCTGGCTGGTTCGGTTCGGCGTAGCCATCCAAAAGTCCAGTGGGGCGGAACGTCGAACGGCATCGCGTCGTTCTCGATAACAGCAGGGATCTGTCTTGCAGCCACGGAGATGGCCGAGATGCTCACCGATCCGATCAGCCCGGCGCCCGTGAGCGGCGGGGGACGTTTCGAGTTGCCGGCCTATTTGTCGAACGGTATCGTCGGGTTGCGGGTGAGCGAGGTCGCGCTCACCGGCGGCATGGCCATGATCAGCGGCTTTTCCGGTGAGGATCCGGTAAAACGGATCGAAGCCACGGTACCGGCGCCCTATCCCCTGGCGGGCAACGTCAGCATCAATGGCGTGGTGCTGTCGGATGCCGGTCACGCGGTCGAGGTCGGGAGCCAGAGCTACGACTTCAGCACCGGCGAGTTGATCACGCGCTGTACGTTCCAGGTCGACGATGTCGAGGCTCGGCTCGAGGTGCTGACGTTCTGTAGCCGCCGCCAGCCCACCATCGTCTGCCAGGAGATCAGCCTCGAGACCGATAAGGCCTGCGATGTCGTGCTGAGCGCAGGTATCGAGATGGCTGGCCGCGCCGGGCAGGCGCTGCGCTCCGGCAAGGACAGCCCCGGCGGGGAGATGCCGATCGACGGTACCGTTCGTTGGCAGGCTCCCGGCGCCGTGTCGACCTGTGGGCTTGCCTACGTGACGGAATTGGTCGGCGCCCGGAAGGGCGAACGGAGTCTGTCGCAACGCCCGGACGAGCTGGTGACGCATCACCGTTTCAGGGCCAGGCCGCGGCAATGCCGTCGGCTGCGGCAGATTACCAGCATCGTCCCGGGCGTGCTGCACGGGCAGCCCGAAATGCAGGCGGCGCGCCTGGTCGCTATGGCGCGACATCAGGGTTTCGATGCCTTGCGAGCCGATAATCAGGCGGAATGGCACGAGCTGTGGAAGAGCAGGATCAGGCTGGTCGGCGCCGATAAGCACTGGCAGGAGATGGCCGACGCGGCATTCTATTACCTCAACAGCTCGGTGCATCCATCGTCGCCAGCCTCGACCTCGATCTTCGGCTTGGCGAACTGGAAGAACTATCATTACTATTTCGGGCACGTGATGTGGGATATTGAGACCTTCATCCTGCCCGTGCTTTCGCTGATCCAGCCGCATGCGGCGGCGGCGATGCTCGACTACCGCTTCCGCAACCTCGACGCTGCCTGGGCCAACGCACGGCTGGTCGGCCGACGCGGCCTGCAGTTTCCCTGGGAAAGTGCTGCCTCCTCCGGCCAGGAGGCGGCACCTCTGCCGGGGACCGCGGCCTGGCACGAGGATCACGTCTCCCTGGACGTGGCGCTGGCGTTCGCCTTCCACGCCGATGCCACCGGTGATTCCCGGTTCCTGCGCGAGCGGGCGTGGCCCGTCCTCGCGGGCGTGGCGGAGTGGTTGGAATCGCGCGTCACCAGGACCCCGCGCGGGTGGGAGATCCTGCGCTCCATGGGCATCGCCGAGCGAGAGCAGCCGTGCGACAATCCTGCCTTCACCAACATGGCGGCCAAGCTGGTGCTGCGAAAGGCCAGCCTGGTCGGGCAGGCCCTCGGGTTGCCGACGAAGGCGCAGTGGCGCGACTTGGCGGATGGCCTGGTCCTGCCGGAGCGGGACGGTGCGCTCGTCTCGCATGATGGCTATCGCAAGGACGAGGAGAAGGGTGCAACCCCGGATCCGCTGATGGGCATCTTCCCGCTCGGGCTCGAGCTGACGCCCGAGCAGGAGCAGGCGACGCTGGACCTCTATCTTGGCATGGCCGACGACTATGTCGGCAGCCCGATGCTCTCGGCACTGTACGGGGTCTGGGCCGCGCGAACAGGCGACCGGAAGCTGGCGGGAAAGCTACTGGAGCAGGGCTATGCGGCCTTCATGACCGGCCGCTTTCTGCAGACGCTGGAGTACCGGCGCGACCGCTTCCCGGAGCAGCCGATGGCCGGTCCCTTGTTCGCCAATCTGGGCGGCTTCCTGATGGCGCTGATCCTGGGCTTCCCCGGACTCGCCATTGACGAGGGTGAGATCACCGGCTGGCCGCAGCGGGCCGTCGTGCTGCCCGCCGGCTGGCAGGCGATCGAGATCGAGCGGCTATGGATACGCGGGCGCGAAGCACGGCTGTCAGCGCACCATGGCGCACAAACAGCGACGCTGGAGTTCCACTAGATTTTCTGCAGCTCGCGGCCATGGGCGGACAATTACCTGCGGTAAGTGAATAAATGGAATCGGCAATATTTGACCTTCCGAAGTTCGGATAGACGCTCGGCGTGATTTTGATGTCCGCACGCAACCTTGGGGCTGCGGTCTGGTTTCGCCATAAGGCACCACGCGGCAATGGCGGAAATCGATGACGGGGAAAGTGGAACGATTGCGGTCGGGGCGAAGCAAGCCGCCGCGGGCAGCCGGGGAGGTCGAAGTCTCCCCAGAGGCGGGGAGAATGCTCGGTGAACCCGCCCGTACGACCCAATCCGCCGATTTCTCGGCCGTGATCAAAGCCGCCGACCGGGTCGCCGAGCAGGCTGATGCCCGTGCCGCGGCGCTGGACCACGACGGTGCGTTCCCTGCCGAGGATATTGCGGCCTTGCGGCGGCAAGGCTTGCTGGCCGCACCGCTGCCACCGCGACACGGTGGGGCCGGGTTGGGGACGACGCCCGCGGGTGCCCTGCCGCTGCTGCAGGTGTTCCGGCGGATCGGGCATGCCAGCCTGCCGTTGGGGCGGCTCTATGAGGGTCACGTCAACGCCATCAAGCTGATCTTTTTCTATGGCGGGCCGGCGCAGCAGGCGCTGCTGGCGGCCGAAGTACTGGCCGGCCGGCTGTTCGGGGTGTGGAACACCGAAGGGGCCGACGGCGTGACGCTGGCCGAGGCCCCGGTCGGTGGCTGGCGCCTCGACGGCAGCAAGATCTACGCCTCCGGCGCCGGGCAGGTGCAGCGGCCGCTGATCACCGCCCGCACCGCCGACGGTGCGGTGCGGATGGTGGTGCCTGAGCTGGCGACCGGCGAGCGTGCCGACCTGTCCGGCTGGGTGGCGCACGGGATGCGGGCCTCGGCCACCGGCACGCTGGACTTCACCGGGCTCGCGGTCGACGCGGCCGAGCTGATCGGCGCGCCCGGCGACTATCTGCGCCAGCCCAGCTTCTCGGCCGGCGCCTGGCGGTTCGCCGCCGTGCATCTGGGCGGGGTCGAGCGGCTGCTCGACGAGTTGCGCGCGCATCTGGCCCGCACCGGCCGGGCGGCCGATCCCTATCAGCTGGCCCGGGTCGGCCAGGCGGCGATGGCCGCCGAGACCGCCCATCTGTGGCTGGAGCGGGCCTGTCGGCTGGCCGAAGACCCTGCCACCGCCCCCGACACGGCGGTGGCCTACGTCAATCTGGCGCGGCTGGCCGTGGAGCGCGCCGCCCTGGAAGTCCTAGAGCACACGCATCGTTCGATCGGGCTCGCCTGCTTCCTGCGCACCCACCCGGTCGAGCGTCTGAGCCGCGATCTCGCCACCTACCTGCGCCAGCCCGCCCCGGACCGGGCGCTGGCCCAGGCCGCGGCCCACGTGCTGGCTTCGGCCGCCCCGGAGGCCGAGCTCTGGGCCGGCGCATGAACCGGGCCGGGGACTATCTGCGTCTGGCGGCGGAGCTGGCCGAGGTCGAGCTCGACGCTCTGACGCGCGGCCGTGGCGTGGTCGTCGTGGCACCCCACCCGGACGATGAAAGCCTCGGCTGTGGCGGGCTGATCGCTGCCTGCTGTGCTCATGGGATCGAGGTGCGGCTGCTGGTGCTCAGCGACGGCACGGGCTCGCACCCGAACTCCCGGCGCTATCCCGCCGACCGGCTGCGCGACCTTCGCGAGGCCGAGCTGGAGCAGGCCACGTCCATCCTGGGCCTGCCAGCCGGGCCCTCACCTGCCTGCGTTTGCCGGACCGTGCCGTGCCCTGCGCGGGCCCGGATTTCGACCGCGCCGTCGCTGCGGTGCAGGCGGCTGTCCGGGCCATCGGCGCCGGCAGCGTGTTCGTGACCTGGCGACATGACCCGCACGCCGATCACCAGGCCGGGTTCGCCATCGCCCGGACGGCCGTGGCTGGGCTCGACGGGGTACGGCTGATGGCCTACCCGATCTGGGGCTGGAGCCTGCCCGCCGACACCTTGCTCGACGAAGTGGCACCCAAGGGCGGCAGGCTCGCGATCGGGCCGTATCGGACCCGCAAGCGCAACGCCATCCAGGCGCACCGCTCGCAGACCAGCGCCCTGATCGACGACGATCCCACCGGGTTCAGGCTTGCACCGGAGGTACTCGCCCGCTTCGACGGCAGCCATGAGATCTTTTTGGAGTGCACGCCGTGAGCCGCCGCAAGGCGTCCTTGCCGAGCGCTTAGTTCGCCGCGCTCTATCAGGCGGACGCCGATCCGTGGCGGTTCGCGACCAGCGACTACGAGCGCGAGAAATATGCGGCGACGCTGGCGGCTCTGCCGCTGCAAGCCTATCGCAGCGGCTTTGAGGTCGGCTGCTCGATCGGCGTGCTGACCAGCCAGCTCGCCCGCCGCTGCGACCGGCTGCTGGCCGTGGATTCGGTTGCGGCGGCCCTGAGCCAGGCGCGGACGCGCTGCAGGGGCTATCCAGGCCTGCGGTTCGAGCTGATGGAGGTGCCGAAGCAGTTGCCGGACGGGCCGTTCGACCTCCTGGTTCTATCCGAGGTCGTCTACTACTGGAGCGTCGTCGACCTCGAGCGCATGGCCGCCTTCGCCATGCAGGCCGTCGAGGCCGGCGGTGACATAGTGCTGGTGCATTGGACCGGGGAAACCGACTACCCGCTCACCGGCGACGAGGCTGCGCAGTTGTTCATCGACGCCACGGCGTCGTGCACGCGGATCGTGCACCAGCACCGGGCCGAGCTCTATCGCATCGACGTGCTGCAACGTGTCGGGCAGCAAGTACCGCCCGCGTAGGTCCGCCAGCAGCCATTCCGCCACGGCGATCTGGCCGGGCAATTCCCGAGGCGACAGCGGGCGATAGGCGAGGATGGGACTGGCCTGCTCGAGAACGGCCCAGGCGGCGCCGAAATGCTCCAGGCCCATGGCCCTGCCGACCGCAGCCGGGCTGAGGTGCAGCAAAGCCGCCCAGCGCTCGAGAGGTTGCGCAAGCACCTGCCGATGCAAGCGACGCAGTGCCCCGCGCCACAGCGCGCGCTGCCGCAACTCCAGGGCCGGCTCCAGGGCCGGGTCGCAAGCCAGCTCCGGGATCAGCGCGCGCTGCCGGATGGTCGCGGCCATACCGCCGGCCGCCCGACCGTCGAGCCGGCAGGAGACCGCCACCTGTGCGGCCAAACTATGGCGCACGCGGCCACCCGAGTTGGTCACCTGCTCGGCCAGGGCCCGATCCTCGCCGGTTGGGATCGGCGACAGGCCGCCCGCCTGGCGATAGGCAGCATGGGTAACGGCCAGGCTGGCGCCCGAGGCGATCCGATGGCGCGGCCAGGGGTCGTGTGGCTCGAAGTCGAGCCTTGCCTGCAGCTCGGCCAGCAACCATTCATAGCGGCTCTCCAGCCGCCCGCGCCGGAGGATGCTTGCCGGCAGCTGTGCGTGCTCGGCACGGTCGGCCCGCACATAGCCTGCGACCAGGTCGGCGCCGCCAGCGACCGCGGCAAGGTTTGCCGCGAGCCAGCGCCGGCCGACGCGCCCGTCGGCATCCGTGGTCAGGATCACGCCCGGCCGGCCGCTGTCGGCCACCAGCTCCGCGGCGGCGTCCATGGCAAGCTTCCTAGCCCAGCCGGCATGCGCCATGGCAGCCGGCAGTTCCCGCTCGATCACCGACAGACGAAAAGGCAACCGTGCTCGCAGGCGCTGGACCGCCCGTGCTGTGTCGTCGGTGCAGTTGTTCAACAACAGCACCACTTCGAAGCTGCCGGGCTGCAGCGAACGGCCGTCATCGTCCCGCTGCGCCGCCAGCGCGTCGAGACAAACACCGATGCGCTCCGCCTCGTCTCGAACCGGAATAGCGACAACCGCTGCAAAGCGCTCGTTCATGAAAGTTCCGGACCGCAGTTGCTGTGAAACGGGACCACGAATACTACACGTCGATGGCTGTTGTGATGCTTTGCCTACCAGCTATCACACGACCAGCTTCCAAACGAATATGCGGCCTCGTAGTTCCAAACATATGCTGCAGAGACCCACGACCCGGGCTATCGTGGGTGTATCGTAAGACAGATACACCACTATTAGCCCTGAGAGCCCAGCCGCATCAGAAATTTGAACATCTCATTGTTTGATGCGTACTTTGGATACTAAAATGTAACTTATTGTATCTCAATACTATCTATCTTATGTAAAACCACCTCAGCCAGATCGCCTTGGTAGGCAGTCTCCGAGAGTTTCACAGTCATGCGAGTCTGCGCCCCTAGCAGACTACCGTCGTCGAATATTTTGAGCCTGGCTGCAGCGACCTTCAAGGCGAGATCGACTTGTTGCCGGCCACGGGTTAGAGCTGCCATCTCATGGAAGGACGGCATTCACTGTTACGATGATCCCTTTGCGCGTGCGCCATCCAACGACGGCCGCTGGCATGGCGCACGCCAAATCTGACTCCCTGGTCAGATTTTACCTGTTACCGGCTCGTACCGGCCAGGTCGGGATCGACGACGCTGCCTTCGACGACAGTGCCGGTACCGGTCGCTTTGCGAGGTGCCCGGTCATCTTCGACCTCGATCTCCTGCTTGCGCACGGTGTCGCGGACCGTCTCGGTCTCGTGTTCGACGTCCTTGCGCAGCCCGATCTCCTCGGTCACTCGAGCGACCTTGGAAACCACCGCCTCCTCGCCGCGCTCGACGGCTTCGATGGTGCGCTCGGTGAAGGTTGCATCACCGGGCGCCACCTCACGATCCACGGGCCGCCGCTCGATCGTCACATGCTCCTGGCGCAGCTCGACCTGTTCCTCGACCGGCCGTTCGGTGACGTAGCTGCGCACCCGCACGCTGCCGCGGCCCACGTCGCGCTTGCCGACCCGCAGCTCTTCCTCCGCCGCCTGGACCACATCACCGTCAGCGAGGTCGGTCGCAACGCCGGCACGCGCCGTGGTCGGGGACGACAGAGGCGATACTGGCCGAGCGGGAGTCGCAGTTCCGGCAGGCAATGTCCCGCCAATGGCCTCATCCAGGCCGGCACTTTCGCCATAAGCCACGGCACCAGGAGCGCCGGTGTTGGTGGACGCCGTGGCGTCGTAGCCTGTCCAGCCTTCCTGCCGCCAGCTTGCGCTACGCTCGTCGAGGTCGACCGAGTCGGAACCTTCGAGGATGTCCGCAGCAGCCTCTTCGAGCTCATCCGGCACACGTGCGCTGAGCAGGTAGCCGCCACGCTTGAGACCTTCGGTGTAGGTATGGCGGTCTTCGTCGGGCATGAAGAAATCGGCAAGGCTCGACCAGAAGCCCTTGTCCTCGCTCGCGGCGGCCGATGGCTCGGCCGTTCCGGCCTCGGCCCCATGAATGGTGATCGCGTCCCGCGTGACTCCGATTCCGACTAGCTGGTCGCGGGCACTCTCGGCCAAGTCTCGGGTGTCGTACATCGACGTTAACGTTTGGCTCGTCATGAACCGGACTCCGTTTCCTGAGTTGATGGTGGAATAGGACGGCCCTGCAGCCGCTCGATGACAGCCCGCTCGGATCGCAGACATACGGTCTCTTGGACGACCTCGGTGCGGACCTGCCTGGTGATCCTGATCTCTTCTTTGAGCATCAGCCTGATCGAGACGACCAACTGCTCCTCGAGAACGGGGACGATCAGCACCCCATCCTCCTCGCGCATCGCAGGTGCCACCTCGACCGGCAAACCGATCGGCACGCGCTCGACCGTGACGTCCGCCTGTTGCAGCGCGATTTCAACAAGTTCATCTCGGCTCTCGGTGTGGGTACGGACAGCCACCCGCCCACGCTCGATGGCGCGTTTGGTGATCTCGGCGTGTTCTTCAGTCAGGGTAATAATTTGCGGGTGATCTTTGGTGAGCATGGATCCGCACCTTGTGGGTCACGGGCTGAACCCAGCCTGGCAGCAATAGTTCCGTATTGCCGATGAGGTATAGAACGACCCACGTTGCTATCTGAGCCGATACGAGGCCGCCCGGAAAGCTGTGCCGCCTTCCCGTTCGCCACGCAGCAAGCGGATGCGGGGCCCGCGCCCTGCAGATTCCACAAGTGCAGTCGCTGGCAAGAACGGCCATCCATTCCACGCGCCCGGGATTCTCATCCTGGCAAAGATCCTGGGCTCGATCAAGCCGCTCGCCAATCAGTTCGACGACCTCACGCCCTGTCAGTGGACGACAATGGCGTCCGCCAACCCTAGACCGCCGTGCCGGCTGCGCTCTGCTTAGGTACGGCGCAACATCAACGGCGATGGTCGAGGAGATTTGATATGGAAGACCGAGGGATTCGAGCGGCCCTGGATGGCCACTGGGCCGCCTCCGACGTGAACGACCTCGAAGAGGAGCATCGGATTTACTGAGCGGACGCGGTGCTCGAATATCCGCAATCGGGCGAGCGCATTCGCGGGCGGCGGCAGATTCAGTCGTCGCGCGCAGCGCAGCCGAACCGGAAATCCTTTACGGTGCGGCGGATCATCGGCGCGGGCTACCTCTGGGTCACCGAATATGTCCTGACCTATGACGGGCAGCCGTCTTATACCGTGAGCATCATGGAGTTCCTCGATGGGAAGGTGGCCCGCGAGACCCAGTATTTCGCCGATCCATTCGAGCCGGGGCCTTCGCGCGCGCCATGGGTCGAGCGGATGCTCTGAAAGCTTGCCACGGTAAGGACTGCATTTGCCGCTCGCTCGCTCGGAGCTGCCGATCGATACGGCCTCCCTCGCCCGTTATCTCATCGGCAAGCTATTGGTGCGGGAGTTGCCCGAGGGCGTCGCCAGCGGCCGGATTGTCGAGACCGAGGCCTATGTCGTCGGTGACGCTGCCGGGCATGCCTACCGGGGAATGACCCAGCGTAATCGCTCGCTGTTTCTCGAGCGTGGGCACGCTTATGTCCATCTTGC
Source organism: Geminicoccaceae bacterium (assembly GCA_049292515.1). Classification (GTDB taxonomy): domain Bacteria; phylum Pseudomonadota; class Alphaproteobacteria; order Geminicoccales; family Geminicoccaceae; genus Benzoatithermus. The sequence continues at coordinate 13,539 of JBATRI010000772.1, forward strand.
CTACGGCAGCTCGTGGATGCTGAATGTCTCGAGCGAGCTGCCCGGGATCGGGGCCGGGGTCCTGATCAGGGCGCTGGAGCCGCTCGAAGGCATCCCGATCATGCGCCTGAACCGCGGCATCGAGCGCTTGCGCGACTTGGCGCGAGGGCCAGGAAGGCTCGCCGCGGCGTTACGGGTTGAGCGCCGGTTTGATGGGCTCGACCTCTGTCGGCAAGGCCCTCTATGGCTCGGCCGCGATGACCACGAACTCGGCGAAATCGGGCAGAGCATCAGGATCGGCATTTCACGGGATGCGAACCGCCTCCTGCGATTTTATCTTCGGGGCAGCCCGTTCGTCAGCGGTCCAAGATCGCTCAGGGAATAAGAGATCGCCATGGTCGCCCTCCTCCTCTCCTGAAGGGGGTAGGGCTCGAAGCCCCGTTTCCTCCGCAGGCGATCCCGTCTCACTGCATGAGCTCCTCGGCAGGACACGCCTGGCGCAAGGAGATCCTCAAACGCGCGGAGAGCTGCCAGGGCGATCGCTCGGCTCTCTTCATTCATCCGCATCACGGCTCTTGACTAACGTCTGATCATACTCATTTACCATCCATGTGGATGGCATTCAGATGTCGCAGAGATGGTCAGCGACAATCTGAATGCCCACCGACCCTTCCCATCACGAAACGGATCAAGCTTCCTCGAAAGGGCACTTGGCCGGTTTCCGAACCTGGAAAACTTCAGCCATGAACGATCGCTTGCAAGCCACCGTGCTCGACGCCACCCGTTTCATACCAGCGGGTCTGCGCACCGAAGTGGCGACCTTGTTGCAGCAGGTGCTGGGCAGCACGTCGATGCCGGCAGTAGCTGCCGCCACCGAACGGTCATCTGCGGAAAGCGCACCGCCCCTCAACCATCAGCCGACTTCGTTCACCGCGCCCAGTGCTGGGACCGGTGCCCGCAGCTTTCTCGAGCGTCTCAACGGCAACGGCTTCAAGGCGGGCTTGGGCGGACTGGCCAAGTCGTTCCCAGCACCGGCAGCCGAGCCCGTACCGGATGGTGCAGTTTTTCTCGCCGGGAGCTACAGCAACCAGGCTGGTAGCCGGGCCTACAAGCTGTACGTTCCCAGCGGCGCGCACGGGCAGATGCTGCCGCTGGTGGTCATGCTGCATGGCTGCACCCAGTCGCCCGACGATTTTGCCGCCGGCACCCGGATGAACGCACTGGCCGAGGAGCACACCTGCCTGGTCGTCTATCCCGCCCAGACCAGCGCCGGGAACCCGTCCAAGTGCTGGAACTGGTTCAGCCCGGGCGATCAGCAGCGCGAACAGGGCGAGCCGTCGCTGATCGCCGGCATCACCCGCCAGATCATGCGCGACTACCCGGTCGATCCGCAGCGGGTCTATGTCGCCGGGCTCTCCGCCGGCGGGGCCGCCGCCGCCATCATGGGGGCGACCTACCCCGACCTCTACGCCGCGATTGGCGTGCATTCCGGCCTCGCGGTCGGTGCTGCCAGCGACATGCCTTCGGCCTTTGCCGCCATGCAAGGCGGGGCTACCGTGTCGGCCCCAAAGGGCGGAGCCGCAGCTGAAGGGCCGCAGCGGATCGTGCCGACGATCGTGTTCCACGGCGACCAGGACACGACGGTCCATCCGCGCAACGGCGATCAGGTCATCGCCCAGGCCCGCGGAACCTCGACTCCCGCTTTGCAGGCCACGGCGACAGCGCAGCAGGGACAGGTGCCGGGTGGACGGGCCTACCGCCGGACGCTGCATGCCGATGCGCACGGCCAGGCGATCCTCGAGCAGTGGGTGATCCACGGCGCCGGCCATGCCTGGTCGGGTGGGAGCCAGGCCGGCTCCTACACCGATCCGCAGGGGCCCGATGCCACGCGGGAGATGCTCCGCTTTTTTCTGGCCCATCGCCATCCCGCCGCAGCTCCGTCGGTGCACTGAACGGTAACGACCTGGTCCAGGAAGCATGAGGTCGGCGGAGTAGTACTGTCGGCCTCGCGCCAGTGGAACGGGCGTTATCTGATAGCATACCACCAATTGAACCCTAGAAGCGGAGTAAAATAGAGCGCTTGATAATACTTCTCCGGCAATTCATGGCTGCGCGTACCGTGTGTTGATGTCCAATGGGCAACCAACCGTTGTCCTTGTCGTTGATCACTGCAGAGTACATGCATACATAGTCGGTGAAAGGTTGCTTCTGCATGGCGCAGTATCGCCGCTAGGCCCAGCCGATCGGGTAAGCCCGGCAGCAGCCAGAGCAAGAGTGCCGGGGCGGCATCGGAACGAGCCCATTTGGTGGCGGGCATCGGCGCTTCGGCGGGTAGTCTCGACGCTTTCAAGGCATTCTTCGCGGCCATGCCGACCGGCAGCGGGATGAGCTTCGTGCTGATCCAGCATCTCGACCCGAATTACGCCAGCTCGTTGGTGCCGATTGTCGCCGGCTACACGGCGATGCCGGTGCATCCGGCCGGAGATTGGGCCGGATCAGGTCTACGTCATCCCGTCGGATGCCATCCTGACGATCAAGGACGGTATTCTTCACCTTGAGCGCCCAGCTCCCGCTCGTCGAACCTCGATCAACACCTTCCTGGCCTGACGAACTGGGCTGACCGCCACCGCGCGGCCAGCCCCAGCTTGCCATGTGCCGATCTGCCAACACGTCTCCAGCTTGCCGAGCCTATACGGATAGATCGGCATGATTCGTCTTGTGGCTCGCCCAGGCACTGACGTCGGCGCGATGAGCCTCCACCGTCGTATGCTCAGTCGAAGCGGACCGAGTTGCCGCCGGCGAGGATCAGCTCGATCACGCCAGCCGCCGCGTCATGGAGCGCATCATCCGCGGTCGGCGGGACCGCGCTGCGGTGAGCGGTGGCAGCGTCCTCAAGGATTGCCCGCGCCTCCTCGATCGTAAGCAACTTGTTCTCGGTCAGCGACAGCAGCAGCGATTCACAGATGGCAAGCGCCGCGAGCCCCGCTGCTCCAGCTTGGTAGGCCATGGTCGTATCCTTTGGGAATGGAGCGAGGCCAAGGAGATGGCGGCCGAACTCGTGATAGAGGGCAGTAAGTATAGCAGTCTTTGCAAGACATTAGGCTAATCCAAAGCAGCGTGTGGCGGTTAATTGCTTGGCCGGAAGGAACCTAAATCTCGGCTATAGATTTCGATCATATCAAGGACACAACTGCATGACTGCCGTCGCCAGCCCGCTGGTCCGCAAGCTGACCCACTTCATGCCCATGAGGCAGGCAGAGGTGGCCATGCTCAACCGGCTCGAGGCGCAGCGCCGTTCCGTCGCCGCCGGCATCGAGCTGGTCCACGAGCATCAGGCCGGGCACCATGTCTTCATCCTCGAGCATGGCTGGGCCTGCTCCTATAAAGATTTGCCCGACGGCGGCCGCCAGATCATCGACTTCCCGATCCCGGGCGATGTCATGGGTCTGCGCAGCGTGCTCCTGCGTGCCTCCGATCACAGTTTTGCCACGGTCACCGAGGTCACCGTGGCCGAAGTATCGAAAGCCCAACTCATGGCGGCCTTCGAGCAGCAGCCCAGGTTGGGTATGGCGTTCTTGTGGGCTGCATCGCGTGATGAGGCGATGGTCGTCGAGCATCTGGTCGGCGTCGGCCGACGCAGTGCCCTGGTCCGCACCGCCCATTTTCTGCTCGAGCTGGGACTACGGCTGGAGCTGGCGGGCCTCGGCTCCAGATCGGGATTCGACTGCCCGCTCAGTCAGTATATGCTGGCCGATGCGGTCGGGCTCACCGCCATCCACATCAACCGGGTGCTGCGCCAATTGCGCGAGCTCCATCTGCTGACCTTTCGCGATGGCCGTATCGTGTTTCACGATTTTCAAAGGTTGCGGCAGTTGGCCAGCCACCATAGCGGCTATCTCGACCAGGCCTGACCTTGATTTTTTGCGTCAGCGGGCTTCGGCACTGACCCAGGTTAGCGTGCATGCGTGGATGGCAGCCTAGAAATGGTTGACCAGCATTCGGGTTTCCCCGTCCGTTCTGCCTTCCTGCTGTCAGCTGGCCGAGCGGTCCTTTGCTCGCGCGGGGCTGGTCCGGGACATCCCAATGCCTGCAGCCAGCTTTCTGAAAGTATGTCCATGCGGACGAGCGTAGCGGGTCCATCGAGCATCAAGCTACCGGCCGCGACAGCGGTCCCAGGCGGCGTTGGGATCCATGCCCCGTCACGGTCGGCTCTACCGGCTGCGATCGAGTTCGGCCAAGAGTTGCGCCAGATATGTGCTGGAATCCTTAGCAGCTTCGACATCGCGACCGGCATAGCGTTCACCTGCACGACCGTGCCGGAATGGCTGCCGCGTAGGATCGCAATGCAGCTGCACCTCATCGCTAACGAGCTGATCACCAACGCCGTCCGATATGCGTTTCCGGCTGGCCGCGGTGGCCGCATCGCTGTCGCCTTCCATGCGTCCGCTACGGCCTGGCAACTCAGCGTCGAGCATAGCGGGCTTGGGCTGGGAGCCCGGGGTTACCCGGCACCGCGCCTGTCGAAGTTGCTCGTCGCGCGTATGCACGGCCAGCTGGAGATGCGCTCCGTGATCGGCGGCATGGTCTATGTCGCGACTGTGCCACGGACGTAAGCCGATGCGACGCCGTCGTTGCATCCATGGAGCCATGGCAGCGGCCTGCGGCAGCTAGCGCCAGGCGGGCCGCCTCCACGTTGCGGTAGACTTGGAGATGTCCGTTGCTGGATGAACAATTGGGCAGCCCGGAATCCGCACCCATCTCACGACGCTTTTGCTCAGCCATTGCCGCAACAGGTCGAGGCATAAAAGGATCGGCGTCCCTGGCTCTACTCCTGGACTTGGTGTTTGGATTCTAGCTCTACGCTGCCACCTTTAGTCTGATCGAGTATTTGTGCCGCAAGGCTGTTCGCGGTGTAGGAGCGCGATCGAAGGGACACCGACCTTGGGCTGGGAGGAGGAGTTTGAACGCTGGCTGGTGCCGTTTTTGGGGCGGCTGAGACGCAA
>JBATRI010000773.1:0-1678 GCA_049292515.1 Geminicoccaceae bacterium
ATCCGGCGCAGGCCCGCGACTGGCTGACCCGCGCCGCCCAGGCCGGCAATGTGGAAGCCGAGCGGCTGTTGCGCGGGTGAGGCCGCCGGCATGACCGGGCGACGCCCGGCCTCACAACCGCCCGGCCTCGATGATCCGCCGCAGGAAGCCGCGGGTGCGCTCGCTCGCCGGGTCCTTGAAGATGTGCTCGGGCGGGCCTTCCTCGTGGACGACGCCGCTTTCCAAAAAGCAGACCTTGGAGGAGACCTCGCGGGCGAAGCCCATCTCGTGGGTCGCCATCAGGATGGTCATGCCGTCGCGGGCGAGATCGCGGACGATGTTGAGGACCTCGGCCACGAGCTCGGGGTCGAGGGCCGAGGTGATCTCGTCGAGCAGCAGGACCATGGGCTCCATGGCGAGAGCCCGGACGATGGCGACCCGCTGCTGCTGGCCGCCGGAGAGGCGGTCGGGATAGTCCCTGGCCTTGGCGTCGAGGCCGATGCGGGCGAGCAGCGTCATGGCCCGCTCGTCGGCTTCCTTCGTGGGCAGGCCCAGCACCCGGACCGGGGCCAGGGTGATGTTCTCGAGCACGGTCATGTGCGGGAACAGGTTGAAGCTCTGGAAGACGATGCCGACGTCGCGGCGCAGTGCGTCGACATCGACGCCGGGGCCGCTGACGCGGTCGTCGTGCAGGCGGATCTCGCCGCCCTGGATCGGCTCCAGCCCGTTGATGCAGCGCAGCAGGGTGGACTTGCCGCAGCCGGAGGGGCCGATCAGGCAGACCACGTCGTGCGCCTCGACGGAGAGGTTCAGGCCCTTGAGGACCTCGAAGCTGCCGTAGCGCTTTACGACGTTGCGGATCTCGATGAGCGCCATCAGCCGCCTCGCGTCCGGCGTTGGTCCCGCTCGAGCAGGCGGTCGACGAAGCGTGCCTGGGGGATGGTGATGAGGACGAAGAAGAACGCCACCGTGGTGACCGAGGACAGGTTGAAGTGGTTGCTGGCCACGATCTTGGCCTGGTTGAAGGCGTCGACGGCACCGATCACGTTGACCAGGGCGGTGTCCTTCTGCAGCGAGATGAAGTCGTTGAGCAGCGGCGGGATGATCCGGCGCACCGCCTGCGGCACCACGACGAAGCGCAGGGTCTGGAAGAAGGACAGGCCCAGCGAGCGGGCGGCGGCCACCTGGCTCCAGTGCACGCTCTCGATGCCGGCGCGGTAGACCTCGGCCACGTAGGCGCCGTAGGTCAGGGTCAGCGCCAGGATCGCGTACCATTCCGGCGGCCAGTTGCCGAGCAGCGGCAGGCCGGTCAGCGGCAGGCCGAAGCCAACGAGATAGATGCAGATGATCGCCGGCAGGCCGCGGAAGACGTCGGTGTAGACCGTGGCCATCAGCCGGATCGGCTGGCCGGCGGGGCCGGGAATCAGCCGGGCGATGGCGACGACGAGGCCCCAGACCAGCACGAAGATCTCGGCGATGACGAAGATGTAGACGTTGAGCCAGAACGCCTTGAGGATCAGCCAGAAGGATTCGCCGATCAGCGGCAGGTAGAAGAACGTCCGGGCCACGGCGCTGTCGTTGGCGATCATGAGCGCCGCGGCGATCACGACCAGCAGGACCGCCACCGAGTAGCCGATCGCCACCCCCGACCAGGTCTGCCCGGCGGCGGTCTCGACCCGGGCGGTGACCAGGTCCGAGC
>JBATRI010000774.1:0-1665 GCA_049292515.1 Geminicoccaceae bacterium
GCTCGGACCCGGGCGCACCCTCGATGAACAGGCCGCCGGCAGCCCCCTCCGCCAGCAACGCCGCCAGTTCCGGCTCACGGCAGCGCCCGACCGTCCCGGCCTGCACCGGCAGAGCACCGGCGATGCGGAGTATCTGGGCGACCGACAGACCGCCGAACTCCACCACGTGGCCGCGCTGGACGACGATCCGATGTTCGCGACGCCCGGCATCCGGCAGCCGCAAGGCAGCGGCCAGGTCGGGGCCGGTGATGGTGGCCGCCACCGCGACCAGCAGCGCTCCTGCGGGCGTGCTGCAGGGGAACGCGGCGGGCGCCACCAGCAGCCGTGCCAGCATCGTCAATGGGTCGGGAGCGTCGTGCATGGGAGTGGTCCGCCGTCGTCAGGCCCGGCCGCACTATGGCAGCGCCACGCAAGGGCTCACAAGTCACGGCTCCGGCCAGCTGCATTTTCTGCTGTTTCTTTCGCGCTCCCATGCAAAGAATGCAGCAGCAGGCAAAGGGAGAAACCAGCGTGCAGGACTTCGGCGCTGCATTCGGGCTGGCGTTCGAGCTGATCGGACGCGCCGACCCTGACCTGCTCCAGATCGTCTATCTTTCCGTGCGCGTGAGCCTCGGGGCAGTAGCCCTCGCCTGCCTGATCGGCATGCCGCTCGGGGCATTGCTGGCGGTCGCCCGCTTCCCCGGCCGCAGCGCGCTGATCGTGCTCCTCAACACGCTCATGGGCCTGCCGCCGGTGGTCGTGGGCCTGCTGGTCTACATGGCGCTCAGCCGCGCCGGGCCGCTGGGCGTGCTGGAGCTGCTCTATACGCCCGCCGCCATGGTGATCGCGCAGACCGTGCTGGTGACGCCCATCGTAGCCGCGCTGGCACGGCAGGTGATCGAGGACCTCGACGCCGAATATGCGGAACAGCTGCGCTCGCTGGGCGTGCGGCGGCTGGCGACCATCGGCACGCTGCTGTGGGACGGCCGCTACAGCCTGATGACCGCAGCACTGGCCGGCTTCGGCCGCGCCATTGCCGAGGTCGGCGCGGTGATCATCGTCGGCGGCAACATCAACCACGTCACCCGCGTCATGACGACGACGATCGCCCTCGAGACCTCCAAGGGCAACCTCGCCCTGGCTCTGGCGCTGGGCCTCATCCTGCTGACGCTTGCCCTGGCGGTGAATGCCGGCGTGCTGGCGCTGCGCCGGACCGCCGTGCGCGCTGCCTATGCCTGAGCGTGCCCAGCACCTGACGCTGGTGGCGCCGGTCATCCCCGACAGCACCATCCTGCCGCTCGAAGCCCGCGGGCTGCTCTACGAAGTGGCCGGCAAGCGGCTCGTCGACGGTGTCGACCTGGTGCTCGGGGCCGGCCAGAAGACGGTGATCATCGGTCCCAACGGCGCCGGCAAGAGCCTGCTGCTGCGCCTGCTGCACGGGCTGCTGACCCCGACCCAGGGTACCGTTCTCTGGGCCGGCCGACCGGCCGACCGCACCATCCGGCTGAAGCAGGCGATGGTGTTCCAGAAGCCGGTGCTGCTCCGCCGCTCGGTCGCCGCCAACATCGACTACGCGCTGCAGGTGCACGGCCTGCCGGCTCCCACCCGCGCGCAGCGGACGCGGCAGGCACTGGCGCTGGCCCGCCTCGAGGAGCTGTCGGCGCGACCCGCGCGGGTGCTGTCGGG
>JBATRI010000775.1:0-4206 GCA_049292515.1 Geminicoccaceae bacterium
GTGCCCAGCCAGGCCTCGAGCCCGGCGCGGTCGCGGACCAGGCCGGCCTCCACCGCCCATTCCAGGCCGTGGCTGTAGCTGTAGGCGCCGACCGGGTAGGCCGGCGACAGCCAGGCCAGCAGGCGGAAAAGGGCGGGCTCAATGCTCATGCGTGGCAGCGTGGCCGTAGGCGCCGCCCTCGGGGTCGAAGGGGGCGGTGGCACGGGTGACCACGGCACCCAGATGGTCGGTGAGCAGGTGCTCGAGCACGTGGTCGGCGCGGATGCGCAAGGCGCCGTCCAGGATCTGGGTCGGGGTGTGGCGGTTGCCGAGGTGCCAGGCGATGCGGGCAAGGGCCAGAGGATCGGCAGCCTGGATGTCGAGGACAGCCTCCGGCGCGGCGCGGACCTGGACGAAGCTGCCGTCGTCGAGGGCCAGGAGATCGCCGTCGCGGAGGACCCGGGCTTCCGCCAGATCGAGCAGGAAGGAGCGGCCGTCGTCGGTCGTCAGGCGCAGGCGTCGGCGGTGGCGGTCGTCGAAGGCCAGGGTGACGGTGTCGGCGGGGGTGCCGTCGGTGCCGACGGCGGTGGCGCGGGGGAGCGACTCCGCTGCCGGGGCGGCGGGTGTCGGCTGCTGCTCCAGTGCTGCCATGATCCGCCGGGCGAGATCGTCGAGGTCGGCCAGCACGTCGGCGTTCGAGAGCCGGAGCACGCGCCAGCCCTGCCGCTGCAGGTAGGCCTCGCGCTGCGCATCGTGCGGCGCGCCCGCGTGCTGGCCGCCGTCGACCTCGACGATCAGCCTGGCGTCCACACAGGCGTAATCCGCGACATAGGGCGGAATCGGGTGCTGGCGGCGGAAAGTGGCGCCGCCCTGCTGCCGGTCGCGCAGAATCGACCAGAGGCGCTTCTCGGCCTCGGTCGGCTCACGGCGCACCTGGCGCGTCTTGTCACGTAGAGTGTGGTCGATGCGTGGCACGAGGAGCCCCCACCCCGACCCTCGCCCGCTACGCGGGAGAGGGAGAAAGTCAAAAGAGGAAGTAGCGCTGCGCCATGGGTAGCACGGACGCGGGCTCGCAGGTGAGCAGCTCGCCGTCGGCACGAACCTCGTAGGTCTCGGGGTCGATCTCCATCCTGGGCGTGGCGCCGTTGTGGATCATCGACGCCTTGCCGATGCCGCCGCGGGTGTTGCGCACGGCGCAGAGGTCGCGCTGCAGGCCCAGGCGGTGGTGGATGCCGTCCTCGACCGCGGCGGCCGAGACGAAATGGACGGCGCTGGCCACGGCCGAGCGGCCGAAGGCGCCGAACATCGGGCGGTAGTGGACCGGCTGCGGGGTCGGGATCGAGGCGTTGGGGTCGCCCATGGGGGCGGCGGCGATGGTGCCGCTCTTGATCACGACGTCGGGCTTGACCCCGAAGAAGGCCGGCGACCAGAGCACGAGGTCGGCGAGCTTGCCGCGCTCGACCGAGCCCACGACATGGCTGACCCCCTGCGCGATCGCCGGGTTGATCGTGTACTTGGCGACGTAGCGCTTGACCCGCTCATTGTCGTTGTCGCCGGTCTCCTGGGCGAGGCGGCCGCGCTGCTGCTTCATCTTGTGCGCGGTCTGCCAGGTGCGGATGATCACCTCGCCGACCCGGCCCATGGCCTGGCTGTCGGAGGACATCATCGAGATCGCACCCAGGTCGTGCAGGATGTCCTCGGCCGCGATCGTCTCCTTGCGGATGCGGCTCTCGGCGAAGGCCACGTCCTCGGGAATGGACGGGTCGAGGTGATGGCAGACCATGAGCATGTCGAGATGCTCGTCCACCGTGTTGACCGTGTAGGGTCGCGTCGGGTTGGTCGAGGACGGCAGCACGTTGGCCAGGCCCACGACCTTGAGGATGTCCGGCGCGTGGCCGCCGCCGGCACCCTCGGTGTGGAAGGCGTGGATGGTACGGCCCTTGAAGGCCGCGATCGTGGTCTCGACGAAGCCCGATTCGTTCAGCGTGTCGGTGTGGATCGCCACCTGCACGTCCATCTCGTCGGCCACCCGCAGGCAGCAGTCGATGGCGGCGGGCGTGGTGCCCCAGTCCTCGTGCAGCTTGAGGCCGCAGGCGCCGGCCATGACCTGCTCGCGCAGCGCCTCGGGCAGGGAGGCGTTGCCCTTGCCGAACAGGCCGACATTGATCGGGAAGGCCTCCAATGACTGCAGCATGCGCGCGATGTGCCAGGCGCCGGGGGTGCAAGTCGTGGCGGTCGTGCCGGCCGTCGGGCCGGTGCCACCACCGAACAGCGTGGTCAGGCCCGCCATCAGGGCCTCGTCCAGGATCTGCGGGCAGATGAAGTGGATATGGGCGTCGATCCCGCCGGCGGTGACGATCTTGCCCTCGGCGGCGATGGCCTCGGTTCCCGGCCCGATGACGATATCGACCCCGGGCTGGGTCTCGGGATTGCCAGCCTTGCCGATCGCGACGATGCGGCCGTCCTTGAGGCCGATGTCGGCCTTGACGATCCCCCAATGGTCGAGGATCAGCGCGTTGGTGATGACGGTATCGACCGCACCGGCGGCACGGCCCTCCTGGCCCTGCCCCATGCCGTCGCGGATCACCTTGCCGCCGCCGAACTTGACCTCCTCGCCGTAGACCGTGCGGTCCTCCTCGACCTCGATCACGAGGTCGGTGTCGGCAAGGCGCACCTTGTCGCCGACCGTCGGCCCGAACATGTGGGCGTAGGCCGCGCGCGACATGCGAAAGGCCATCAGAGTGCCCCCATGATCTTCTGGTTGAAGCCGAACACCTTGCGGGTCCCGCCGTAGGCCACGAGCATCACCTCCCGCGACTGGCCCGGCTCGAAGCGCACGGCCGTGCCGGCAGGGATGTCCAGGCGCATGCCACGGGCCTGCTCGCGGTCGAAGGCCAGCGCCTCGTTGGTCTCGAAGAAGTGGTAGTGCGAGCCGACCTGGATCGGCCGGTCGCCGGTGTTGGCGATGGTGAGGGTGACGGTCGGCCGACCGACATTGAGCTCGATGTCACCGGCTGCGGGGAAGAGTTCACCTGGGATCATCGGCGATTTCCTCTATGATGCCGGTGACGACGAACGGAGCGGGCCATGGCCGAGCAGGCGCTGACGCTGATGACGGTGGACGAGTTCCTGGCGTGGGACGATGGCACCGAAACCCGTTACGAGCTGGCAGATGGCGTCATTCACGCGATGTCGCCGCCGGGTGGCGCACACAGGACCATCGTCGTCAACAGTGCTGGTGTCCTCTACAACGCTCTGAGCGGGCGCAGGCCATGCCGTGGCGAAGCCGAGGCGGGCCTGAGAATCGATGAGCGAACGATGTGGCAGGCGGATCTTGCGGTCACGTGCGGACCGGCGGCGCCGGAGATCATCGATCCTTCGCTCGTGATCGAGGTACTTTCGCCGAGCACACGCACCCACGATCTCGGACGCAAGCTCATCGACTACAAGACTCTGCCGAGCGTCGCCGAGATCTGGATGGTCGATTCCGAGCGGCGATGGGTCCAGCACTGGCGCCGTGATTCGAGCGGCTGGCTCGGTCAGGATTTCGTGGGCAATGCCGCCTTCGATAGCCCGACACTCGACGGGCGGGTCACGCTCGATCAGCTCTACGCCGACAGCGGGGTCTGACGACTCGGGCCACCCCTCACCGGATCGGCGCATGCACCGTCACCAGCTTGGTGCCGTCCGGGAAGGTGGCCTCGACCTGGACCTCGTGGATCATCTCGGCGATGCCGTCCATGACCTGCTCGCGGGTCAGGACCTCAGCACCGGCCGCCATCAGCTCGGCCACCGAGCGGCCATCGCGGGCACCCTCGACGACGAAGTCGGAGATCAGGGCGATCGCCTCCGGGTGGTTGAGCTTGACGCCGCGCTCCAGCCGCCGGCGCGCCACCTGGGCCGCCATGGCGATCAAGAGCTTGTCCTTCTCCCGGGGGGTCAGGTGCATGGGGTTCCCTCAGACGTGCCAGAGCCGTGGCAGCATGGGCGGCAGCCCGGCCGCGGCCGCGCGAAAGCGACACCAGAACAACGCGAAAGCACGCCGCAGCGCAAGGGCCTCGGCGGCCAGAAAACGGGCTATCAGGAGCCCGTTGACCAGGGTGGCGCCGGCTCGCACCCCGGCAGCCTCAAGCCACTCGCGGGCCCGGTCGAGCAGACCGGCAGCGTCGGGCGCGGCATAGACGAACGTCGCCGCGGCCCGGGCACCACCCAGTCCCGCCGCGGCAC
>JBATRI010000776.1:0-10138 GCA_049292515.1 Geminicoccaceae bacterium
CCACCGAGGAGAAGCTGGTCACGGCACTCGCCGTGGCGATGTGGAAGGAGATCCGCGCCGACCGGGCCGAAGCCGGCGTGCTCACCGCGATGCCCTGTGCCGCCGACGCCGGCCGCGACCTGGGCGAGAAACGCCACGCCCTCTCTCTCGGCACCGCGATCCGCTACGCGAGCGCCGCCGGCATGGCGACCCAGCGCGCGCACCGCGCCTTCCTCGCCCATCGCAAGGCCAAGCAGGCCGGCCTGGTCCTGCCCGCCCCGGCCGCGGCGGATTGCACGAACGAATTGCCCGACGCCGCCCCATTCGAACCGGCACCACAAAATCGCACGAACGAATTCCCAGCCACCCCACCACGCCCGACGCTCGACCCACTCGCCGCCTTGCGTACCCGCATCCGCCACCTGCTCGACGCCACCGGCCCGCACGACACCAACCAAAGCGATCTCGCGGCTGCCATGCTCACCCTCAGGCTTCCGGGCGCCGCCCCCTATCACGGCCCGATCGATCTCGCTCTGCTCGACCAAGTACTGGCGCCGCTTCGCTTCGACGGCCCCGCCCTCGCCTGGCTCGCCTCTCTGGCGTCGTCCACGCCCGAACGCTCCGGCCGCCCGCCGCAATCCAAGGCCGCCTGACACGCCAGCAAGCCCGACGATGGCCCTTGCCGGCGCAGCCCAGTCGGCGCAACCTGAGGGCGGGGCGAGATATTCGGCGCAATATTGCATGGCGCACCTGTTGTTCCTGTCGCACGCGGGCGCCGACACCGAGCGGGCGATCACGCTCGCGGCGGCGATCGAGTCCAGCCCTGAGGCGCAGGCCGCTGGCCTCAAGGTCTGGGTCGACAAGCGCCCCGACGGCCTGCACCGGCTACACGCCGGCACGTCCTGGCAGGACCAGCTGGAGGTGGCCATAGCCAGCCACTCCACGTCGTTCGGCCTGCTGCTGACGCGCGAGGGGGCGCGCAACTGGGTCCGACTCGAGGTGCGCGTGGCCCTCGACCGTGTCATCGCCGAGCAGCGCGCCGGGTCCACCTACCCCTTCGTCCCGATCATCGCCGACGACCCGGGCGACCTCGCCCACCTGCCGCCCTTCGCCCAGCAATATCAAGGCGTGCGCCTGACCGGGGACGGCAAGGGCCTCGCCGACCTCGTCCGCACCGCCGCCCGCCTCGACGCCGCCCAGCCCGTCCGGCTGGTGGCACAGCCCTTCATGGGCCTGGAGGCATTCGAGGCCAAGGACGCCGCCCTCTTCTTCGGCCGCCGCAAGGAGACGCAGGAGCTGGTCGACCGGCTGCGGACCACGAACCTGGTCCTGGTTACCGGCGACAGCGGCTCGGGCAAGTCCTCGCTGGTCAAGGCCGGCCTGATCCCGGCCTTCCGCGAGGGGGCGCTCGCCGACCCGCTCGGCCGCCGCCCCGAGCCCGGCCAGTGGCACGTGGTCGAGATGCGCCCCGGCACCGACCCGTTCGAGGGCCTGGTCGAGGGCGCCCAACGCGCCGCCACGGCCGGCATCGCTCCGGAGATGATCTTCGCCCTAGGTGCCGCGATCCGCACCCGCGACCCCGGCTCGATCCGCGACGCCCTGCGCCAGTCTGGTCCGGCCGATGCCTCCCTGCTCCTCGTCGTCGACCAGTTCGAGGAGCTGTGGACCCTCACCACCGACGACACCAGGCGCCGCGACTTTCTCGCCGCCCTCCTCGCGCTCGTGCCCGAGGGCGACCTCGCCCGCCGCGTCGTCGGCACCATGCGCCGCGACTACTACCACTTGCACACCGACCAGGAGCACCTGCGCGACCGCCTTGCCGCCCATGGCAACGCCGGCCGCTTCCTCCTCGGCACCATGGCGCCCGAGGCATTACGCGACATCGTCGAGAAGCCTCTGTTGCTGGCCGGCGAGAGCGAAGCTCGTGGCGCGGCCCTGGCCGACGAGGTTGTCAGGGACGTCGCCGGCGAGCCCGGGAACCTAGCGCTCGTCGAGATGGCGCTCCATGCGAGCTGGGAGCGCCGCGGCGATAGCGGCGGTGACCTCGCCCTTGCCTATCAACGCCTCGACCGCCTCGAGGGCGCCCTCGCCCGCGAGGCGGAAGATGTGTTCTGGAACCCGACGAGCGACCCGAAGAAGCTGACCGAGCCCGAGCGCCCAATCGCCGAGGCCCTGTTCATGCGCCTGATCCGCGCCGGCGACGCCGGCGGCGCCACCCGCCGTCCGGTCGCGTTCGCCGAGCTGAAAGAGCCTGCAAGGGCGGTCGCGCGCAAGCTCGCCACCCCAGAATGCCGCCGCCTTCTCGTGCTACGCGAACCCGATACAGGCGAGAACGACGAGGATTCCATCACTGTCGAGTTGGCTCACGAACAGCTTGTGACGCAGTGGCCGGACTATCGATTCTGGCTGCGAGGGACCGGGACCAGCCGCCACAAGCCCGACTCGACCCGCGCCATCGACAAGCGCTCTCTTGACCAGCTCTTAGACGCCGCGGTCAATTGGCACGGTCGCGGCCGCAACAACGAGGATTTGGCGCGCGGCGGCGAGCTGACAGAGTTCAAGCGGCTGCGGACCGCGAGCTCTCGCGATGCTTGGCTATCGCCTCTGGAACGAGAGTTCGTCAATCACAGCGTGGCCGCTAGCGAAGCGGCAGAGCATGCCCGCAGACGATGGACTGTGGTCGCAGCTTTGGCGTCGATCCTGCTCCTGGTCTTGGCCAGCCTGTTCTTTTGGCAATGGCGCGATGCCGTTGCCGCGAGGAACGATGCGATAATCCAGGGTAAAATAGCTAAAGGCAATGCTCGCTCGGCTGAGGAAGCAAGAAACGAGGCAAGGTCACAGCAAGTGGTGGCGGAATCTAACGCGCGGCGCGCCGAGGAACTGACGAGTATCGCCGAGGCTCGCCGCACGAGTGCCCTTGCACGCGGTCTCGCGGCAAATGCGCGCCTTTTGGCCGACCAGGGCGCGACGAAGCTCCAGCTCGCGGCACTTCTTGCAGCAGAGAGCCTGCGGCTCGAGCCTACAAGCCTTGCGGATTCCGCCGCACGTCTCGTCATCTCACGCATGCTCGTGCCTCAGCTGGCCATCCGCCTCGTCGACGAAGTGACCAGCATGGCGGTCACCCCAGATGGCAACCACATTGCGGCTAGGTTTACTGATTATACCAAGGACTCCGAAGGGAAGCTCGTCGGAAAAAACACGGTGGCAATCTTAAATGCATCGACGGGCAAGGAGGCCGCGAGGCTGCAAGCCGATCACCTTAGCATTGGCTACGATATGCACTTCAGCCCTGACGGAAACACCTTGGCCGTCCCCACAGACGAAGCTTTGCTCCTTTGGCAGTGGGCCTCCGGGCAGCCGGCTATCCAGGTGCGAGACCTAAGGCGCACAGAACCAGTGTTCTCAGGGAACAGCGAGTGGATCGTCGGTGCACCCGGACATGGCGCCTCTGGCGTGTACAGGGTATCAGACGGGGAACGCCCACGGGATCTGCAGTTCCCGCCATCGACAGACGATTATTTCGGGATGAGCAGTGCTGGTACCCTCGGCCGCGGTAGAAACCGCATCGTCATAGGGTTCAGTGATGGTCAGGTGAGCGTGTTTGATGCGGAACAAGGAACTCGCCTTCGAGACTTCGTCAACACAGGAATGCCGGGCGATGCCGTTATGGCTACGCCGCCATGCGAAGTGACTCGTCAGCCATCCGCTCGAACAAGCTTCAGTCCAGAGTACGTAAGAAATATAGTCGGCTCGCCCGATGGGACTCACATCGTTACAATCGCTGATGACAATATACTTCGGCTTTGGTCAGTGACTGGGGGTGAAAGCACTCTCATTCGCGCGATCCCAGATCAAGATTTTGTGAGCGCAGCCTTCAGCTGGGACGGGCGTTTGCTAGCAGTGTCCAACGGGAACGGTTGCGCCTCCGTTTGGGATGTCCGAAATGGGCAACAATTAGCTGCCGATCGCCTTGGCGGGTTCACTGAGAGACTGGCATTCTCGGGCGACGGCAAGTTCCTTGCCACTGCGCACAGAATAGATGGCGTAGTCGTTTGGGATTGGAAGACGCGGTCGATTTTCGGACGACCTTTGCATGACTCCGATGTCACTGGGCTCGCTCTCGTGGGGAACCGGCTCTTCACAGCCGCCAGAGATGGTAATATTGTTGTTTGGGATCTTGGCGCAACGGCGTTTACCGAAGATCGGATGTTTAGCGGTGATACTCGCCTCGCACAATTGGCGCCAAACGGCGACGTTATCGCAGCTTCCACAGATGAGAACGAGTTCGCGATCTGGACATCGTCCGGTCAAGATCTCCTCACAAGGAACGCGACCGTAGACGCTGTCGATTTCGACGCGGAGTCCAACACTATGCTTGTAGTTAGTCGGCAGCGGGCCACCCTGTTTAGTTTGAGACCGCTTGTGCGCAGGACGCACCAGGAATTTCCCGGAACCATCGCCGAACGCGACATCGACGGGGCGCACTTGACGGTGGACCGCGCCGTATCGCCGGAATTCGAGCATCTACTGCCGTCAGCGACGTCTCTCGAGAAGGTGCCGCTGGTCGATCTCACGCGCGAGGAGCGCACGGTGATAGTACCGCAAGAGCAGATCGACCGCAGGCTGTCGTTCACGCGGGTAAGTAACCCAGATAGCTTCAACGACCAAGGCGCTGAGATTCTCTATCCGCGCAGGTCTTCCGTCTGCTGTATAGATGCTCAACTCAGCCCAGATGGCAAGATGGTGGCGGTTAGTTCCTTTGACTGGGTTTGGTTATTTGATGCGTCCGACATGAGAATGCTCGGGCGCACGGCCCTGGGATATGAGCGCACGATTCGAGGCGCATCTCCTTGGCTCGAACAGGAAGGCGAGCGCCAATCACGTGAGTCATCAAACAGCCCTGCAAGTGTTGACCAAATGTGGTTTAGCGCAGACAGTCGACATCTGATGACCGTGACAGAGAATGGGGTCATCTGGCGCTTAAGCACTGACACTTACGACAACGTTGTCGCGGGACGTGCTATTGGCAAAATAGTTAGATCCCCCGAAGTGATCGCGAGCGCTAACAGTGGCCGAATTCAGATTGCCGACAGTAACTGGTCTCATGTTCGTGAACTAAAAATGAACGGGGAACTATTGGCAATTAGCATGGATGGAAGGTATTTGGCAATAAAGCAACTCGTCGAAAAGGAAGACGCCGTGAGAACGGAGGTATTGGGCGGCTTTAATCCTGGAGACTATCGACTGATAGTGGTTGATTGCGCCACTGGACGAGAGATACGTACTTTTTATCACGGAGCCGATCTAAATTCTGCTAACTTTAGTAGCATTGGTAATTTGATTGCCGTATCTGCATCAGATGGCATAATACGCGTATGGGAAGTCGACACAGGTCGGGAGGTGATGAGGAGCGCGGCGACCGACATATTCGATGTCACCGGCTTCATCGAGGATCGCGCACTCGTTGTGCGTGGCGAGAAGCGGATGTCCATACTGCCGTTGGGGGTCGATAATCTTATCGAGGAAATCTGTCGCCGATCGATCCGCAACCTGACCGAGGCAGAATGGCGTGACTACTTTGAAGGCGAAGATTGGCGTCGGACCTGTGAGGGGCCGAGTAAGATCGACATCCAGTAGTGGGGGCGGATGGAAACGCTTGGGCGACTCGTCAGCGATGCCCGATCGTTCGAACTGACTCGCCAACTCACCGAGGCGCAGCAAAGGTAGCGCTTCATCCTCAAGGGCTGGGGAGCAGCGGGACACTACTCTTTCACCGCACCCGTCAAGCTACTGACATAGTACTCCACAAAAAAGCTGTAGAACAACGCCACCGGGATCGACCCCAGGAGCGCCCCGGCCATCAGCGACCCCCAGTGATACACGTCGCCCTCGACCAGCTGGGTCAGCACGGCCACCGGCACGGTCTTGTTCTCGGCCGACTGGATGAACGCCAGCGCGTAGATGAACTCGTTCCAGGAGAGGGTGAAGGCGAAGATGCCGGCCGAGATCCGGCCCCAAAAGCCAAGGCTGCCCAGCCGGTGCAGGAGGAGATGACGGTCGGCGAGGCCGTGCAGGTCGCGGCCACCGCCATATGGCCGAAGGAGCTGCGCAACCAGTTCCAGGCGCTCACGCGGCTCCTGAAGGAGACAGCGCAGCCGATCGAGGTTCGGCAGGCAGCCAAGCTTTTTAAGGGGCCAGGAGCGAGCGGGGCGAGGAGCTGCTGCGCACCCGGTGGAGTCAGCCGCGAGCCTTACCGGGGCGGCGCTACGGGCGGTAACACGCCCTGTCCGCCGCCGGTGTGGCGGACGACGAACGCACAACGCATCCCCGGCGATCGCTCAGGTCAGGGCTGCACCTTCTCCCCGGCGTTCTGCAGCGTCTGGCCGGTGGACTTGAGGTTGTCGCCGGTATCTTCCTTGGCGCCGCGCCAGGTATCGCCGCAGGCGGTGAGGGTCGAGGCGGCGAGGAAGAGGGCGGCCAGGGTGAGCAGCAGCCGGCGTGCGTTCGACATCATGGTTCTCTCGTCGTGGTTAGGCTTCAGCTGCAACAATCGACGAGAGGGGGCGAGGTTGCGCGGTCATCACGGCGCAGATGGCCTATGTGGCCAGAGGGTGACAGGCCGGACGGGCCGGCAGGATCTGGTCGCGATCGACAGCGCGCGGGAAACGCGATCAGGACGGCGGAGGATCAAAACGACGGTGGGCTGCGCCGCGCTACTCCTTCACCGCCCCGGTCATGCTGGCCACATAGTGCTCGACGAAGAAGCTGTAGAAGATCGCCACCGGAATCGACCCCAGCAGCGCGCCTGCCATCAGCGAGCCCCAGTGATACACGTCGCCCTCGACCAGTTGGGTGAGCACCGCCACCGGCACGGTCTTGTTCTCGGCCGACTGGATGAAGGCCAGGGCGTAGATGAACTCGTTCCAGGAAAGGGTGAAGGCGAAGATGCTGGCCGAGATCAGGCCGGGGACGGCCAGTGGCAGCGTGATCTTCCACAGGATCTGCAGCCGGGTGGCGCCGTCGATCAGCGCGCACTCCTCGAGCTCGTAGGGGATCGACTTGAAGTAGCCGATCAGGAGCCAGGTGCAGAACGGGATCAGGAAGGTGGGGTAGGTCAGGATCAGGGCCAGCGGGCTGTCGTAGAGGCCGAGGTTGAAGACCATGATCGCCAGCGGGATGAAGAGGATCGAGGGCGGCACGAGATAGGCCAGGTAGATGGCCAGGCCCAGATAGTTGCTGCCCTTGAAGCGCAGGCGCTGGATGGCGTAGGCGGCCAGCACCGAGGCCGCCACCGAGATGATGGTGGCGACGATGGCCACGGTCATGGTGACGGTCAGCCAGCGCGGGTAGTCGGTCTCGAACAGCAGCTTGGTGATGTTGGCGAGCGTCGGCGAATGGACCCAGAGCGGGTTGTATTCCTTGAAGTTGTAAAGCTCGTCGTTGGGCTTCAGCGCCGTGACGGCCATCCAGTAGAACGGGAACAGCAGGACGATCACGAAGCAGGACAGCGGCAGCCACAGCGTCACCAGCCGGCGCGGCAGCGATTCCCATTGAATGACGCCGGTGCGCTCCGGCACGTTGATCGGTGCGTCCTCAGTCATCGCGGCCACCCTGCTGCCACTTGCGGTTGGCCAGCGCGAAATAGCTGAACGCGGTCGCGGCCACCAGGAACGGGATCATGGCGACGGCGATCGCCGCCCCCTCGCCCAGCTGCCCGCCCGGGATGGCCCGCTGGTAGGCGAGGGTCGCCATGAGATGGGTCGAGTTCACCGGGCCACCGCGCGTGATGGCGTAGACCAGCTGGAAGTCGGTGAAGGTGAAGATCACCGAGAAGGTCAGGACCACGGCCAGGATCGGCATCAGCATCGGGAAGGTGACGTGGCGGAAGCGCTGCCAGGCGGAAGCACCATCGATCATCGCCGCCTCGTAGAGCGAGGGCGAGATCGTCTGCAGGCCGGCCAGGAGGCAGATCGCCACGAACGGGATGCCACGCCAGATGTTGGCCGCGATCAGGGACAGGCGCGCGTTCCAGGGCGTGCCCAGGAAGTCGATGTAGGTGTCGCGCCAGCCCAGCATGTCGACCAGGATGTAGGAGATGATCGAGAACTGCGGGTCGTAGATCCACCAGAAGGCCAGGGCGGAGAGCACCGTCGGGACGATCCAGGGGACCAGCAGGATGGCACGCAGCAGCGACTTGAACGGCAGGTTCTGGTTGAGCATCAGCGCCAGCCACAGGCCCAGCGCGAACTTCCCGACCGTGGCCAGGATCGTGTAGAACAGGGTGTTGAAGACGGCGAGCCGGAAGACCGGGTCCGAGAACAGGTAGATGTAGTTGTCGAGCCCGACATAGTTGCCGGGCCGACCGATGGTGGCGTCGGTGAAGGCAAGCCAGACGCCCAGACCCAGCGGGTAGGTCAGGAACAGGATCAGGATGCCCAGTGCCGGCAGCAGGCACAGGAAGATCAGGAACGGCTTGCTGTCGAGCAGCCGCCCGAGCCAGCCGGTCTCCCGCCTGGGAATCTCGAATTTTTCAGCCGTCGCTGCCATATCCGCCTCCGGCTGGCCGAATGGGTGCGAGGCCGCCAGCGCTATGCCGGCGGCCTCGGTCGAGCCTCAGGACTTGTAGTAGCGCTTGGCGCGCCGCTCGGCCTCGGCCGCCGCCTCCTCCGGCGTGGCCTGCCCGGTGGCGACCGACGCCACCATCTGCACCACGACGTAGTCCGCGGTCACCGCGGCCGAAGCCTCGCCGACGCTGCCCTTGTAGCCGTCCCAGATCGCATCGGAGAGGACGTGCTGGTAGGACGTGTGCTTGGGGTCGTCGGTCCAGATGGGAGCGGCGTCGTAGGCCTTGAGCGGATGGTTCCAGTAGCCGATGGACGCGGTGAGCCACGGCAGATATTGCGGCTCCTCCATCATGAACCGCATATATTCCTTGGCGGCGTTCGGGTACTTGCTGTGCTTGAAGATCATCGGGTTGACGATCAGGCCGCGCTCGGTCGGCCGCCCGGCCGGTCCGATCGGCATCCGCGCATGGTAGATGTCGGCCGCCATCGCCTGCAGGGCCGGCTCCTTGGAGGTCTTGGCCGCGTAGTAGATCGAGATGCCGTTGCCGGTGCCGGAGATCTCGCCGGACAGGAAGGCCTTGTTGTTGCTGGGATCCAGCCAGGAGGTGGCGCCGGGGATGAAGGTCTCGGCCAGTGCCTTGCCGTACTTCAGCGCCTCGATCGTCTCCTTGCTGTTGATGGTGATCTGGTCGTTCTCGTCGGTCAGCGAGCCGCCATGCGTCCACATCAGCCAATGGCACCAGGAGTTGGCGTCGCCGGTGGCGTTGCCCAGCGCCAGGCCGATGGGGTGGCCGTTGGCCTTGAGCTTGCGCGCCATGTCGAGGAAGCCGTCCAGATCCTCGGGCACGGTCTCGAAGCCGGCCTCGTTGACCCACGACTTGCGATGGACGAAGCGGTTGCCCGAGCCGCCGACCGGTATGGCGATCCACCGGCCGGTCTGCTGGTCCTTGCCGTACTTCTCGACGATCGGCCACCAGCCACCATATTTCTGGCCGAGATAGTCGGCGAGATCGGTGAGGTCGACGCACTGGCTGGAGAACTTATGCGGGTCGTCGGACCAAGCGTAGACGATGTCGGGGCCGCTGCCGATGGCCGCTGCCGTCGCGGTCTTCGGGCGCAGGTCCTCCCAGCTCTCGCTGGTCACGATGACCGGGATCCCATACTGCTCCGAGAATTTCTTGCTGTTCTCCAGGAACAGGGTCTCGTCACCCTGGACGAACTTGGACGGGCGCAACACGCGCAAGCTGGCACCCGCCTCGATGTCGAACTTCGGCGCGGCCACGTCCGTAACGGCGATCTGGGCCCGCAAGCTGCCCGTACCGAGCATGGTCGTGCCGGCCAACGCCCCCAAGCCCACCTGCAACGCGTCGCGCCGTGTGATCAACGCCATGCCTCAACTCCCTGTTTTGCAGCCCTCTGCCGGGGCATGATTGACATGGCGGCATCCTGCACCACCCGCTGGGGCAGCGCAACCACGCGGCGGCGCGTTGCGGCTCAGGGACGGCTGAGGAGCGTGAACTCGCCGGACGGGCCGGTGAGCAGGCCGGGGCCGGGCGGCAAGCCGCCGGGGTCCGGCAGCGGCATCGGCGTCATGC